>JALWKC010000253.1:0-8597 GCA_026996795.1 Lysobacterales bacterium | reverse complement strand
TTTAGAATGTCACGGGAATACCAGATAGCGGAGCAATCAATTGCTTTAGCAGCCCTTGTTGGTGTGTCTAGAGTTCCTTCGGACCTTGTGGCCACAAAGAAGCAGGTCAAGGGGGTGCCGCTTGCGTCAATCTGGATAAACGGGTTTGTCCTGAAGATGGTGCCAGACACCTTTCTTTCCGACTGTCCGATTTCTCGGCCCATCACCGCCTGACAAAAATCTCGCGCATCACGCTCATCGAGAAACTCCCTGGTGTAGTCAACCCAGGGGTGTTTTTTTCCAATCGGGGCGCAAAGCAAAGACAGCTTAATCATCTCCCCTCCTGTCCTGAAAAAACAAAAGGTAAACGATTGGTGCAACCAGGGTCGCAAAAAAGAAAAGCCCACCGAAAACCGCAGAAACCAACCGGCCCATTTGCCCGGAAAAGAAAAGCGGTGCCACAGAGAAAGCAATCGCCAACAGAGCCAGAGCCACCATGGCGTGAACAACCGTCAAATCATCAAACACAAGCATCCACCTTCACCGGAGAAAGCCTGACGCGATGGGGCCCGAGCAACTTGATGAGCAAGCGTAAAGCGGACTCATGCCACGCACCCCCATCCGGAGAGGCGCAGTAGTAGGCAAGAACCACGGGGTTGATGCCGTGATCAAGCAGGTCAATGGCCGAAAACAAAATACTGGACTCACTTCCAATTCCGGCCAGGTGAACTTCATTGCAACCCCATTCCACCAGGTCATCTGAGAACTCGTGGGTCAGGCACGACAATCGAGTACGGTTATAGGGTATGGCACCTGGGTGTCGATCAAAGGCCAGTTCAAAACCCTCATCTCCAGGCACCAGCGTGTGGCTTGATCGCATCTTCCCAGGAGGGGTGGAAAGCCGGAAAGCGCACACTCTCCGATAGTGTGATTGCAGACTATCCATCTCACTAACAACGCGCTGAGTGTTATCGTTCACCCAACGCTTTTGAACATCAATAACGGCTAAGACAGCATCTTTCATGGCGTATCCTTAAAATTCTGGTTCAGGGGAATCATGTTGCTCAACAGTGGAAGATTGAACGCCGAAAACAATGTTGAAATCGGCCTTTTTCTTCTCGGGGCAAGGGGAGCCATCAGGATTCAACCCATGGCTCATGCGATAATAGTCAGCCACGGTTTCACCAGCATGGTTCTCCCATTCCAGGCTTCGGCAGGAAAACTGCAAACAATATTTGAGTGGGAGCGTACATAATGGTGCGCTACAGTATCGCCAGAAAAGAAAGCCTCCAGGCGCCATAACCCCTTGGCTTTCATCCATTCAGGATCGGACCTTGGGTTGCCCGCATAAACGTGCAGAACAGTCCTGCCCTCTGGATTCCGCATATACCAACCACGCGGATGCCACCCATCGGGGATGTCGGCATGTTTTTTGAAGTACCAATGGGCTGCGGTCCAGCCGTCTTTATCGCGTTTTTTCCATTTATCAGGCACATCGGAATAATCCATGGTGTCATTGGCAAGCACATAGTCCAACGCAGCTTTTCTATTACCCTTTCCCATCATTGGCACCAGAAAGAATCGGGGCGAGGTTGATAACGCACGGCAAATCCCTCTTTGATCAATAATTTATCCAGCCGATGACTCAAATCATGGCCACCTAAAAACACCCAGGCCAACGGGCGTTTGTATTTGTCACGCCGGCCATCCCATTCCAACAGCAGTGGTCGCTGGTTGCGAACCAGCCATGTGGTAAACTCCTTCGCTTTAACAGCGAGCATTTTTTCACTCAAGCACTGCCCTTTAATTTCTGGGGTGTCAACACCTAGCACGCGAATGCGCTCCTTGCGGCCATCCAGACGAACCTTGATGGTATCGCCATCAGAAATAGCAAGGATGTCGTTTTCAGGAATTTCGATAATACGGGCATTGGCTACAGGCATGCCGCGAAAAAACCATCCCGATGCCAGCAGCAACAAAGAAAAGAATATGGTGGTTTTATTCATCTGCGAACTCCATTGAGATCGGGTTCGCAGGCATAAAAACAGCGGGTTTGGATAAAAGCAAGATACACCTCTATTACTTCGGGTTAATTCCCGTGGACTGATTATATCCGCCATCTGCGGAAAAGAGCAAATCGTGGACTCAGACCCCATCCAGCACCGGCAGTGTTTTCATGTCTGTTTTGTTCGCCCGGCGACGAAATCGCCAATCAGGGCGCTCATCAGTGCCGATATTGAAGAAAACGCGCCCATTGACAATTTTGTAATAACCCGCCGTCTCCTTCCGGGTAGAACCAGCCGTGGAGTTTTTAACCAGGTTCGGTATTGGCTCATCCAGGTCAAAGCACTCACCGGCCAACTTCAGTGAGGCACCGGCAGGCCAAAGATTCACATAGGACCCAGATTGGTGCAACGCGCCAACAAACCGATCAACAATATTTTGCGCATCATTTTCAGAAATTGACTGCGAGAGAAACTGTTTCGTTTCCGGCAGCACCAGAGCGCGGGTTCGGTGGCGAACATACCCTCCACGCATAAACTTGGACGCATTAAATTCCAGCACTGGATCGGGAATGAAACCGTTGCTGGCGCAATCATCAAAAAACTCCCCCAGGGCCGCGCAGAACAAGCGATGCCCCATGGTTCTGCGAACCAACTTATTGAGGGGAAAGATGGCAAAAATGGTAGGGTAATAGGTGGCCACCTTGTCTTTCATATCACATACCCCTTAAAAGGATTTAATGTGCCGCTATTGTAGCGGCGAATGGTTTTACCGCCAACTCAGGCAGCTATCCGTTTCATCACTGTGTCTCTCTGCGAGGCGTCAAGATTGGTGCATGCGGCGCGAAGCGCCTGGGGTTCTCCGGCTATAAGGCAAAATTTCTGGGCGCGGGTAATGGCGGTATAAAAAAGTCGGGTGTTGAGCATCTGATAATGGCTCATGGTGACAGGCACCATGACATAATCAAAGCCTGACCCCTGGGATTTGTGAATGGTCATGGCATATCCTAAACCCAGCAAATCTTTCACCTGATCGACGGTATAACGAACTATCGAATTATTTGACAGATACTGCACCCACAACAACCCCTGATCCAGATCAATGCGGCGCACCATGCCGATGAAGCCGTTGAACACCCGGTGCATAGAATCCTTTTCAATATGGGCGTATGGGTCGCAGGTAAACTCATGCTCGCTCAAACAGGGCATATTCTCATTCTTTAGGTGCATTACCTTGTCCCCGGCTCTAAATGACACCATTCCGCCTCCAGTGGTAACAACAAGCTCGCCCTCCTTGTCAGGGGTGATAATTGACTGAGCCAGTGCGTTCATCCGCCCTGCCCCAAGCGGGCCCTCCCGCATAGGGGTGATGATCTGTGCGGTGTAAAGGAATTTCGAGATGTCTACGGAAGATCTCGCTTGAGTAATACGCGGGGCCAACTTGCCCATGGCGGCAGCCAGATAGGAGGCAATTCGGTTGTTATTATCGAGGCGCAACCGAGCCAGTTCTTCCACTGAATGGGTTTTCTTGAGTTCCTGCAGGTTCCCTATAGTGAAGGAGCGAAAGGCAATGTCATCGGCCTTTTGACTGAAATCCGGCATCTGTCCGGTTCGGATCAGCCCGGCATATTCGCTGATTTTGGAACCCTCGCTTTGGCGATGGATTTTGGTTAGCTCATTGACAGGCCCAAGGCGGTAGCGAACCGCATCCATAAACGGATCACCGGCCCCGATGGGCGGCAGTTGCCCACCATCACCAACAATAACCAATCGCACATCCTCTTTCAGCAATGAAAGCAACTGGCTCATCAACTCCGAATTGACCATGGATGCTTCATCCAGCACCAACACGTCATAAGGGATCACGGCCCCTTTGGCATTAACCAGCAGGCTCTGGATAGTTCCACCGGCATATCCGGATGCCTTCCGCACCCGGTCGGTGGCAACACCTGACAGGGCTGTCACATAAATGCCTTGGCGGCCATATCTGTGTTCAAGCAACTTCAAAATACCGAAAGTCACGGTGGTTTTGCCGGTGCCTGCATAACCGACCACAAAGTTCAGGTAACGACTATTGGCAGAGGCGATAGCATCTATTTGGGCAGGATCGTAACGCAGGCCGGCCTCATGTTGAATGTTCTCCAGAAAAGCATCAAGCTCAACCTGATCCAGCACAGCCGGAGCGGTGGCGCTTGCCATGCGGGTAAACCGCTCCATCAGTTTTCTTTCAGCCCAATAGACGGATCGTAACGACACAGCATTATCGCCCACCAGGTACATCTGGCGATCCTTTATGAGTCGCTCAGTGATTGAACGGTAAAAGTCGTGTTCTTGCGCGGATTCGCAAAGAACATCGTCCAGACGAGCAAACAAATCATCAATATGCAGACAGGAGTGTCCCTCAAAATCACCAGCCTGTTCCAGGGTGTAAATCATCGCAGCGGCGATACGATAAGGGCTATCAGGGGTTGTCAACCCCCCGCGCAACGCCTTCTGGTCAATGCTTTTGAAGCCGATCCCGGCAACCTCGGTCAGCATGTACACGTTACTAACAAGCGAATCGGCCAGGTCCCGCCCCTTGAATTTATCCTGAAAGTGCCTGTAGATTCGCACAATCATGGTGCGAGTCAACCCAAGCGGGGCAAGCGCCTTGGCAATGGTCTCCATGTGCTTGTTTTGCTCCCAGGAGCGCACGATCTTTTTAAGTGTCTTGGGGCCGATACCATGAACCTTCAGAAGGCTTCTGGGAGAGTTGTTAAGCCAGTCAGCAATAGTGTCAGCGCCATACTTGTCAACCATCTGGTTGGCCTTCTTTTCGCCAATTCCTTTCACCATGCGCGAAAGGAAAAAGACCATTGGATCATCGTCGATCATTTCCACATGGCGGATTTTCAACTGAGCGCCGTATTGCCCGGTTTTGACCGGGCCGCGAATCCGCACGCGCACACCCTCCATATTGGCCTCGCCAAATGGATGGTTGCCAGCAAAAGGCATGTTGTTTTCCAGCACGCCGGCAAACCATTCGCCGGTGTTTCGCCAAACCTTTTTGATGCGTGTTTCGTATTGAGTCTCAGCCATAGCCACGGTCCTTCTTAACTAATCCCATTATAGAGAAGCAGTATTTCACCGACAAAAAATTATGCTAGAATCAGCATCGACGGCATCTAGGCCGCGAGTAATAAACCGGAGAATCAGTATGAGTCTGACAGTAGATCAGATCATTTCAAACTATAAGGTAGTGCAGCCATTCCCAGTGATTGAGTCCTGGGTTGACAAGGTAAACAACCTCCCCTGGAGGGAACACATTTCCGACGCCGACGCCAGAGCTTACCTGGGCGTTCTGGCAAGTCACAAAGATAAGGAAGAAGCCGCATTCCATGCTGGGCGCATAGGGTCTCTTGGTGGCTCAGAAGCCGGCACAATAGTGGATGGAATAATCAAGGGCGAGGCGGGAAACTTCAACAGCATGGTGGACACCTACCATCGCTTGATGCTCAAGGAGTTACCAGAGCTGAATATATCCGCGATTGATCCACGAACCATCGGAAATCGCATCGAGGAGTTTTCGCGTGAAGCATTCATGTTGTGGTATGAAAAAAAGCATCCGGGTATCAAGCTGGAAAGAGTGAACGTGACGCAGAAACTGCGTGATTCAAACCGCATTTACCCGTACAAGTCATCCCCTGACGATGTTTTCAAAATAGTCGGCACAGACCAGTATGTTCTGACTGATTACAAGTCCCCCATGTGGACCCAGAGGGAAACATCAGAATTTCTTTACAACAGCACCAAGGGGATCATGGACGATTACCTGTACCAGATAAACCTGTATGGGTACGACCTGGCGCAGAACGGCTATCAAGTGCAGGACATGATTGTTTTTCAGTTCGGATTTGAAGGTGCGGCAGGCATATTGCAAATGATTGACCGGTTTGACAAGGATGGCAATACACAAGCTGCAACGGCTATCCGTGAAAGCGTGATTAACCAGATTCGCACCGGCATCAAGGAAGATAACCCGGATCTGATTCGCATATCTGCTCACGAGAAAAAAGCAAATGACCTGGTTGTTGAAACCGCATTATTGGCAGGTCAGCAGTTTATGGCCAAGTACGTTATGGCCGGTGTCGAGCCGTATGTGGGGCGGCTGCCGGAAACCGATCCTGCCAAAAAGACCTTTATTGACGCCCTGGGGGTGCAATATAAGATTGCCAGCGAAATGGAAAAGCGAGCCAAGCAGGAAAAGTCCCGTCTGCTGAAACTGGCGGGCAAGGCCAGCGGAAAAACCGATCTGGCATCTGTGAAGGTCGAAAATAATCTGAACACCACAAAATTGCGAAAAGCACTGGAAGCGGCTAACGCTCCGGATAATGGCTGGAAGACCACCGAAGAGGTCAGCACCTTGTCGGTGAGGTTAAATGAAGACCTGATGCTTGAGGCGGCTAAATTGGTTGGCATCAATGTTGAAAACTACATGAGCGAAAAGACATCTATCCGGCCTGCCAGAACCAAGGTGGTCAAGCCCACAATGGACGCGGTGGCAGAATGCGCCATTGCAGAAACCGAGAAAGCAGTATCAGAGGCCAGAAAACAGGTATCACAACGCCTTGGAATGGATTTGGTGGCTGCCGATCTGGCTCAAAAGCCAGAGGTTGGTGGGCGTTTGGCCGAGATCATTGCCCAGAACAAGGATGAGGAAGTTGATCAACGCATTCAAGTCCTCGATGAAGACATGCCGGATATGATCTGATGGATGAGCGCAACGAGAGAATAGAGCCGACCCTTGGAGAAGGTGAGGTAGGCGAAGAGAGGGGTCAAGCAGAGCAGGCCAGTCAGCAGGTAGTCGGCAAGTCGCAAAAAGATGAGGGCAACCAGAAACAAGGTGAGAAGGGTTCCCAGCCTGTAGAAAAAAACAAGCCTGGCAGTTTTAAGTGGCCCAAGCTCATATCCTGGGGTGATATGGCCGAATCACTGGGGCTGACCGGAATAATGTGGATAGGCGCCTTTGCTCTGCTGTTGATTATGTTTGTTCCTGCGTGGCTAAACAAGCCGTCCGGGACAGTCTATTACTACACCCACTCACAAATATCTCCTGATCCAAGATTCCCCGACGTGCTGCAAACAGATCGCGCCACAATCAGAGAGTATGGCGTGTCTTACTGCGCCGGCAACATACCAGAACTAATAAAAGCCAGAAACAAGGCGGTGGCACAGTCAAGGCTCATTCGCTTCAAGCCCTTGAAAAAGCTGGGCAACGGGGCCTGGGAGGGGCCGATATGGATAGATGGAACACGGCTGGGGAAAGTGTTGATCAATAGTGGCGTGGCATTCCCTACCGGCACGGGGCATTGTTAGGAAATACGAGTTGGCAACATGGATAGACGCACGATTGGGCTTCACGTATCATGTGAGGCATGAAAAAGAACACTCATTACAGCATTGAGGAAACTCATGTGCGCTTGGAAAAAATAACACCAGAATCGGTTCAGTATGATGTCAGTGTGCGCATAAACAGCGAGAATAAAGACTCCTACAAGGTTATTTTGAAAGTGACGACAACGGGTGATCCGGCAAATCCAGACATAGGCATTGACCCAAGGTTCGAGATAATATCTGGCGACACTGTGGCTACTGGAGACTTCAGGCGCAACAAGGAGCATTTGGATTACATTCGCAGCCTGTCGGGTTTCAGACAGAAAATGCGGGAATCTGTGCTTGGGGTCATAGAGCCTTATTGGGAAATATACAGCAAATAGGAGAGCAAAGTGGATGGCAACAAGACCAAAGGTGGGTATGCGTTAATGGCTTTAGCTTTGGCACAAACCATGGCGGCACAGGCATTGCCGCCTGATGCCACGGTGGAAATATCAGATCAACCAGTACAGGCGCAAACAGCCCAAAAGCAAGCAATGGACTACCTTGAGCGATTGTTCGAGGAGAGAAACGAGGAAAAGATAAAAGCCTTCACCCTGCTGGCCCAATCAGACCCGGCAAGTCAGGAGACAATGGAGGCATTGTCTCCGCTAATGAAAAGCCACCCTTCGGCTCTTGCCCGAGCCAGCTTTCAAAAGTTGGTTGTTCCCCAAATAAAGAGTTCCAGCGCCAGAGCAGAAGCAATAAGGTGGGGGCTGCTGGACCCGACTTCCATTGAGGTTTCCAAAGAGGCGGTAAAGAACCTTCACACGCTCAAACGCGCTGATCTTGAGAGTTTGCTGACAAACATCCTTGTGAATGACTCTCTTATGGGGCTTATGTACGGAGGCAGCTCAATGCCTGCTTTTGCAGAGAGTATGAGAGAATACATGGCCCATAGTGTGTTGCCAAATGTCTCCAGAGATGTGCGCTCCCATGTCACTGACCTGATGTCTGAGGACGCACGCGCAACCTTTGAGGTTGAGCAGGCAATCAAGCATGGAAAAATGAGCAAGGAAGACCAAAGAAAAGCCATTGGCGCGATGAATGATGTACTGGAGTATTTCAAAGATGATCCAGAAACATCCTGAAGTGGTCTAATTCCCCCGGACACCTTGCTAAGATGGTAATACGACCAATCGAGGTGAGGTATGACACAGAGAAAACGACGCCGGTTTACGCCGGAATTCAAGAAAGAGGCAG
>JALWKC010000252.1 GCA_026996795.1 Lysobacterales bacterium | reverse complement strand
AGGCCGGCAACTCCACCCTGGTACCGGAGCAGGTGGCCATCATGGCGGCGTTGAACATCAGCCACGACCTCATGCAATGCCGCAATTCCAATCAGATCTACTCCGGATCGGTGTCGCAACAAATCCACGATTTGCGCCAAACGCTGGAAGCGGCACTAAAAGAAAATGCTTCTGACCTGTCGGCCTGAGACTACTCACCGCGCTGCCGCGCGCCTTTCTCCCCGTCCAATTCCCAGGTTAATAACTTGAATTTAACGCCAGCGAGCGTATAATCAAATCACGGGTGTTAACTGCGGCAATCGACAGCGAATCCGTATATACCTTGGCCCTAATATCGACCTTAATGGATGACAGAACCGGTTTTCAGTGTGCAAGCCCGTCCACGAACGGGAAGCCTGCGAAACCGGGAGTTGTCCGCCCTGGAACGCTGGTTCCAAGGTCACCGATTCGCACCGATGCATGTGGTTAACACCTCAATTTATTTCTCTTGTTTTATTTCGGCCTGTTCCAGGCTGACTTTCGATTTGCGTTCTCTTCCTGGCCCTGTTTGCCCAAAGCCACTCTCTTGCCTGTTATCACCCTGATGGACAAAACCGCCATTCGCCGGCACCTGCGTGCGCTGCGGCAACAACTAAGCGCAGAACAACGACGCGAAGCCAGTGACGCATTGGTGCAGAGGTTGCTTGAGGCGCCACAGATTCGGCAGGCTGGCGTGATTGCGCTTTATGCCCCAACCGCTGGCGAAGTGGATCCGTGTGGCTTGATGGAGCGCTTGCCAGGCAAAATCTGGGTTTTTCCGCGCGTGGAATCCGTGCCAGGGCGGCTTATGCATTTTTACCCGGTTGCCGATGCCTGTGAACTGCGCGAGGGGGCATACGGTATTCTGGAGCCTACTACCACAGGTCACCCTTGGGATGATCGCATTGATGTGGTCATCACGCCCCTGGTGGCGTTTGATGCTAGGGGTTTTCGACTGGGCATGGGTGGTGGTTTTTACGACCGCTTTTTCGCCCGTCACCCAGAAGCATGGCGTGTTGGTGTTGGTCATGCGTTTCAACAGGTGGATGAGGTGCCTACGCAGGTATGGGACATGCCATTGCATCATGCGGTGACTGATGCCGGCGAAGTGGTGTTATCTCCGCCAACACCGCGACCGGCTTGACCCGGACACGCGGATAACGTCAAATAGTAACCGGTAACAAAACGCGGTCGCAGGTCAGCTCACCCGAGCGAATCCATCACTCAAATCTACGGTACAAAACACAAAAAAACACGAAGCGGAGCAGGCATGAACTACTGGCTGATGAAGTCCGAACCCAACGAATACAGCATTGACGACCTGGCGACAGAAGCCAAGGGCTACGAGCACTGGGATGGCGTGCGCAACTACCAGGCACGCAATTTCATGCGCCAGATGAAAGTCGGCGACAAGGTCTTTTTCTACCATTCCAACACCAAGGTGCCTGGCATCGTCGGCATTGCCGAAGTGGTTCGTGAGGCCTATCCCGACCACACCCAGTTTGACCCGGAAAACAGCTATTACGACCCCAAAAGCAAACCGGAAAACCCGCGTTGGGACATGGTGGACATCAAGTTCGCGCGAAAACTGGATCGCATCATCCCGCTCACTGAGCTGAAATCGCGGCCAGAGCTGATGGACATGCCACTGGTGCGCAAGGGTAATCGCCTCTCGGTGATGCCGGTCACCCCCGAGCAATGGGACTTTATTCTTTCACTGGAAAAACAGGAGCCGCAGGCATGAGCCAGAATACTGATCCATCCAGCCAGGATGCCTTGAAGAAAAAAGTGGCCGAGGCCGCCCTCGAATACATCAACCTGCCCCGCATGCGCGTGGGCATTGGCACCGGTTCCACGGTGAATTTTCTCATTGACTTGTTGCCCCGGGTGAAGGACCGCATCGAGGCGGTGGTGTCCAGTTCCGAGGCTTCCACCCAACGGCTGGAAAAGCACGGTTTCACTGTGAAAGAGTTATCGGAAGTGGGTGATCTGGATATTTATATTGATGGCGCTGACGAATGCGACCTGCATAACCGGCTCATCAAGGGCGGTGGTGGCGCCCTGACACGTGAAAAAATCATTGCCTGGGCGAGCCAGCAATTCATCTGCATTGTGGACGAAAGCAAAATGGTGGATGTGCTGGGCCGGTTTCCCTTACCGGTGGAAGTGCTGCCGTTGGCACGCAGCTTTGTGGCCCGCAAAATGGTGGGTTTTGGCGGCATGCCGGAATACCGCGAAGGCTTTGTGACCGATAATGGTTGCCAGATTCTGGACGTGCACAACC
>JALWKC010000251.1 GCA_026996795.1 Lysobacterales bacterium | reverse complement strand
GCCTTGTGCCGGATGTGTTCGGTTTCAGCATGCGGAAAACGCCGCCGGTAATCTTTCCAGTGGCCGGTATCGCCCATGATGGCCATCAGCTTGTTGTGCCAGCCTTCGGTTTTTACCCGTTTGGCCAAGGCCAGTTTGTCCCGGCGATTCAATCCGTAGTAGGCCTGATTCCATTCGCGTTTGGCAAAATCCACCAGGCCGACGTGATACAACTCGATGGCACGCTCAATGGCCGCCGGTGGCTGCCATGGCGCCGCCGGAATGGCGCTGTCCTGCTGGCATATCTGATAAGGCATACGCAGGTGGTCGGCAGACAGAAAGCCGTAGTAGCTGGCCTGCTGGGCCAGGTCCAGAAAAATCTTTCGTGCGCTGGCCACCTTGCCGGTTTTGGCATACGCCCGCGCCAACCAGTAGCGCCAACGTTCGCGGTTGCGCTGGGACGCTGGCATGGCCTCGATTTCCCGCGCTACTTCGCGCCAGCGCTGCTGCTGTAACCAGTAACGCACGCGCCAGGCACGCAAGGGGTCGTCCTGCCAGTCTTTGGGCAGGGCCTTCATGGCCTTGATGGAAAACGGTTCGTAGTCAGTGGCCGCAAACAAGGCGATGCGGTATTCAATCCGTCGCCTTTGCGCCGGTTCAAAGCCGAAATAGCGGCGAAGCCTGGGCCACAGGGGGCGCAACCAGGCCGGTTTTTTCTTTGCCTGATGCAGGGCGGTTTGATACACCAGCTGGCGGTTTTTTTCTGTCACTGGCCACTGCAGGGATTCCTGCAAGGCCTGGGTGGGGTCTTCCAGCAACGCCAGGGCTCGTTTCATCCACAGCGGTGGGTTTTCCAGTTGACCGGCCAGGTACCGGGCCAGTGAGCCATTGCGCCTGGAAAAAGCCAGATTAAACCGTTTTTGCACGCGCTCGGGGGTGATGCCGCCGCGGTTTTTCCACCAGGTAAACAGCAAGTCGCAGGCTTTGGGCCGGGAGGCGCCGGACAGCCACAGCTTTTCAATCCGGTCATCCAGCGCCGCTGGCGATTTGCTTGACTGGCTGACTTCGGCCCACAGGGCATGGCATTGTTCGCTCACGGTGGCCCCGGCCGGCTGGTAAAATTTCAGGTATTCACGCCAGTGTTTGTGGGCAGCAAGCCAGCTCAAGTAGCGGTGCCGCAGCCGTGTTGCTGCCGGGCTGCGGGGATGGGCGGTGAGAAAGGCCTGAACCTGATGCGAATTTTCTGCCACGCCATGACGGTCGAATCCGGCAGTAATCAGCGCAAAATCCAGGTAATGGGCAATGGGGTAGTTGGCCAGTTTTTTTTTGTCCTCAGCACTGAGTCCTTTCAGTTTGCCTGTGGAGGCAGCCTGATACAGGCGTTGAAAGAGGGCACGTTGTTTTGCGATTGAACTGGCCGGTGTGTGTGCCGGTTTTTTCACAGTCGATTTTCCGCTGGCGTTACTGTCGGCCAGCGCCGGAATCAGGGGCAAGAGGCCGACACTCACCGCCAGCGCCAGGCCGATGAGCCGCTGCCGGCTCACATCACCTCCGCCTTGAGTGTGTCCAGGTATTGCTGCATGAAATCATGCCTTTTTTGCGCTTCGGCGCGGGCCGCAGCGGTGTGAAAACCATCCTTGAGCATGAGCAGCTTGGAATAGAAATGATCCAGCGTGTAGCGTTTGTCATCCGCATCACGCTGTTCGCACAAGGGGTCATCCGGGTGATACAGTTCGCGCCCCAGGGTGCCGCCGACCAGAATGGCCCGGGCCACACCGATGGCACCTATGCTGTCGATGCGGTCGGCGTCCTGCACCACCTTGGCTTCCAGGGTTCGGGGAGCGATGCCCGCTGACCAGGAATGGGCCTCGATGGCGTGCCGGATGGCGTCAAAGTAACGCTCGGGATAACCCCAGTCCCGCAACAGTTCAATGGCCTTGTCTGCCGACAGTCGCGAGGCCAGGCTGCGTTGATCCGAGCCTTTGCACACCGCCACGCAGTCGTGCAACCAGGCCGCTGGAATAACCACCGCCAGATCGGCGCCTTCGGCTTGGGCAAAACGCCGGGCGTTGACCACCACGCGTTGCACGTGGGCCAGATCGTGAGCGGCATCAGCCACCGGTAAATCGGCTATCCAGGCCTTAAACCGGGCCTCCCAACCGGCCAGTTGCCCGATGTTGGCTCCGGCCACCGGGGTGTTGTTGCCGGTGGTGGCTTCTGTGCAGGTTTGTGTGATCATTTTCGTGTGGTCACCTGTCAGAGGTATTTACCTGGCATCGCCTATATTGCTGCCAGGTTAATAATAAAAATGCCGAAAAGGGTT
>JALWKC010000250.1 GCA_026996795.1 Lysobacterales bacterium | reverse complement strand
GATGATGTGAGGGCGTACATTGCGTACTATAACTCAGACCGTCTGCATACCACGTTGGGCGATTTGACGCCCATCGAATTTGAGCAAAGTGCTTAGCACAGTGTCCGGTTTGACTTGACCACAACACTCATCCACAGCACACATCAGCACCGGGCAGGCCAGCGCGGAGAAAAAAAGAAACTGAAATAACGCGAAAGCAAGGGGTGGCGTCAAGAATGTCCATGGAGAAGGACTGACAATCAGGCCGAATGGAAAAAAGAGAAACGAAAAACACACCTAGCCGCCGGTTCATGCGCACCTGCGCCAGGCACAAAAAACGCCACCGCAGTGGGTGGCGTTTGGGCAAGCCCGGTAAGGGACTTTATGTTTCGGGGCTTAGTATACCAGCAACATGATAGCACCGCTTATTGGGTTGCCAGTTCCTGTATCCCACCGGGCACAAGTAAGCTTATCAGCGGCACTATCATCACACATGGCGCCCCGTTCTGTTGATCCAGCCCCGTTTATAGCGCTAACGGTCCAAAACCGGTCATTGATGCTAAAAGGAAAGTTGATAACGCATGTCCCAATGCCACCTATGGTGGCCGTGATTGCAAGGCTGTTGACCCCATTATATTGGCGTGTAATGGTTTGGGAGCCGGTTCCCGTTCCACCACAGATCGTCATATACACCGCAGCTTTTAAGGTACCGCCATATTGCTGCTCCTGTTTGACATTCCCCTTAAACAAGGTGGTACCATCGGATTTGACCCACAAACGGCTGACCAGATCTCCACCGGTTTGTACGCGCAGCGGATCTTCTCCCGCTGATGCAACAATATTGGTAGTCGCTTGGGGAGTTGTTGTGCCAATGCCAACTTTCCCGTTATCCAGCACATTCAGATTGGCGTGCAGGGTGGTTGCCCCAAAGACCTCTAATCCATCATCCGGTGGCACAGCGGAATCAGATCCAAAGCCAATGCTCACGCCGCCGGCTTTGGTCACTTTCATTTTCGTTGAAAAATCCGAACGAACCCGAAACAGATCATTTTCTGAGTTCGGTGCGTTAATGTTGACAAAGGAATTAGATGGACCGGCGCCCATGACCACCCTTCCTCCATCATAAGAAATAGTGGTGCCGGAGACTGTCCAGGGCGACGAGACGCCACCATCGCCACCGGTCAGGGCCCGCACCGCATAGGGCGTGGCGTTAATGCGCTGGCGTGGGCTAAGTATGGTGTAGGCACCGGTGGAGGCGCCATCACGCACTTCGATTTGCAGGAAAATATCGTCACCATCAATGGGTGTTTGGCCAAAATCCAGCTCGGTGGCAAACAGCCCGTCGGTGACCGGCAAATCATTCTTGGTTTGCGTTGAGCCGAGCTGACTGCCCCCAGCACTTTGGCTAAATAACTTGAAACGGAAATCGTACGGCCCCTGGGCCCGATCGCCACTCAGGCGCAAGGTGCCCTGGTAGGTAAAACGGGTGCCCACTGCCGCGGCCGGGTCTTCCGGCACGCTGCCGACTTTTTCGGCATTGGCTTCGGGATTGGCCACCGGCGCCAGTTCGGCATTAATCTGCTCGGCTTCTTTGGCGGTGATGTCCTGGGCGGCACCAGCCACCCCCACGGAGCCGGCCATCAGCAGCGCGGAAATTGCTGCGGCGAGCACTGTGTGTTTATTTGCTTTTTGTGTGTTTAAAGTTGTTACTCTGTTGTCTTTATTGTTCATGTCCATTCCCCCTGAATTATTGGTCCAGATCGTGCCTGAAAATCAGATCGTCTTCGCTGTGGTAGCCGCTTTTAAGGCTGTAAATGCCCCCGCTTGAGGTGCCGGCCACCGGCTGGCCAATGGCCCCGCGCAGTTCATAGCCACCATTACTGGCCAAGCCGCCACCGCTGGCAATGACCCAGCGCGAAATGGCCGGATTGCTCAATGCCGTGGTGGCTTTGCTGCCCATCTGTCCGCTGGCACCCGTTTTATCGGCAGATACCGTGACACACAGGCACAGGCCAGTGGCCACAGCCACTACCCCCCATGGTTTATGTTTCATGTTGCTTCTCCTTTGTACAAATGATTAGATCGTCAGCCATTCCGTCGGCCTTCGATCGCCTCAGGCACTTCATCCATGAAGACAACACCCGCCAAAGCGAGTTTGTTGCGCCTTCATTAACCTATATCGAGATTTTGCGGGGAAACCTGCCAAGATTTTTAAATAAAAATTTGCCATGACACCCGAAACGGGAAGAAAACCAGGCCGAAAGTGAGGCGGTTTTACCCACCACTCAGAGGCTGGAAAGCCTGAAAAGTCGCTTTGGTATTAAGTATTAAATGGTTGGCTACAGGGCGTTTGCCATGGCCCGTACCCAGAAAGCGCCCCGATCAAAGTTTCTGTGTTTCTGTTGGATATCTATTAAAAAATGCTAAAAAATGCTAGGAAGGCAGGCAAAAAAAAACGCCACCGCAGTGGGTGGCGTTTTAGTAAGCCCGGTCAGGGGCTGTATGTTTCGGACTTTAATACACAAGTACTATTAGTCCGCCGGTTAACTCGGCACCGGTACTAGCAACAAACCGGTTGCAGGAAAGCGTGTCATTTGTGGCCCCCACATCACACATGGCCGCCCGATTTGTTCCGGTCGGCCCATTTGTGGCACTCACAGACCAAAACCGGTTATTGATGTCAAAAGGAAAATCAATAATACACCTGCCAGAGCCATTATTGGTGGCCGTAATGACACTACTGTTCACCCCGTTGTATTGACGCGCAATGGCTTGAGAGGTGCCTGCTGTGCCCCCACACGAAGTTATATGCACCGCGGCTTTTAGCGTGCCACCGAACAGTTGGTTTTGCTTCACATCGCCATAGAACTGCATATGCCCGTCTGCATAGACCCTAAAGCGGGTTGTTCCAGCGGTGCGCACACGCAGTGGGTCTTCCCCTGATGGGGCCTCAATATGAGTGAATGCCAAAGGGTTTGTAGTGCCAATACCCACCTCGCCATCTTTCAGGACGGTAATGCGTGGCGTAGCTTGGGTGACAATGTGCATTTTTCCCGTTGAGCTAATACCGCCGGTACCGATTTCAAAATCGGCGTCCGTGGTGCCGGTACCGGTTTGGTACGAACCCAGGTAGCCGCGGTATATACCCTGTTCATAAAAGGCCATGTACGCCCTGTCACCTCCATCCACACTCATCGGAATAAGTCCCGTGGATTTTACGTGAAGTCTGGATGAGGGATTTGTTAGGCCGATTCCGACATTGCCCCCATCGTAATAGACCGCAGAACCCAAAACGCTCCAGGGTGACGAGCCGCCACCATCGCCACCGGTCAGGGCCCGCACCGCATAGGGCGTGGCGTTAATGCGCTGGCGTGGGCTAAGTATGGTGTAGGCACCGGTGGAGGCGCCATCACGCACTTCGATTTGCAGGAAAATATCGTCACCATCAATGGGTGTTTGGCCAAAATCCAGCTCGGTGGCAAACAGCCCGTCGGTGACCGGCAAATCATTCTTGGTTTGCGTTGAGCCGAGCTGACTGCCCCCAGCACTTTGGCTAAATAACTTGAAACGGAAATCGTACGGCCCCTGGGCCCGATCGCCACTCAGGCGCAAGGTGCCCTGGTAGGTAAAACGGGTGCCCACTGCCGCGGCCGGGTCTTCCGGCACGCTGCCGACCTTTTCGGCATTGGCTTCGGGATTGGCCACCGGCGCCAGTTCGGCATTAATCTGCTCGGCCTCTTTGGCGGTGATGTCCATCGCGGCCATGGCCGCCACGGAGCCGGCCATCAGCAGCGCGGAAATTGCTGCGGCGAGCACTGTGTGTTTATTTGCTTTTTGTGTGTTTAAAGTTGTTACTCTGTTGTCTTTATTGTTCATGTCCATTCCCCCTGAATTATTGGTCCAGATCGTGCCTGAAAATCAGATCGTCTTCGCTGTGGTAGCCGCTTTTCAGGCTGTAAATGCCCCCGCTTGAGGTGCCGGCCACCGGCTGGCCAATGGCCCCGCGCAGCTCATAGCCGCCATTGCTGGCCAGCCCACCGCCGCCGGCAATGACCCAGCGCGAAATGGCCGGGTTGCTCAATACCGTGGTGGCTTTGCTGCCCACCTGTCCGCTGGCACCCGGTTTATTGGCAGACGCCGTGGCGCACAGGCACAGGCCTGCGACCAAAACCGGCGTAATGTCCGGAATTGCTTTTTTCATTTTCATCCCCTCCATTTCGTTAGAAAACCTGCAACCGGCTTCCGGCCAATTACTATAGTGGCACAATGCCATGATCAGGCATGCGACCAGTTAACCAAGTGTTCATTCCCGATCTGACAATGACATCTTGCGCCTTCGGGTGTTGGAATAACAGGGTGATGAGTACTTATTTTGGTGAGTAACAATACTCAAGAAGTGAGTACTGATACTTACAAAACAATGAGCTGACAGCTGGAATACCAAGGAGCGAGCATTGAGACACAAAAAAGCCCGGAACCAGTCCGGGCTTTCAGGAAGGTTTGACGACAAGCCGTCAATCTGTTGTCAATCCGACGTTATTTCTTGGCGGGTTGAGCGGTGCTGCTGTGGGTGGTACCAAAGTCTTTCATGTCGCTTTGCAGTTTGTCGAAAACGCCTTTATGGGCTTTGCGGTCAGCCAACATCGCTTCGATTTTGGCGATTTCAGCGGCAAACACCAGGTAAGTGGCCGGATTGCCATAACCCAGGGCTTCGGCCAGCGCCAGCTGATAAATCGCTGCATCAATCAGCACTTGCAATTGTTGTTGATCCGCCTTGGAACGTTTGCTGGCTGCCAACTCGGCCGCTTGCTCGATGAGCAACTGGGCACGCAGAATGGGCAGCGGAATCACGGTTTTTTCCACCACCAAAGTGCTCAAGGCGGTTTGCAGGGCAATCTTGGCCTCTTCAACCTTGCCGTCCTTGATCAAAGGCACCACGGCTTTGATGGCTTCGGGGTAGGTGGCCAGTGGGATGCCGGTGACACGAATGATCATTTCACTGCGCAGTGGCTCGATGATTTCCCGTGCGTTCTGAACCCGGCCATCCACCAGGTAATGCGTGGCCACCCGGCGGGCTTCGAAAATGCTGGGCAGGTCTGCATACACGTCGTAGGTTGCAATTTCTACCGCCACCGGCGCCACGGCCAAGTCCGGGTGAGCGGCGATGACCACCTCCAGTTTGCCGGTGGCTTCGGCCAACAACTTCAGGGCAGTCTCGGCGTCCCCCTTGTCCAGTGCCGCCAGTGCTTGGGCGGTTTTTGCCAGCGCATCGACCGCTTCCTGGATCAAGGTGTCGCGCTTTTCTTTTGCCAGGTTCTGCACCTTGTCCTGCACGCCAGATTGCACAGCGGCAGTGGCTTTTTGTTGAGCCTGGGTGGGTTTGTCGTCATTGCCGGCCATGGCCAGACCAGTCAGCAGGCTGAGTGCTGCAATCATAGTGATAAAACTCTTTTTGAACTTCATGGGTATCCTCCAGACGTTTTTTGGGATAATGGATTATGTTGCGTTGCTGTCTGCAAATGGGGACAAAACCCGGTTTTTCAAGAGCCAATGCGGCACTTTCTGGTTTGTCATTTTGTAAATCAGCAATTGGCTGACTCAAAACCGTTCAAGCTGGTTTTTTCAACTAAAAACATGGAGCCTGATCATGTCTTGCCTGGCCCTGAAGGCTCTGACGGACTGGCCGGGCAGCCACCCGGCAGTTGGGGCACCACTGTAATCCGGGGCTTATGCATGGGTGGCTGATAATTCGCCCTATTCATTACTTTCTGCATGAATCAACTGGCATTCGGCTGTGGGTTTATGCCACCCGCTTCGGCGTGGTAAAATCCTCAGTACCGCCACTGACCTGACAAGGCAGTGAGCCAACTGTGAATCCCCGTTTCCGCCCGGGCCAAGCGCGGCACACAGACAACGGACTTGATCCATGCGACAAGTACCCAATATCGGAATGGCCGATACCTCGGCGATTTCGCCACGTTATGCCATCCTGGGCAATGGCCGCCTTGCGCGGCACCTGCGTTATTATTTTTCCAGTCTGGACCTGCCCTTCACTGCCTGGTCACGTTGTGGCACACCACAGGCCAACACCTTCACTGAAATCACTCACCCCACCGACCGACTGGAACGCACACTGAGCCACACTTCCGTTGCTTTGGTGGCGATAAGCGATGCGGCCATTGTGCCGTTTCTGCACCAGCGCGCCACAGGCACTAACGCACACGGCAAACTGCTGTCCTGGGTGCATTTCGCCGCCAGTGTAGACACCCCGCAGGCCCTGTGCGCGCACCCCTTGATGACCTTTGCCGATGCGCTTTATGATGCGGATTTTTACCCACGCATCGCCTTTGCCTGTGACGATCCGGCCCGATTCAGAACCCTTTTCCCGGCCCTGCGCAATCCGGTATTTGCCTTGGCGCCAGATCAGCGGCCGCTGTATCACGCCCTGTGCGTGATGGCGGGCAATTTTCCGCAACTGCTTTGGCAAGGCTGTAACACGGGCTTTAGCCAACTCGGCGTGCCCAGTGACGCGGTGGCCATGTACCTGCGCCAGATCAGCGAGAACTTTATCCGCCACCCCGGCACCGCCCTCACTGGCCCGCTGGTGCGCGGTGACACAGCCACTTGCGCCAGCCACCGGCAACAACTGCGGACCAGCGACCCGGCACTGGCGGAACTGTACGCAGCCTTTGAGCGCTTTTTTCATCAACGTCAGCAGGCTCAGACTACCGCTAAATCAGCAGAATCCCCTATTTCCGCTAACACACCCGGACATGCCGCCCATGAACATTAACGCCCTTCGCCAGAAAACCCGGCCGCTGACCATGCTCACCTGTTACGACTACTGGTCGGCCCAGCTGCTGAATAACACGCCGGTGGACATGCTGCTGGTGGGCGATTCGCTGGCCATGGTCATGCATGGCGAGGCCAGCACCTTGCCGGCCGATGTGGAGTTAATGGCCCTGCACACGCAGGCCGTGGCGCGCGGTGCGCCGGACAAATTCATCGTTGCCGATTTGCCCTTTTTGTCCTATCGCAAGGGCCTGAATGTCGCAGTGGAAGCGGTGCAATGCCTGATGCAGGCGGGCGCCCACGCGGTCAAGCTGGAAGGCGTTAACGGCAACGAGGCGCTGATTACACACCTGAGTGAATCGGGCGTTCCGGTGATGGGTCACATTGGCCTGACGCCGCAGGCCGTGAATGCCCTGGGTGGCTACACGGTGCAGGGGAAAAATGCCGAAGCCGCGCAAGCCCTGATTGATGAGGCGAAACGGTTGCAGGAGGCCGGCTGTTTTTCGCTGGTGATTGAATGCGTGCCATCATCCCTGGGCCAGGCCATCACCGAAGCCGTCGGCATTCCCACCATCGGCATCGGCGCCGGGCCGCACACGCGCGGCCAGGTGCTGGTGCTGCACGACATGCTGGGGTTCAATACGCAGTTCACGCCCCGCTTCGTGCGACACTACGCCAACGGTGCCGCCATGCTGAATAAGGCGGTGGAACACTTTGTGCGCGATGTCCAGGCCGGCGAATTCCCCTCCTCCGAGGAGAGTTACGCATGAAAACCTTTACCGACCTTTCCCGCTGGCGCACGCACCGCCAGCACTTAAACCCCGAATGGCGCGTTGGCTTTGTGCCCACCATGGGCGCGCTGCACGCCGGCCACTTGTCACTGGTGCAAAAGGCGCGGACCGAAAACGATTACGTGGTCGTCAGCCTGTTTGTAAACCCGACCCAGTTTGACCAACCGGCCGACCTGGAAAACTACCCGCGCGACACGGAAACCGATCTGGCCCTGCTGCGGCAAGAGGGCGTGGATGCGGTATTGCTGCCCGACAGTGCGCAGTTGTACCCGGACGAATACGCCTATCAGGTCACCGAAAAGCGCCTCAGCCAGCAATTATGTGGCGCCCATCGCCCCGGGCATTTTGACGGCGTGCTCACCGTGGTGCTGAAGCTTTTCAATCTGGTGCAGCCGCATGCGGCCTATTTTGGCGAAAAGGATTATCAACAGTTGGCGCTGATTCGTGGCTTGGTTCGCGCCTTTTTTCTGCCCATTGACGTCATCGGCTGCCCCATTGTGCGCGAAGCCGACGGGCTGGCCATGAGTTCCCGCAACAGCCGCCTAAGCCCCGAACAACGCCAACAAGCCGCCCGCCTGTATCGCACTCTGACGCAGGCGCCCGACGCGCAGGCGGCACGCAGGCAACTGGAAGCGGCTTTCGACGCGGTGGATTACGTGCAGGACCTGGGCGATCGCCGCCTGGCCGCCGTGCACCTGGGGCCGGTGCGATTGATTGACAACGTGCCCTTGCCAACCCCACAGGCCGGGGGTGCGGCATGAAAGGCGCCGATGCAAAACGCATCCTGTTACTGATGTCCGGCTCCATTGCCGCGGCCAAGGCCAGTGAGCTGATTTCCGCCTGGCGCAAGGCCGGCCACCGCGTGCGCGTCATGGCCACTGAAGCAGCGTTGCAGTTTGTGGGCCGCATCACGCTGGAAGGACTCAGTGGCGAACCCGTACTGAGCGACACCTTTGCTCCGGGCCATGCCATGGCCCACATTGACTGGGTGCGCTGGGCCGACCTGATTGTTCTGTGCCCGGCCACGGCCAATCGCCTCACCGGGGCTTTTCACGGCCGCGCCGATGACCTGGTGGGCACCGCCCTGCTGGCGGCTGAAGCCCACAAGTCGGTGCTAATGGTTCCGGCCATGAACACCCATATGTGGCGCCAGCCAGCGGTGCAGGCCGCCGTGGAGGGACTGAAACAGCGCGGCGTCACCATCATGCCACCGGCCAGTGGCGCACTGGCCTGCGGCGAAACCGGGGAAGGCCGCTTGCCGGAAATTGCCGAAATCCTGCACTTTGTGCAGCAGCGCTACCTGCAAAACGCCAGTAAACGGGTATTGATTACCGCCGGTGGTACCAATGAGGCCATCGACGCGGTGCGCGTGTTGAGCAACCGCAGTACCGGTCGCACCGGCGCGGCCCTGGCCGATGCCTTCTCTGCCGCCGGCCATCAGGTGACCTGGCTGTATGGAGAAAACGCCCGGCAACCGCGCTGGCCGGTACAGACCATGCCATTTACCGATTTTGCCGATTTACACCAGCGGCTTGAAACCACGCTTTCCACTCAGGCTTATGATTTGGTCCTGCATGCGGCGGCTGTGTCCGACTATTCATTGCACAAGGTGTTGCTAGATGGGCAACCGGCCGCTGGCCACAAGCTCAGCAGCCAGGCTGAGCGCATGACCCTTGAACTGCAGCGCAATCCCAAACTGGTAGATGCCATCAAGTCCTGGTCCTGCTCGCCACACACGCGTCTGGTGGCCTTCAAGCTCACAGCAAGCGACGATCCGGCCCAGCAAAAACAGGCGGTACGGAAACTGCTGCGCCGCAGTGGGGCAGACTGGGTGGTGCATAACGATCAATTACAAATGGCCGCTGGCCAGCATGAATTTGCTGTTTTTGACGCCAGCGGCCAGTTGGCCCGCTGCGCCAACCCGCACTCACTGGCGGAAACCCTGCAGCGACTGGCCTGGCCTGCGTGCGGCGAAAATACCAGTAAATCACCAGCAAATGCGGCCTGCGGACAAACCCACCACCCCATGAGGACAATGCCATGATTTTATGCCTGGATGTGGGCAACAGCCAGATTCACGCCGGTGTTTTTGACGGTGAAAAACGGATATGCCAGTTCCGCAAAAACTCATCGGTTGAAGACAGTTCAGATCAGCTGGGCGTGTTTCTGCGCACCGTGCTACGCGAAAACGGTATTGACCCGGCGGCCATCGCTGACATAGCCATTTGCACGGTGGTGCCAGCTGGCCTCTACTCCCTGCGCGCGGCCTGCATCAAGTATTTTGGCAAGGCGCCCTTTGTGTTGCAGGCTGGCGTCAAAACGGGTTTGAAAATCCGCTACAAAAATCCCCAGGAGGTGGGCGCGGATCGCATTGCCAATGCCATTGCCGCGGCCGAGCTGTTTCCCGACCAGCACCGCATGGTGGTGGATTTCGGCACCGCCACCACCTGCGATGTGATCACTG
>JALWKC010000249.1 GCA_026996795.1 Lysobacterales bacterium | reverse complement strand
GGCTGTGAATGCCAAAGGTAAGGCCATAGCCGGTGGCATTGATGTCGTCGATGACCTTATCCAGTTCGTTGGCTTTAAAGCGAACCACGTGCAGAAACGGGCCGAACACTTCCCGCTCCAGTACGGAGACAGACGGGATTTCCGCCACATGCGGCGGGAAGAAGGTGCCGTTTAATGGCGGATTTTCCAGTTTTTGCACTATTTTAGCCTCGCGTTGCATGCGTGCGGCGTGGTTTTCCAGTGTTGCCCTGGCGTCTTTATCAATCAACGGGCCCACGTCGGTGGACACGTATTTTGGGTGGTCGTTGCGCAGTTCAGCCATGGCGCCTGCCAGCATGGTCAGCACCTTGTCGGCGATGTCGTCCTGAATATACAGCACGCGGGCCGCCGAGCACCGCTGGCCGGCCGAAGTAAAGGCGGAAGCGATGATGTCCTTGACCAGCTGTTCCGGCAAGGCCGAGGAATCGGCGATAAAACAGTTTTGCCCCCCGGTTTCGGCAATGAACTGCGCGATGGGACCGGTGCGCGCGGCCAGGGTTTTGTTGATGATCTGCGCGGTTTCCGTGGAACCGGTAAAAGCCACGCCGGCAATATCGGGGCTGGCCGTGAGTGGCGCGCCCACCTGGGCGCCGTCGCCGGGAATTACCTGCAAAACGCTTTCGGGCACGCCGGCGGCGTGAAACAGTTTGGCGGTTTCATGGGCAATGAGCGGCGTTTGTTCGGCTGGTTTGGCGATAACGGTGTTGCCAGCCACCAGCGCAGCGGCAATCTGGCCGGTATAAATGGCCAGCGGAAAGTTCCACGGGCTGATGCAGACAAACACGCCGCGGCCCTGGTTGTAGAGGTAATTGCTTTCGCCGGTGGGGCCAGGCATTTTCTGACCGGTCGCCAGGTGTTCTTCGGCCTGTTGTGCGTAATAACGGCAGAAATCCACTGCTTCGCGGACTTCGGCAATGCAATCGGCCACGTTTTTACCGGCTTCTTGTTGCGCCAGGTACATCAGCTTGCCGCGATTTTCTTCCAGCAGGTCGGCCATTTTTCGCAAGGCCTGCGCGCGTTGTTGCACGGGGGTGTCGCGCCAGTCGGGAAAGGCCTGCACGGCATTCTGCAAGGCTTTTTCCACCACGGCCGCATCGCCGTCAAGGCATTGGCCAACCACGGTGGCCCGATCTGCCGGACAGGTGATGTCCCGGGGTGTCAAATGGCTGATGTCGGCACCGGGCACCAACGGCCTGGCTTCAAAACGGCCGTTGTCGTGTTGGTGGATTTCGGCGTCCAGTTGTTCGATTTCGGCCAGCGAACCCAGATTGACACCACGTGAGTTTTTGCGATTAGGGCCAAAAATGTCAGCCGGCAGCGGGATTTTCGGGTGGCGGTGGTTGGTGTGGCTGCGGGCGACGGCAATGGGGTCTCGGGTGATATCATCCAGGCTTAATTCCAGGTCCGTGAGGCGATTGACAAAACTGGTGTTGGCGCCGTTTTCCAGCAGGCGACGCACCAAGTAGGGCAACAGGTCTTCGTGACTGCCCACCGGCGCATAGATGCGCGATGGCGTGTTGAGTCCTTCCGGGCTGATCACCTCCTTGTGCAGGGCCTGCCCCATGCCGTGCAGGCGCTGGAATTCGAACCCGCCCTGATCGCCGGCCATGACCTTGACCGCAGCGATGGTGTTGGCGTTGTGGGTGGCAAATTGTGGATAGAACAGGTCGCGTTGTTGCAGCAATGTGCTGGCACAGGCCAGGTAGGACACGTCGGTATTGACCTTGCGGGTGAAAACCGGGTAGTCGTCCAGGCCTTGTTCCTGCGAGCGTTTGATTTCCGTGTCCCAGTAGGCGCCCTTGACCAGCCGCACGGGAATCTTGCGGCGGCGGGTTCTGGCCAGTTCCGCCAGCCAGTCAATCACGTGCAAGCCCCGTTTCTGATAGGCCTGAACCACCAGGCCGAAGCCGTGGTAATCGCTCATCTGTTCATACACTTTCTGGAACACCAGTAAGGAGATTTCCAGCCGGTCGGCTTCTTCGGCATCAATGGTAATGGCCACGTTTTTGGCTTTTGCCTGTTGGGCCAGTTGCAGCACACGCGGAGTCAGTTCCGCAATCACGCGGTCGGCCTGGGTGGATTCGTAGCGCGGATGCAGGGCAGAGAGCTTGATGGAGATGCTGGCGGCGTCTTCCATGCTGCGGCGTGTGTTGGCCGTGGCAATGGCATCAATGGCTTTCTGATAGGCCGCAAAATAGCGGTCGGCATCGGCTTGTGTCAACGCCGCTTCGCCCAGCATGTCAAAGGAATAACGGTATTCCCGATAGCCTTTTTTGCTGG
>JALWKC010000248.1 GCA_026996795.1 Lysobacterales bacterium | reverse complement strand
TTGCAGCCCAGTGATTTCCAACAGCCCGTTTACCTCAACCTTTCCACCACATCACCTCCGGTGTCCCAGGCGCCGGAAGAAGGCGAAGCCTTGCCTGGCGGGAACTCCACCGCCACAAACGAAGAAACCCGGGCTTTAGAGGCGCAAATGATGATAGCGCCGGGTCTGGTGGGTAAATTGGCTTTTTCCAAAGGCCGCTACCTGCACATTGATGCCCGGTTGCAAAAAGTGAGCACCAGCCCCAATGGCACCTTGGGCGTTTCGACGCTGCAGGAAAAAAGGCGCGTCCACAGCAAGGTGCTGCAGTATTTCGATCACCCGGATTTCGGCGTACTGGTCCTGATCACGCCTTTGCAGGCTCCCCAGCGGCCAGGCTCAGGAGATAGTCCAGCACTGAAAAGCGAAGATAATAAAGAAAAGCAGACCAACGTGAAACAACACGCTGACACAACGGCTGAAATCAGCGCCGTTAACTCCCTAAACCAAGGAGATTCACCGCCATGAAAACAAAAAACTTACATCTCATTGCCGTGACCGCCCTGATGCTGGCACTAACGGCTTGCAAACAACAGCCCGAGGCCAAAAACTGGCGCGTCATCCCTTCTGAAAGCACGATCTATCTGGTTACGACGAAAAAACTGCACGTGGCAGAGGTCATGCGGTTAACCGACCTGTCTGGCCACTATGATGGCCAACATTTCAAGCTAGAGATTCGTCTGGACAGCATAGACAGCGGCATTCCCGTGCGGGATGAGCGCATGCAGAAACACCTGTTTGAAACAGACCAGCACCCGCAGGCCGTACTGGAAGCGGAACTGCCTGCCACGACGCTGCAAACGGGCAAACACAAAGTGGTTTTCACCCTGATGATGCATGGCAAGGAACAGGAATACCCGGCCGAAATCTGGGTTTCGGAACTGCCCCGGGACAAGCGACTGGTGTCAGTGATTCGTCCAGTGCTGGTGCGCGCGGAGGATTTTGATCTGGACAAGGGCGTGAAGGTGCTGGCCAGCCTGGCCAAGCTGTTGAATATCAGCCATACGGTACCGGTCACTGCTGAAATTGTGTTGCAGGCAACGCCGAATAAAACAGCCAAATAACCCCGGCAAGTCAATCACGGCAAACGGATACCTGAACCGCTGGCAGCTTCTGCCACTGGTTTTCCCAATGCTATATGGCCTGCCAAGGGCGCCGCGTGTGTTTGGATTAACCCAGGGTTTCCGCCCCACCCAGGTAAGGACGCAGCACCTCGGGCACAGTGATGGAACCGTCGGCATTCTGGTAGTTTTCCATGACCGCAATCAGTGTCCGCCCCACGGCCAGTCCGGAGCCATTCAGCGTGTGCACCAGTTGGGGTTTTTCTCCGGCCTGCGGCCGGAAACGCGCTTTCATGCGGCGGGCCTGAAAGTCGGTGCAATTACTGACTGAGGAAATTTCCCGGTAGCTGTCCTGACCCGGCAGCCACACTTCCAGGTCGTGGGTGCGCGCGGCGCTGAATCCCATGTCGCCGGTGCACAACAGCATCACCCGGTAAGGCAGTTTCAGTTTTTGCAAAATGGTCTCCGCATGGCCGGTCATCTCATCCAGCGCCTGCCAGGATTTTTCCGGGTGGGCAATCTGCACCATTTCCACTTTTTCAAACTGGTGCTGGCGGATCATGCCGCGGGTGTCCCGGCCGTAACTGCCCGCTTCGCGGCGAAAACAGGGCGTGTGCGCAGTCATGCGCAGTGGCAATTCGTCCGCGGGCAGGATTTCATCAGCCACCAGGTTTGTCAATGGCACTTCCGCGGTGGGAATCAGGTAGCGTTCGTCTTCTGTGACAAAAGCGTCTTCGGCAAATTTCGGTAACTGGCCGCTGCCCAGCATGGCTGAGGCATTGACCAGATACGGCACGTAATACTCCTCATAACCGTGTTCAGCGGTGTGCGTATCCAGCATGAACTGGGCCAGGGCCCGATGCAAACGCGCCAACGGCCCGGAAAGCACGGTAAAGCGGGAACCAGACAGCTTGGCGGCGGATTCGGCATCCATCCAGCCGTTTACTGCTCCCAGCGCCACGTGATCGCGCACCTCAAAATCAAACTCACGCGGCTGTCCCCAGCGGCGCAATTCCACGTTGTCGTGCTCATCCGCCCCCACCGGTACGCTATCATCCGGAAGATTGGGCAGGTAGAGCATCCGTTCGCGTATCTGCTGCCGCACCTGCTCCAACTGCGCCTGCGCCTCCTTGAGGGCATCACCCAGTTGTGCCACTTCTGCCAGCAATGGCTGGATATCCTCGCCTCTGGCCTTGGCCTGGCCGATGGACTTGGACAGGACATTGCG
>JALWKC010000247.1 GCA_026996795.1 Lysobacterales bacterium | reverse complement strand
AGGAAAAGCCTGTTCTGGCTGATACTCACCGCAGGGCTGGTAGTTGGAGTGCTTTGGCTGACATCGGGCACCCGGCACGCCGCTGGAAACGCGCTCCATTTGCCTACTGACAACACAGTCACCACCGGCCAAGCGGTGCCGCCTGAATCTGGACAACAGCCGTTCCAACAACCACCCACCCTCACACACCGGGGTCAGGATCCGCTCAAAACACCCTTCGACGCGGAGAAATTCTACGCGGGTTTATCACTGGATGAAAAGACCGAGTACCTAATGACTTGCCTCAAGATTGTCTGGCCCGAAGAACCGGGCGGGGAAACCAATTACGTTCTTAGGGACAAAGTCCTCGGTGAAGAGCTTCTGGTTACCACGGAACGGGAAAAGAAAATTGCTGAACGCATCATGGCCAAATGCCGGAAACTGGCTGGCATGGAAAAGCGGCTCTATGAAGACTTTGCTTTCGCCAGAAAAACCGGCAAAGAACTGGCCCTGCGCTTACGTCAAAGACTGCTAAAATTGCTGGATGAAGACCCCGAGGCCGCCCGTGCCCTGTTCTGGCAAAGCCTCACCAGCCCGGACTTCCAGTTACGTTATACCGGATTTAGTTTGTTTTCCATTGATGATGCAGACCAGAAGAAGTACCGACTGGACCAATTGATGGGACCACTGAACCAACGGCTGGGACTGGATTTTTTCCATCCCGAGCAGGAAAAGGGATGGCGACTGCTGACCACAGCCATCAATCTGAGCGCCTGCCAACGGACTAACAGCTGCGGTGGTGACTCTCTTTTAAGCCTGAACCACTGCATGACGGCAGCGGAGTTTTGCGGCCTGAGCAATTATGACATTACTGCCTTGATGCATTCACCGGCAGACATGGAAATTATCGATACCTACCTTCAGTTTCTGCTTGCCCAACCCGTGCCGGCCGAAGATTGGCTGAACGACTTATCCGCCACAAAAGAGCCCACCACTGGCACAGCGGCGGCCACCACCAATGACGGATCAGGCCGATGAGAAACAGGACCCGCTTGCTTCTGCTGACCTTGCCAATCGTGGTTACAGCACTCTGGTTCTGGCAACGCCCGGCAGGTAATGAAAAACCGGAGGCGCCAGCACTGAACCCTCCCGCCGCCACAGTAACTGGTGAAAACAGCAAGCCATCATCCAGGCAGTTCAATAAACATCAGACTGGCCGGGCAACCGGTTTCACCCAAGCCATTGAACAACAGGTGGATGTGCTGCTGGAGGCCAGCACACAATCCCTGACATCGGCCCCAACGCCTGAGGCCTGGTACGCGCGGCTGTCACCAGCGCAAAAAATGGAATTCCGCCAACGCTGCCTGAGCGAAGACGGCTCAGGCATCAAAAACGTGGTGGCCGAGCACCTGAAGTATCACCAGCAGCATCACCTGAAAACCTGGAAACGGGAAAAGGACCTGTTGCACGCCATGCAGGCCAGGTGTGATCAGGTGGCCCCTTTTGTGAGTGATTTGCTGGCCGAAACCCTGGCCGATATTGCCATCGATGCAGACACCGGACTGGGCACCTTGGCGCTGGACCTGCAAGCCATGCAGGAAGAAAACGGGCTGGATGCAGCCGCAGCCCTGGCCAGGGCCCACCTTATGGACCGCTCGCCGCAAAAACGCGCCGATGCGCGGAATTTCCTTATTGAAACCGGCGCATTTCTGGACCTGGTGGCCGACTACCTGCCCCCGAAAGGCGCCGATCTGCTGCGAGCAGCCGACCGTTCGCAACTGAACCCGGAAGGACTGAGGCAAACGGCCAACGCGCTGTTGACGGTGGTTGATTGCGAAAGTGGCCTGAGAGACTGTGGCCCGGGCAGCTTCTGGGCCTTGCAACAGTGCCGCGACTACCCGCGCAGTTGCGGGATGTCGGCCTATGAAGCCCTGCACTACAACACCCCACCGCTGTTAATGAAACACTATGACCGCTTGCTGCAGGCTTTGCGCGCCATGCAGCAATCCAGCGCGAACTGATAACTGCCCCCCCAGGAATCACCTCCTGCTATGCGCAGGGATTTCATGAATGTTGTGGACTTTTCATGACTGGTTTTTCGTGGCTGTTCGGGCGTTTTTTGCGCACATAAATGGTTTTCTTGACCCGGGCCACGGGCTGGCCGTCTGTGTTCACGATGTCAACGGTAAAATCCCGCAGGACTTTCTTGCCGCTTTCAGAGGCCTGGGTGATTTCATTAATCTGGGCCGCTGTGAGGTGAAAGTCCGCTGTCACGCGTTTCCTGTCCAGGGCCAGAAACTCAATGCTGCCGGCCTGGTCCACCACCCGCCGATCCGGCGGCAGGTTGTGGATCAGCATCAGCATGTAGAACGGATCGGCCATGGAAAACAAACTGCCGCCATAATGGGTACCGATGTAATTGCGGTTATACCAACGACGGGTGAGGCTGACGCGCACGTGCCGCCAGTCATCGGCAATGTGCAGCACGCGGATACCGGCACACAGATAAGGCGGCCACAGATTGAACAGCCAGCGCATGTAACGGGCTTTCACGTCAGCTGATAATGTACTGTTCCAACTGGCTGATGGTTTGTTCCTGCTGGGCAATGATGTGCTTGACCAGGTCACCAATGGAAACCAGCCCCACCAACTGGCCGTTTTCCAGCACCGGCAGGTGCCGGATTTTGTGGTCCGTCATCAGGTTCATGCACTCGTCCACGCTGGTTTCCGGTGTCACCGTCACCAGCTCGGTGGCCATGATGTCCGCCACCGGCGTGTTGACCGAATCCTTGCCCTTGAGTATCACCTTGCGGGCGTAATCCCTTTCGGAGAAAAAGCCCACCAGCTGGCCGGCATCATCCACCACGCACAGCGCGCCGATGCCTTTTTCGGCCAGCTGCTCCAGCGCATGATAGACTGAATCATCGGGCCGGACAGACCAAACCTTGTGGCCCTTGTTGTTGAGAATTTCGTTAATTGCCGTCATCGCATCACCCCTGTCAGTGTTTCTGTTTTTCTGTCATTGCCTGTTTGCCATTTCACAATAGCACACCTGAGCGGCTGTCTCCAAGCCCCGACAATCCGGGCCGCACAGGCGATTCCAGGCTCGAAGCAGCCTGACGCGTGGCAAAAAGTGTCAAAGGGGAATTGAAAGGGGTGTACGAAACCTGGCGTTGCCTTTTTTAGCCGGCTATTTCTCGGCTATTTCTCGGTTATTTCTCGGTTATTTCTCGGTTATTTCTCGGTTATTTCTCGGTGGTGGCAAATTCCTTACCATCCAGGGCCGCGTTCATGGCGTGCCAGCACAAGGTGGCCGACTTGATGCGAGTGGGAAATTTCTTGACCCCGGCAATGGCATTGACCTGGCCCAGTTCGGGCACGTGATCCACAGGCGCGTTTTTGTCCATTAGCTGGCAGAACTGCTCGAAGTGCCGGCGTGCCTCGCTGACGCTTTTGCCGGTGAGAAATTCGCACATCAGCGAGGCCGAAGCGGTGGAAATGGCACAGCTTTCGCCGTCGAAATGGATTGACGCGATGGTGTCATCCACCACGTTGAGAAAAACCAGCACCTGATCGCCACAAATGGCGTTCAGGCCTTCGGCCTTGTGGGTGTAATGCGCCGGCGTGCCGTAATGGCGTGGGTGGCGATTGTGTTCAAGCACCACCTGCTTGTACAGATCGCCCAGCTGGCTCATGCAAACATCTCCCGGGCTTTTTGCACGCTGTCCACAAAGTAATCAATTTCTTCGTGGGTGTTATAGAAGGCAAAGGAGGCGCGGGCCGTACCAGGCACCTTGAAAAACTGCAAAGCCGGCATGGTGCAATGGTGTCCGGTGCGAATGGCAATGCCATAATGGTCCAGCACCGTACCCAGGTCATGCGGGTGTATGCCATCAATGATGAAGGAATTGACCGCGGTCTTGTGCGCGGCGGTGCCGATCAGGCGCAAGCCGTCAATGGCCTGCATTTTTTTGGTGGCATAGGCCAGCAGTTCGGCATCGCGGGCCTGGATTTTATCCATGCCCACGTCCATGATAAATTCCGCCGCCGCGCCCAGGCCAATGCCACCGGCGATGTTGGGCGTGCCAGCTTCAAATTTGGCCGGCACGTGATTAAACACGGTGCGCTCAAAGGTCACCTTGGCGATCATCTCGCCACCGCCCTGCCAGGGTGGCATGGTTTCCAGGTGTTCCATTTTGCCATAGAGGATACCGATGCCCGTGGGGCCATACATCTTGTGACCGGAAATGGTGTAGAAATCACAATCCAGATCCTGAACATCCACGGCCATGTGCGGCAGGGCCTGAGCACCGTCCACCAGCACTGGCACCCCGCGGGCGTGGGCCGTGGCGATAATCTCTTTGACCGGATTGATGGTGCCCAGTGAATTAGATACGTGCACCACGGCCAGCATTTTGGTGCGCTCGGTGATCAGCTCGTCCAGGGTTTCCAGACGCAGTTCACCGCGTTCGTTCATGGGAATCACCTTGAGTACCGCGCCGGTTTGCTGACACAGCAGTTGCCAGGGCACAATATTGGAATGGTGCTCCATGTAGGAAATCAGTATTTCATCGCCCTCTGACAGACGTTCACGCGCAAAGGTATTGGCCACCAAGTTGATACTTTCGGTGCTGCCTCGGGTAAACACCAGCTGCCGGGATGACGGTGCGTTGATCAGCCGAGCCATGGATTCGCGCGCGCCTTCAAAACGTTCGGTGGCGATTTCACTCAGTGTGTGCACACCGCGGTGAATATTGGCGTTGAAGCGCGTGTAGTATTCTTGCACCGCATCCATCACCCGCTGTGGGCGGCAGGCGGTGGCGGCGTTGTCCAGATACACCAGCGGTTTGCCATGAACTGTCACGTTCAGGCCGGGAAATTGGTCTCTTAACATGCTTTAAGACTCTCGGAGAAGGAATGACGCCAGGGCGCATCATCCAGTTCAATGGCTTCACTCAGGAAGGACTGGATGAGCATGTCCCGGGCCTGCTCGGCAGGAATGCCCCGGGCGCGCAAATAGAACATGGCCTGTTCGTCCAGGGCGCCAATGGTGGAACCGTGAGCGGCTTCCACTTCGTCGGCGTAAATTTCCAGTGCCGGCTTGCTGTAAACCCGGGCGCTGTCGGACAGCAGCAGATTTTTCAGGGACTGCTCCACCACGCAGTCATCGCTGCCAGGGTAGACCACGCCGGCGCAGTTAACCACCGAAGCGGCGCGCTCGTCGGCCAGGGCACGCATCACCACCCGGGTTTTGGCCGCCGGCTTGTGCAGCAGCGACTGCGAAATGCTACACAGATGCGAAGAGCTATCGGCACGGTGAATGACACCGGCGCTGTGGCGGGTGGCTGGCGCCAGTGGCAGCACATCCTGCTGATGCCGTGACAGGTGGCCCGCGTGATTGGATGTAAGGCTGTGCTGTTCGGCATTTTCTGCCAGCCAGGTGTGGGTGTGAGTTAAAAACGCACTGCGTTCGGCCAGGTGATGGCGATTGCCCACATTGAGGCAGGCATTTTCGCCACACCACTGGCGGTTGACCACGTTGATAATGGCGCCAGGTTGGGCGCACTGGCGCAGTGTCAGGCGGCTGCCGGGTTCCATTTCAATGATGTTGTTGACGTGCAGACAGGTGTCTTCATGTTGAGTGTAAACCACCTGAACGGTGTGCCTGACGTCCGTGTTCTCGGCCACCTGCAGCCAGAAACCGGTTTTGAAGGCAGCCTGATTGACCATGACGTGGGCATAGGCTCTGGCCTGAATCTGGCTCCCGGACCGACTGCCCCGGCCTTCTCCAGGCTCCACGTAGGCAAACGGTTTCCAGAGTTTTTTGGGCGCTTCGGCCACCGGCTTCAAACGCACACCGGCAGGCAGGGAACCGTGCACTTCGATGCCGTAATCCGACACCACGATTACGCAGCGGGCCTGTTCGTCGTCATCCAGTTGCAGTTCCCAGTCCGTTTCCAGGGGGTTGTCCAGCAGGTCTTCGAGCCGGTGGATATCGGTGTATTTCCACAGTTCAACTTTCTTGTCCGGCAATCCGGTGGCCTCGAAGCGGTCCAGTTGCTCGCTGCGGTATTCGGTCAGCCATTCAGGCTCCCGACCGGCGGAATCCCGCACCGCCTGATGGGCTTGCTGCCACCAGAAAGTCTGCAGTTTGTCGCTCATGAGTCTTGCTTCTCTTCCAGCCAGCCGTAGCCGGTTTCTTCCAGCTCCCTGGCCAGTTCCGGCCCGCCGGAACGGACAATCCGGCCATCGGCCAGCACGTGCACCTTGTCCGGCTTAATGTAGTCCAGCAAACGCTGGTAGTGGGTGATCACCAGGAAAGAACGCTGGCCATCACGCATTTTGTTGACGCCTTCGGCCACGGCCTTGAGGGCGTCAATGTCGAGGCCCGAATCGGTTTCATCCAGTATCGCCAGCTTGGGTTCCAGCACGCTCATCTGGAAAATCTCGTTGCGCTTTTTTTCGCCGCCGGAAAACCCTTCGTTAACAGGCCGGCGCAACAGGTCCTCGGGCATGTCCAGGTCTTTCATCTTGCGCTTGACCAGTTGCAGAAATTCCGCCGCATCCAGTTCTGGTTCACCCCGGTACTTGCGTTGCGCATTCAACGCGGCCCGCAAAAAATACATGTTATTGACACCGGGGATTTCCACCGGATACTGAAAGGCCAGAAATAGCCCTTCACCGGCACGTTCTTCCGGGCTGAGTTCAAGCAGGTTCTTGCCATTGAAAATGACCTCCCCTTCGGTAATCTGCACTTTCGGATGGCCCGCCAGGGCGTTGCCCAAGGTGCTTTTTCCGGCCCCGTTGGGGCCCATGATGGCATGCACCTCGCCGGGTCGAACCACCAGGTCCAGCCCCTTGAGGATTTCATTGTCCTGTACCTTGGCGTGCAGGTTGCTGACCGCCAGCAACGGGTCGGTCACGCCTTTGCTGTGGGGATTGTCTGTGTTGTTTTCCTGTGTGTTACTGTCGTGTTCTGTCATCACTTGTTCCTGATTCGTCCGAGCTCAAGCTCGTGACTGTTATTGGTGTTTGACGGGTCAATGGAGAAAAAGGGCTAGTACATGCTTGTGATCATCAACCCACGGCGCCTTCCAGTGAAATATCCAGTAATGCCTTGGCCTCTACGGCAAACTCCATGGGCAGTTCGCGGAAAACTTCCTTGCAGAAGCCATCCACAATCATGGACACCGCGTCTTCCTCGGAAATGCCCCGTTGTTGGCAGTAAAACAACTGTTCTTCGGAAATTTTCGACGTGGTGGCTTCGTGTTCTATGCTGGCGCTGGGGTTGGTGGACTCAATATAGGGAAACGTGTGCGCGCCGCAGGACTTGCCAATCAGTAACGAATCGCATTGGGTGTGGTTGCGCGCGCCTTCGGCCCGCCGGGACATGCGCACCAGGCCGCGATAGGTGTTTTGGCTTTTGCCGGCCGAAATGCCCTTGGAAACAATGGTGCTCTTGGTGTTTTTGCCCAAGTGAATCATTTTCGTGCCGGTGTCGGCCTGCTGGTGATTGTTGGTCAAGGCGACCGAATAGAATTCGCCCACGGACTCATCCCCGCGCAAAATGCAGGATGGGTACTTCCAGGTGATGGCCGAGCCGGTTTCCACCTGGGTCCAGGATATCTTGGACCGGAAGCCATTACAGGCGCCGCGCTTGGTGACAAAGTTAAAAATGCCGCCCTTGCCTTCTTCATCTCCCGGGTACCAGTTCTGCACCGTGGAGTACTTGATTTTGGCGTAATCCTTGGCGATCAGTTCAACCACCGCTGCGTGCAGCTGGTTTTCGTCCCGCATGGGCGCGGTGCAGCCTTCCAGGTAGCTCACCGACGCGCCTTCTTCGGCGATAATCAGAGTGCGCTCAAACTGGCCGGTGTTGAACGCGTTGATGCGGAAATAAGTGGACAGCTCCATGGGGCAGGACACGCCCTTGGGCACGTAGACAAAGGAGCCATCACTGAATACTGCTGCATTCAGGGTAGCATAAAAGTTGTCCGCTGCCGGCACCACACTGCCCAGGTATTCGCGCACCAGATCCGGGTGATTGTACACGGCCTCGGAAAACGAGCAGAAAATCACACCGACTTTTTCCAGTTGTTCCTTGAAAGTGGTGGCCACGGATACTGAGTCAAAAACCACGTCCACCGCCACGCCCGCCAGGCGCTCGCGCTCATGCAGCGGCACGCCCAGTTTGTCGTAGGTTTCCAGCAATTTGGGATCCACCTCGTCCAGGCTCTTGGGCGCATTCTTGGAGGACTTGGGGGCGGAAAAATAGGAAATGGACTGGAAGTCGATGGGCGGAATATCCAGCTTGGCCCAGTTGGGGTGTTCCATTTTTAGCCATTTCCGGTACGCAGCCAGGCGCCATTCCAGCAACCAGTCCGGTTCGTTTTTTTTCGCCGAAATGGCCCGGATCACGTCTTCATTCAAGCCTGGCGGCAGGCTGTCGGATTCAATCTCGGTGTAAAACCCTTCCTTATAGGTTTCGCGCACGCGCTTTTGCACCGCTTCGTCCTGCTGCGACAGCTTGTCCGTGGTGGTGTTTTCGATGGTGGTTTCTTCGTTCATGATTCACTCTTGGGTGTGTGCCCGTGGCTTTTCAAACCTTGCTCGACCGTTTACTTGATAACCAGTGACAAGTCCGGCCGGGATTTGTCCGCCCCGGGCAACGGCAATTGGGCCAGTTGCTGCAGGCTGGCCAGGGAAATATTTAACAGGGTATCGCGAATGGAGGCGTTAATGTGCTGCCAAGCGCTGCGCTGTCCACAGTCGGTCTGCCATTCGCAACGGCTGTCCTCGCGGGCGCATTCGGTCAGCGCCGTGCCACCCTCGATGGCATGCAGTACGTCATACACCGAAATGGCCTCAGGCCTTCTGGCCAGCTGATAGCCCCCGCGGGCGCCGCGGGTGGATACCAGCAAGCCGGCGCGAGTGAGTAATTTGAGCACCTTGGCGCAAGTGGGCACTTCCAACCCCAGTTGCGAGGCCACTTCTTCGGCCGAACACACGCGGTCGTGTCTGACCAGTGTCAGCAAAATGGCCGTGGCGTAATCGGTTAATCGTGAGACTTTCAACATGCCGACCATTATAGCAAAAATACAGAACCATTTTGGTACTATTTACCCAGGGAAGCTCCGATTGAATCGTGAAACGGCCGCACGGTGTTATTTCTGCTTCAGGTAACGAAAGCCATATACCGTGAGATTAAGCCAACCCAGAATAAGCAAGCTGCCGCCAATGGGCGTGATAATGGACAAGGCCGTTTTGCCCACAAACAGCAACAGGTAAATGCCGCCGCAAAACAGCAGAATGCCCAGGGCAAAGCTGATGCCGGCGGATTTGAGCCAGAAATCCGGCGTTTTCAATTGCACCGCCAGCCACAGCATCACCACCGCGTGCAGGAACTGGAACATCAAGGCATTGGCAAACAGGCTGTAAGCAGGCGTGCCGGGAGCAAAGCCGAACACGTGATTGCCCATGGCCGCCAGCACCACGGCAGAAAGCCCGTAGATGGCGGCAAGGGTCATGAGCACGGCCGGCAAAAGCAGGCTGTCCTGCATGTATCGTCGGTTGGGGTTGTTCATGGGTTTTCTCCTTTGTTTGTGGCAAACATCAGTTTGTGCCACGTGAGTTAATGCCTAAAAGTGGTTGAGTGTCTAAATTAAGTGTGAACTGGCAAAAGGCAGATTCATCACTCTTGCACTGACTGCTCTGTCAGCGCACCGATGGGGATTCTGCCCAGACTAATGGCTTGCAGGCTGGCGGCGGGCAAGCGGTACAGCCAGGGACGCCACTGGGCATTCATTGCTGCCAACTGCTGGCGTCGTTCTGGCGACAAAGCCCGGCTGTCAGCACCTGGCCGGGCAGCAACGGCTTGCACGCGCATGGCCGTCCACCACTGCGGCCCGTCACGAAAATGGTCGAAGTGGTAAATCAGGCCATCGGCTGTTTGCACATCGCTGGTGAGTTCTGGCCGCAAGGGGCCATCGGGCCGGGCTTTCACGTCTTCAAACAACAAGGGGCTGAGTGCTTTGCGCAGCGCCGTTTGCCAGAGCGCTTGGGTGGGCTTGGCCCCGCTTTCTTCAGGTGAAGGGTCTGCCGCTGATTGTGGGGGTTCCTGCGTCTGT
>JALWKC010000246.1 GCA_026996795.1 Lysobacterales bacterium | reverse complement strand
ACCCTGCGCCTGGGCAAAGACGGCTTTTCCCTGGCTGATTTGCGACGCCTCTGGCAACAGCCGCTCACACTGGCCATCGACCCGGTGTTGTGGCAACGCGTCAGACGCGCCCGCGAGGCCATCGAACACATCGCCGACAGTGGCCAGACCGTCTACGGCGTCAATACCGGCTTTGGCCTGCTGGCAAGTGAGAAAATCCCGCGCCAGGAGCTGGACACACTACAACGGAACCTGGTCATTTCGCACGCCACCGGGGTCGGAAAGCCGGTGGATGAAAACACCACCCGGTTGTGCATGGCGCTGAAAATCATCAGCCTGGCACAAGGTCATTCGGGCGTGCACCCGCGCACCCTGGAACTGCTGCTGGCCATGTTCAATCATGGCATCTATCCGCTGATTCCCGAAAAAGGTTCGGTGGGTGCCTCGGGAGACCTGGCCCCGCTGGCCCACCTCAGCTGCGCCATGATCGGCATTGGCGATGTGCTTTATCAGGGACGGAAAATACCAGCCGCCGAAGCACTGGCGGCCTGTGGCCTGTCCCCCATTCAACTGGGGCCCAAGGAAGGACTGGCCTTGCTCAACGGCACGCAAATGTCCACCGCATTGGCCTTGAAAGGGCTGTTCCTGATTGAAAACTGCTTTAACACCGCCGTGGTCGCCGGCGCCCTGTCGGTGGATGCCGCCAAAGGCAGCCTGCAGCCCTTTGACGAGCGCATCCACTGCGCGCGCGGGCAAGCAGGCCAGATAGCCATTGCCGCGGTTTACCGCCAGCTGCTGGCCGGCAGCGAGATTCTGCATTCGCACGCACACTGCGACCGGGTTCAGGACCCCTACTGCCTGCGCTGTCAGCCACAGGTCATGGGCGCGGTGCTGGACACCTTGGGCCACTGCGCTTCCCGCTTGCTCATCGAAGCCAATGCCGTCACCGATAACCCGCTGGTTTTCCCGGACAGCGGCGATGTGCTTTCCGGGGGTAATTTCCACGCCGAGCCGGTGGCGTTTGCGGCCGACTTCCTCGCCATTGCGCTGACGGATTTCACCAACATGAGTGAACGCCGCATTGCCATGCTCATTGACCCGGTCATGAGTCGCCTGCCGGCCTTTCTGGTACCGGATTCGGGCGTCAATTCCGGCTTTATGATCGCGCACGTCACCGCCGCGGCGCTGGCCAGTGAAAACAAAACCCTGGTGCATCCGGCCTCGGCCGATACCATTCCCACCTCTGCCAACCAGGAAGACCACGTCAGCATGGCCACCTTTGCCGCCCGCCGGCTCACGGACATGGCCGAAAATGCCGCCACCGTCATTGGCATCGAAATCATGGCCGCCTGCCAAAGCATTGATTTTCACCAGGGCTTGAAAACCTCTAAAGCCCTGTTTGCGGTTTATCGTCAGGTGCGCGAAAAGGTGCCGTTTCTGGACCGGGACCGGTTGCTGACAGCAGACATCCACTGCCTGCGTAAGATGGTCCTCGACGGTGGGTTCAATGACAAACTGCCAGCGGTCGTCCCAAGCCTGGCCGCCGGCTAGCCCAGCGCCGATCATGGAAGTATCCGCCAGAAAAAAACCGGCTGCCAAGAACCACGCCGATGCCCCACCCCTGTTTGATCTGCACAGCGGTCATCAACCCGTGCTCATCAGCCTGCCCCACGACGGTGACTGGATACCCGCAGACATCGTCCGCCGGTTACGGCCGGAGTTTCGTCACACGCCCGACCGTGACTGGTACGTGAGCCGCTTGTATGACTGGGCCGCGGCTGCTGGCTTCAGTGTCATCCGCGCCCGCGTGTCCCGCTACGTGGTGGACCTGAACCGACCACCGGACAATCGGCCGCTCTACCCGGGCGCGGCCACGCCGGGCCTGTGCCCGCTGCACAGTTTTGCCGGCAGCCCCCTTTACCGGACAGGCCAGGAACCCGATGCAGCCGAGATCACCCAGCGTCTGGAAAGCTGGTGGCGACCCTATCACGACGCCCTGCAACAGACACTGGATCAGTTAAGGAAAAAACACGGACAGGTGCTGTTGTGGGACGCCCACAGTATTCGCTCACAGGTGCCTGAGCTGTTTGCCGGACGGCTACCGGCGTTTAATCTGGGAACAAACTCGGGCCGTTCCTGCGCACCGGAGCTGCAACGGCTGGCCGAATGCCGACTGCGGCAGTTCCGTCCCCGTTCGGTAGCCATCAACGGCCGCTTTGTGGGCGGTTACATCACGCGGCATTATGGCGCGCCTGAAGCGGGCATCCACGCGCTGCAAATGGAAATCGCACAACGCGCCTACCTGGACGAAACCCGCCTGACGCTCCACCACGGCTCACGCGCCACGGCCGATTTTCTGCGCCAGCTTTTACAGCGCCTCGCAAGCCTGCTT
>JALWKC010000245.1 GCA_026996795.1 Lysobacterales bacterium | reverse complement strand
CCGCTTCGCTCAACTGTTCAGGCGCCTGTAGCGGGCAGTTTTCCATCACTTCGTGAAAACAGTTCCCCGCCACCGGGCCTTTGGGGAAATACAGGAATTCATCCCCTGCGGTGCTGCCCAGTTCAAATTCATCAGCGATCAGCACCTCCTCATCGGTGGGTGCTTCCAGCAACGGTTCGCTGTTAAAATCGGTCTCGGCATGGCCCTGCCCGGCCACCAGGCCACTGAAACTGGACACCTGAATCACGCGCTCCAGGGCATCCAGTGCATCAAATGGGCGCTGCGACAGTTTCCGCACATCAGGGTTTTCGCCAAGTGGTGAATCGGCTCCATGGCGACTATGGCGACTGGCATTCTCCCTGACCTGTTCCAGCAGCGCCGGATCGCTGTTGACCCAGGGCGCAAACGCCTCGCTTTTCAGCAATGACAGGTAGGGCTTGAATACAGGCGTTTTATTGGAACTGCCCGGATGGACAAAAGTCAGGTACAGGCGTTGCATGGCGCGGGTCATGCCCACGTAAAGCAGGCGGCGTTTTTCCGACAGGTCTTCCCGGAAGGCGGCCTGAATCGCGTCCTCATCGCCCTGCCAATTGGTCACTGCCTGCCACGAAACACCACTCCTGTCCTGTGGTTGCCGATGATAATGGCACACGGCGCTGGGTATGCCCTTGTACAAGGGTGAGGTTTTGCCGAGGCTGAGCTTCTCCAGGTCAGGCATGAACACCACCGGAAACTGCAAGCCCTTGGCCTTGTGCAAGGTGATGATGCTAACGCCTTTTTCATCACTTTCCAGCCGCCTTTTGGCCGCTTCCGGGCTGTCGGTGGCCGTTTCTTCAATGGCGCCTGTCAGCCATTGGGCCAGCTTTTCACCCTGTCGGCCCTCGGTTTCCTGTTCGGCCAGTAATTCGATCAAATGAGTGAAATCGGTCACGCGCCGCTCGCCATCGCTGCGCTGTAGCCAGGGAATGAAAGATTTCCCCCGGGGCAAGGCGCTGTCTTCGCGCAAGCCATCCACCAGGCTGGCCAACCCTGTACTTTTCCACTGGCTGCTCAGGTGAACCAGGTGGCTGTGCCAGTGTTGCACGGCCGGGGTTTCGGTGGCGATTTCCTCCAGGCTGAAATCGCACAGGGAGGACAACAACAGCGCCCGCACGTTTTCTGGTGTGGGCCGTAAAATGGCGCACAGGGCATCGTGTACTTCCCTGGCAATAGCGGTATCAAAAACTCGCTGCTCGCTCCACAAGGTGGCCGGGATGCCAGCCTTGAGCAAGCGTTCATACCATTCCTGGCAGCCGTGATTATTGGCCACCAGAATGGCCATGTCTTCAGGTTTTATGGCCCGTTCAGGCGGATTGTTTTGCCTGCCCTTTTCTTTGTTTTGGCAAGCCTGCTTATTCTTATCCTTGTCTGGCAGACGAACTTCACCCAGCAAGCGGCTTATTTCTGTCAGCACAAACTCATCCAGCGATGCTTTGCTGAGGTCTTCCGAGCCTGTTTCCACATTGCCTGCATCGGGTGGGATTTCCGCACCGGCTGGCTTATTTTGGGTCGTTTTATTACTTTTTTTCGGCGGGGTGTCCTGGCTCAGCAACACCACGGGGGCCTGAATCAAAGGGTCGTTGAGCGCTTCGGGCGCCTCGCCGTTTTGCGGGGGGCGGGAGTCCTGATAGGTGATGTGCTCAAGCACAAAAGGCGGGGCCGGATCGCTGCTTTTGTCATCTAGCGGCAATGCTGATGAAAAGCAGCAGTTCACAAAGGAAATAAGCTGATCCGAAGAACGCCAGTTGGTGGTCAGTGACAAAAGCCGGGGACTTTCCGTCAGCCGGTGCTGCCGGCCCTGCCCGGCTTCGGGTTCACGGCCCGGTTCAGGTTCATCGGCCTGAACGATTTCCTGCCACTGGCGAACGCGGTTTCTGGCTTCCTGATAGACAAACACGTCCGCGCCCCGAAAACCGTAAATGGCCTGTTTGGGGTCGCCCACCATCACCAGCGCCAGGGACTGTTCCGTGTCGGATGGGCGCAAATAACAGGATTCGAAAATTTCAAACTGGCGCTGGTCGGTGTCCTGAAATTCATCCAGCAGGACCACCGGCCATTGTTGGCTTATTTTCTGCCGCAATTCACGTGCGGCGGGGGTGTTGGCAGTGACTGCCTGATGCACCAGATCAATCTGGTCACTGTAACGGTAACGGCCCCGGCTTTGGCGCCATTGTTCAAACTGCGCCTGAACAAAGCCATAGGCCTGATAGCGATAAGCCTGCGTTAGCTGGGTGATGCCTGCGAGCAACTGCCCGAAATGAATAAAAAACCGGTCGTCAGGGTAATTGCCTTCATGACCCTTTTTCATTTTGTGGGCGACTCTGGCACTGAAGTGAAGCAGTTTTTTATC
>JALWKC010000244.1 GCA_026996795.1 Lysobacterales bacterium | reverse complement strand
TTCTCAGTTCGTTCAGCAAACGGCGAGTGTTGGCCTGCAGAATTTTTGGGGAGCGCTTCAGGAAATGGCCAAGGTGCGTCAATCCGGTGGCTCGGTTTCCCAGGAAGTTGCAGCTATGAATCAGGCGCTCATGGGAAAAAATGGCTACAGCAAGAACTCCAAGGGCGCGACATATGTTACCATTAACGAAATGAAACAAATTGGTGCCAAAGATGGTCGCATCCTTGCTCTTATGGTTGACGAGAACCCTGATGCTTTCCGAAAAATTTACCGTAATATGGTTTCTTTTGTACGTTCACTTTAATGGGAGGTATTTATGCATACTCGCGCCCTGATACTGGTGTCGGTGATTCTGTATCTCGTGGGGGTTACGGGCAATCCAGCCGTGCTTACCTTAGTAGTTGATGCGCATGCAGCAAAGTACAGCCCCAGGCCGGTTTCCAAAGGCAAGACAGGGACAGCACCTCGTGCTCCGAGAGTGACGAAGCCAAGCTTCAAGGCTGGGGGTAAAAGCGGAGGGTTGAAGAAGACCTTCAACCTCAAGGCGAAGGAAGGCGCGCTGAAAGCGGAATTCAATAAAGTAGCAGGGAGGCCGGTCATAAAAACCAAGGCGTCACAACCTAAGCCTGAGTTGGTTCCGAAAGGTGGTCCTCCCAGAAATCCACCGACAGTCAATGCGCCAAAGCCTAGATTTTCCATTGTTCCCAAGGGGCCTGGTCTCTGATCGGTATGTCTGCGTTTTTCCGCATCCGGCGGGTTGTCGGTTCGGCTCTATTAGCTGTGCTGTGCGCCAGCCTGATTGCATTGGTGGGCGTAGTCGGAAGTATTAGCTTCGGATAACTCAGCCTATGGCTATAAGGCAAACAAGACAGCTAAGCATGCCAAGAAGCCTGATCCTAAAAAAGCAAAATTCAGGATTCCTCAGCAGTCCGGGAAGCAGAACTTGCGCCCGAAGCGAGCCAGATTGAACGAATGTTGATGCACATTCAATAACGTGTGGAGCGGCAGGTGTGCCGCCGACCCTCGGCCTGCCGGCGATGCCAGCGGCTCGCTTTAATCTCTTGGGGTTTTATTTCCCGCCCCTTGGGGCGTGTAAATAAAACTTACGGATCAATACCCCGCTTTCGAGGAACGAGAAAGTCGAGCGGAAGCGAGAGAGCTTGCTCTGGGGATGTTTATTTCGTGCTTATCCGGTTTTTACACCCAACCACCAGATGTGGTGGGTTTGGATGGTGTCACCATACTATTGGTTGTGTATGGGTGTGGAAACCGGATAAGCACGGTTTATTTCATTGATCAGTGGTGCCCATTTCTGTGGGATGTGGTAATAACAAAGATGCTTGCGGACAATGGGGCTGTTCTTGCTTTCTACCAGCGCATTATCATTGGTTCTGCGGGAGCGGGACTTGGTGAGTTCGATCAGTAATTTGTTGAGCAGTTCTGCAACACGCTTGTTGATGTACTCCGATCCATTATCCGCATGAAAGCCTTTGATGATGAATGGGAAGCTGTCGATCAGGGACTCCAGTACCGGGATAAGATAGTGTTCGCTGATGCGCTCGACAGAGGCAACGCCCTCGAATTGTGTGATCTCATCAACCGCATTGACATGGTAGACCCCTTTGGTGCCGTCCCAGTCGCCCTGATGGACGGTATCAACACGGATATAGCCGGGACGGCCTTCGGGCCTGGGCTTTCGTCGTTCACCAATGCTGTTCTGTACCGGATGCGTCTTATCGACCGCTCCCCGTTGCCGAGAGTAGGGTGTCGAGTGCCTCAGGTTGTATAGGTGAGAGACCGAGATCCCGGCAAGACGTTGTATTCTGCCTGCTTGAAAACCTGCCAGGCGCGCTCACAGAGCTTCTTGGTGGCCGAACCGCTGAGCGTGCCGTGTAGCTGATCAAGATGTGCCAGCAGACGGACATCCTCCCGTGTGTATTTGGAGGTAAACCCTTTCACGGTACGCTGCTGGCGCTGAATCCGTCCCGTCTTCTGGTACTGCTTTATTAATCTTGCGATCTGTGCTTTGGAGTAGCCGCTGATCTGTTGTAGATAACGGCGTATCAGTCCTCGGCTCGCCTTGCCAAGTGTCAGATACCGGAACCGAACCAGCGTCCCTTGAATCCAGCGGTAACACTCACTCTTTGAGGTGATGGCTATCTCCATGACTGCCGCACTATCCAGAAATTGACGGACCTGTTCGAGTGTTTCAATGTGAGAGTCGTTCATGATGGTTTTCATACCTCAACCATGGACAGAATCAGATCACTTCAGGCTCATTTCATATTGGAAGAGGCCATCACTTGTCGTAACTGTATAATCAGTGCGAAAATCGCCTTTTGGCAAAAAACCACTTAAGGGATCAATCTTGAAAAAAGATAGCTATTTTTTTCGCACTGTTATCTATGCCATGCAGGATGAC
>JALWKC010000243.1 GCA_026996795.1 Lysobacterales bacterium | reverse complement strand
ATCAGTTGCATGAGGTCATGGTTGATTTCTGGAGTAACCACTTCAATGTCAACATTCTGGACGGGCCGGTGCGTTTCTTTAAGGTGATTGAAGACCGCGAAGTGATGCGCCCGCTGGCTTTGACCAGCTTTCCACAGTTGTTGCGGGCCGATGCCATGAGCGCGTCCATGATGTATTACCTGGACAATTATTCCAACGAAAAGGATGGCCCCAACGAAAATTACGCGCGGGAATTGCTGGAATTGCACACCCTAGGAGTGGACGGCGGTTACACCGAGGATGACGTTAAGGCGGTGGCCCGTTGCTTTACCGGCTGGAGCATTGGCGAAGCCAATCCCAATGGCTTTCAGTTTTACCCGGAACTGCACGATTTTTCCCCCAAGCAGTTTCTTGGCCAGACCATTCATCACCCCGACGATGGTATGGCAGACGGCCTGCAGGTACTGGATATCCTGGCCAAAAGCCCGGTCACCGCTGGCTTTATCGCCACCAAACTGGTGCGCCGTTTTTACGGTGACGCGGGTCATGATCTGCTTATCCGGCGTGTGGCCAAAACCTATCTGGATACCGGTGGCAACATCAAGGCCATGCTCCGAACCCTGTTTCTTTCAGACGAGTTTGCCGCCTCGGCCAATCTCAAGTTAAAACGCCCGGTGGAATTTGCCTTTTCGCTCTTGCATCAGTTACAGGCACTCAAAAACGCCAGCAGCCTGGAAGAAAAGGTCGCGCCCTTGTTCGTGATGTTCCGGCATTTGGACCTTTCCGGTCACATCCCTTTTTTCTGGTCACCGCCAACGGGCTACCCCGACGTGGCCGGCTACTGGCTGAACCCCGGCAGTCTGCTGCACCGCTGGAACCTGGCCCTGGCCGTGTCACAGGGGGATGAACCACTTGATTTTCTCAATCAGGGTGCCCGTAATGAGCGGCTTCAGGGCGTCATGTCGGACTACATCCAGTACCCCCTGGAAGACCTGCTGCAGGGGGCCACCAGTAACGCCGATCAGGTGGAAGCGTTGCGGCAGCAGATTTTGCAACGCCCTATCGTGGATGCCGACCGCCACGTTTTCGAGGACTTTCTGGCTTCTGACGTTGGCACCGCCGAGCAGCGACTGCGTGCCGTGGTGGGCCTGATGCTGTGTTCTGACTACTTCCAGTTGAGGTGAATCATGCCTGCTTTCAACTCCCTTGATCGAAGAGCCTTCCTGATCCGAACAGCGGCCACGGGTCTGGCCCTGCAAGCGGCTCCGTTGTGGGCGGCCAGCCACGCCACCCCGCGCCCCAAGACTCAAGCCGGAGATATTCTGATTACGGTTTTCCAGCGTGGCGGGGCCGATGCCCTGCATTCGGTGGTGCCGGTGGGCGATGGCCATTATTTCGACTTGCGGCCTCAGATTGCCGTGGCCGATGCCATTGACCTGGACGGTTTTTTTGGCCTCAACCCGGCGTTGTCTGGCCTGTTGCCATTGTGGGACGCCAATGAACTGGCGCTGGTGCATGCGGCAGGCAGCCCGTCGGACTCGCGTTCCCATTTTGATGCCCAGGATTTTATGGAATGGGCTTATCCGGGCAAGAACGTGGTCAACAGCGGCTGGCTGGGGCGGCATTTAATGAGCCTGGACACCGGTAATGAGTCCGCCTTCCGGGCCGTTTCCTTCAATGGCGCCATTAACAAGTCACTGGCGGCTGAAAGCGTGACTGCCTTGACGCTGTCTTCCATTGCCGGGTTTGATTTGCAGATCAAGCCGGCCGTGCACGGTGCCGTCAGCGAGAGCACGCGTGCGCTGTTTGATGGCGAATCCCTCATGGCGGCCCATGCGCAAACCCTGTTCGGAGGCATTGACACGCTGCAAGCGTTGAACCCGGACGATTACCCGGTGGAACACGGCGCCCAGTACCCGGACACGCCTTTTGGCAACAAATTGCAGCAACTGGCGGTGTTGATCAAGGCCGATGTGGGCATTGAGGTGGCCACGGCGGACATTGGCGGCTGGGATCATCACGACGACATTAACCAGTTTTACCCGGACCTGGCGCAGGAATTTGCCGGCTCCCTGGCGGCTTTTCGGCAGGACCTGAGTGACCACTGGCACCGCATCACCGTGTTGTGCATGACGGAATTTGGTCGCCGGGCCGGACAAAATGCTTCCAGCGGCACGGATCACGGCCACGGTTCGGTCATGTACGTGCTGGGTGGGAATGTCAACGGCGGCCAGGTGTATGGCCAATGGCCGGGACTGGCGCCGTCCCAGCTGGATCGCGGCGATCTGGCCGTGACAACGGATTTTCGTGAAGTGTTTGGTGAAGTGTTAAGCAAACGCCTGAACAACAACAGCCTGGCCACCGTGCTGCCGGATTTCAACTACCAAGGCGGTATTGGCCTGTTTGACTAAGGAAGCGCTGAGAGCTTCCCTAGGGAGCCTCT
>JALWKC010000242.1 GCA_026996795.1 Lysobacterales bacterium | reverse complement strand
GCCATCAGGCAGCAGAGCAGGAAAAACAGGGTGTAACCCATCTGGTCCACCAGCCAGCCGGTGCTGGCGTTGACGAAGGTGCGGGGGATGGCGGTGATGGCGGTGAGCAAGGCAAACTGGCTGGCGGTATAGCGCAGGCTGGTCACCTTGGCCATAAACGCCAGAATGGCCACGGTGCCCATGCCCACGCCCAGGTATTCGAGGCTGACCACCACGAACAGGTCCAGGGCATCGGGGGCATCCAGCTGCGAGAGCCAGGCAAAGCCAAGGATGGTCACCATCTGGAACAGGCCAAACAGGAATAATGCCTTGATCAGACTAATCTGGCGCATGACAATCCCGGCCACAAAAGCCCCGAAAATGCTGGCCCATAATGCCGCCACCTTGGCCACCGAGCCAATGGTGGTCTTGTCATAACCCATGTCCAGATAAAAGGGGGTTGCCAGTGCCGTGGCCATGGAATCGCCCAGCTTGTAAAACAGCAGGAACAGCACAATCAGGCTCACCCCGGTCAGTTGAAAACGCCGCAGGAAATCTCGAAAAGGCTCGATAACGGCTTGCTGCAGGGTGACTGTACGGGGCTTGTCCGGTGCCACTTCACGGATGCCAAAAGCCGCGGCAATCCCCACCAGCATGAACAGCGCGGTGATGGGAAAAACTAAACGCCACGGCAGGTGATCGGCAAGAATCAGCGCCAGGGAGCCGGGCACCAGAGAAGAAAGCCGGTACGCATTGACGAACCAGGCATTGCCAGCGCCCAGCTCGCGATCCTGCAACAGTTCGCGCCGGTAGGCATCCAGGACGATGTCCTGAGTGGCTGACAGGGCGGTCATCACCAGCGTCAGCACCACAATAACGCGCAACTCCACGGTGGGGTCAAACAGCCCAATCCCCGCAATGGAAACCAGCAGCAGGGCCTGAATCACCACCATCCAGCCACGGCGTAAACCGAGAAAGGGCAGGCGATAGCGATCCAGCAACGGCGCCCAGAGAAACTTGAAGGTGTAAGGCAGGCCAATGAGCTGAAACAGGGCGATGGATTTGAGATCGACGCCGTTGTCACGCAGCCAGGCAGGGATGGTTTGATAGAGCACAAAAAGCGGCAGGCCCGAAGCAAAACCGAGCAGGCTGGCGATAATCAGCTTTTGTCGTAACGAATAGGCTTTCACACCAGAGACCTCTGCCGGGCAAAGAGGCGATTATACCCAATGTTGACACGGCTGACCTGCCCCCCGTAGGTGCCACGTTCAGCGGCTGATCACCGCTCTTGCCACCTAGGAAATGTTCTGGTTAAAAATGTTTGTTCATCAGGGATCTGCGTTTAGATGCTTTTCTTATCGAGGCGAGATTGAAGCTCAGGGTATTGCTTATGTATCACCTGTGTTCATGGACAGGGTATAATGAGTCCGGCTACCATATGACTACTTGGTGGCCGGAGAGTAATATCATCAGAGCCCGGGTTGATAAACACAGCCCGGACCTTTTATTTTTTCAGGAAACATCCATGCTGGATCGCGCGCTTTTTGCCGAATATTACCCCTTCAATAAAATCAATGGCGACTTTCTGCCCCTGTTACTTGAGGACATGGTGTTTACCGAGCTTGAGCGTGACCAGGTGCTGTTTGACAGTGGGGAAGTTCGGCCAGAGGCCTTCTACCTGTTGCAGGGTCAGTTGCTGTGTGAATACCCCGATGGTCGGGAGAAAAAGATCAAATCCAGCTCCTTGCAGTCCCGCTATCCGGTGGGTGATCTGAATCTACAAAAGCGGTTCCGGGCCAGTGTAGTCTCTCCCAATGCCCGGTTCATGCACATGGATAGCACCCTGATTGATCACTTTATGGTCTGGAATGGCGTGTACGAAGCCGCGCCGCCGGACTCACCCCTGAAAACTCATCGCGATTACCGCTGGGTGTTGGGGTTGCTCAAGAACCAGGTGGTGCGCCTGTTGCCACGCGGACACGTGCATGAATTGTTTTTGGCTCTGGAATCGCTACCGGTCAAAGCCGGTGAAGAAATCATTGCTGAGGGCGATCCGGGTGATTTTTGCTACGTGATTGCCGAAGGTGAAGCCAGTGTGTTCAAATGCACCGCCAACGGCGAGGTGCAAGTGGCCGACCTGACCCGGGGGGATCTGTTTGGTGAAAATGCCTTGGTCAGTCAGGAACCACGCAGCGCCTCGGTGCGCATGGCCAGTGATGGCTTGTTGATGCGCCTGGATGGCCGCCAGTTTGCCGCCTTGCTGAAAAGTCACGTGGTGCGCTGGCTGAACCCCAATGACGTAGTGCAGCAGCTGGCCGCCGGGGCCGAGCTGATTGATGTGCGTCCGCCCGGGGAGCTCGACAGCCTGGCCTGTTTGAACGTTCCACTGGAAGAAATTCGCGAACAGGCCGCTCATCTGCCGCGAGACAAACCGCTCATTACTTGCTGTGATGACGGCCAGCGCAGCGCTTCGGCAGCCTATATTCTGGCCACTCTGGGTTTTGATGTTTATGCCCTGCAAGGTGGTGTGCGTGGCCTGTTGAGGCTGCTCTAGCGTAACATGGCGGCAGCAGGCATAACAACCGTTGGCTCAGGCCAGGATGAAAACGGCCCAGCCGGTTTGACCTTTTTACGGCAAAGAATTCAAGCGGTGGGTTTTCTGCCTTTATAATCAGAGCTTCCTTAGTGGCCGGAGTGCACGCCCCATGAAAATGGCTTTTGTCGCCAGTGGCACCGAAAAATCCAGGCAATCCCTGCAGCAGTTGACGGCCCGCTATGGTCAACACGCACCCGCCGACGCCGAAGTCATCGTGGCACTGGGCGGTGACGGTTTCATGTTGCAGACGCTGCATCAGGTGATGAACACAGGCAAGCCGGTGTTTGGCATGCGCCGTGGTACAGTGGGATTTCTGATGAACGACTATCGCGTGGACGAGTTGCCAGAGCGCATTGCGGCGGCCCAGTCGACCGTGTTGCACCCCTTGAAAATGCGTGCCGAAACCACCACTGGCCGGGTGCATGAAGCGTTGGCCATTAACGAGGTGTCCCTGTTGCGTCAAACCCGCCAGTCGGCCCGGATTGGCATCGAAATCAACGGCCAGCCGAAAATAGACGAGCTGGTCTGTGATGGCGTTTTGTTGTCCACCACTGCTGGTTCCACCGCCTACAACCTGTCGGCCCATGGCCCGGTGTTGCCCATCGGTTCAGACGTACTGGCGCTGACGCCTATCAGCCCGTTCAGGCCCAGGCGTTGGCGCGGTGCCATCTTGCCGGCCGATGCCCGGGTTCGTTTTCAGGTGCATGATCACGAAAAACGCCCGGTGAGCGCCACGGCGGACAACTTTGAGGTTCGGCACGTGAAAACGGTGGGCGTCAGTGAAGACAAAAGCAGCCGCATGACCTTGTTGTTTGATCCCGACCATAACCTGGAAGACCGCATTATCAACGAGCAATTTATTTTTTAGCGATCTGTTGCCTGCTTGGCGGCTTCTTTTTCCGCTTTTTTTCGTGCGTTTTCTGCCAGTTGCTGGCGGGCTTTTTCCGGCGCTGTCCAGTCAATGCGCGGGTCGCCACAGGCCAGAAAATGGGGGTTGAGGAGGCTGTCCTTGTGACCATAGCACAGCGGCTGGCCTTCGGCTGTCAGCACCTGGCCGCCGGCCTGTTCCACAACACAGTGCGCCGCGGCAGTGTCCCATTCGCTGGTTAACCCCAGACGCGGGTAGACATCAGCCAGGCCCTCGGCCACCTTGCACAATTTCAGGGAACTGCCCATGGCGGTGAGCTCATGCGGCCCCAGTTTCTGCAGGTATTCTGTCACCGCCTCACTGGCGTGGGAACGGCTGCCAACCACCACGGGTGGGGCGCAGGCGGGTCGGCGCACGCGGATCGGTTCGCCGTCTTTCAAGGCGCCTACCCCCCGGGCAGCGGCATAGGTCTCTCCGGTGACCGGCACGTATACCACGCCCAGCATTGGCTGATTGTTGTCGATGATGGCAATGTTGACAGTGAACTCGCCATTGCGCTTGATGAACTCCTTGGTGCCATCCAGCGGGTCCACCAACCAGTAGCGCTTCCATTGGGAACGTTCTGCAAACGAAATGTGGGCCGATTCTTCGGAAAGCAGTGGCAGGTCCGGGTCGATCAGGTCCAGCAGTTCGGTCAGGGTTTCATGCGCGGCCAGATCCGCCCGGGTCAATGGTGAATCGTCGGCCTTGATGCGAACCTGGTATTCATCACCGTGGTAAATCTCCAGAATGGCCTTGCCGGCTTCCTTGGCGGCTTCGACGACATCCAGCAACAGGCTGTAAATATAGCGATCAGAGCGCATGCGTGCCTCGTGTGTGCCGGTGTCAGCCGGCCGGGTTGAGTAAGGAAAATGCCTGGCGGTGCAAATCGGGGCTGGCCGCCAGTACCGAGGTGGTTTCAAGGTTCACCGGGTCTCCGTTCAGGTCGGTGAACACGCCTCCGGCTTCGGTCACAATCAGGCTCAATGCGGCGATGTCGAGAATATTGACGTCGGATTCCACCACCACATCGAGCTTGCCCGAGGCCAGCAGGTGGTAGTGGTAAAAATCCCCGTAGCCGCGGGTTTTGCCACAGGCCAGCAGCAACTGACCCAGCCGCTCCCAGCCGTTTTTGATCAGGCTTTTGATATTGCCTGTGGACACGCAGGCCTGATCCAGCGGTGTCTGTGTGTCCACATCAATCCGCTGGCCATTGAGGAAGGCGCCACTGCCGCGGGTGGCCCAGGCGGTTTCCCCAAAGGCTGGCGCATTGGAAACGCCCAGTATGATACTGCCCTTGTGCACCAGGGCGATCTGGGTGGAAAAAAACGGGTACTCGCGGACAAAACTCTTGGTGCCGTCGATGGGGTCAACCAGCCACAGAAAGTCTGAATCGCGGTCACTGCGACCGGTTTCTTCGCCGTAAAAACCGTGGTCAGGAAAGGCAGCGGCCAGGTGCTGGCGAATGACCCTCTCTGATTCGATATCAGCCAGGGTTACCGGCGAGGCATCGGCCTTGAGGGTAATATCGGGGGATTGCCGGTAATACCTATTGATGACCTTTTCTGCCGCCTGGCTGGCTTCGCGGGCCACCTTCAGGGCCAAGGTCAGGTCGATGTCGGGCATGGTTGAGGTGTCCATGGCTCAGGCGATTCCAGAACCGGCTTTTCCGGTTGTGGCAACCCGGCCATAGATATCCTCGAACCGTTCAATGTCGTCCTCACCGAAATAGTTGCCGGTTTGCACTTCGATCAGGGCAATGTCGCGGTCGGTGGGATTTTCCAACCGATGCAGCTGGCCTGCCGGGATGTAGGTGGATTCATTCTGGTGCAGGGTGAATTCTTCCTCTCCCACGCGAACCCGGGCTTCGCCATCCACTACCGTCCAGTGTTCGCTGCGGTGTTTGTGTCGTTGCAGGGACAACACTTGGCCGGGTTTGACCACCAGCCGTTTCACCTTGCAGTCGTCGGCATCTTCCAGCACGGTATAGCTGCCCCAGGGACGATGCACGGTCTGATGATAGACCGCCGCCTCGTGGTTGTGAGCCTTGAGAAACTGCACCACGTCCTTGACGCCCTGGGAGCGATCCCGGTGCGCCACCAGCACTGCATCGCCGGTGTCCACAATCATCAGGTCTTCCACGCCAACGGTGGCCACCAGCCGGTCACTGGCTCGCACGTAGGTGTTTTTTGTGTCCACGGTGATGGCTTTGCCTTCCACCCGGTTACCGCATTCATCGCAGTCAGCCAGGGCGGCCATGGCGTTCCAGGAGCCGATGTCGTTCCAGTCAAAGCGGCTGTCCACCACAGCGCAGTTAGCGGCTTTTTCCATGATCGCGTAATCGATGGAAATATCCGGCATGGAGGCAAAGGTGTCTGCGTCCAGCTCGATCACCGTGCCCTGCTGGGCCGGGTGGGTGCTGGCTTCATAACAGCGCCTGGCGGCAGCCAGAACCTCCGGCGCGTGTTGCTCAAAAGCGTTCAGAGCAGCGCCCACAGGCAGACAGAACATGCCGGAGTTCCAGAGGTAGTCGCCACCGGACAGGTACTTTTTGGCGGTTTCCAAATCGGGTTTTTCCACAAAGCGTTCAACTTTGCGTGCCTGGGTGCCCGGAATGGGTTCACCGGCCTTGATGTAGCCGTAGCCGGTTTCCGGGTGGGTGGGGAAAATGCCAAAGGTGGTCAGGTAGTCGCCCTGGGCGGCCTGCATGGCGTCAGCCACGGTGGCTTCGAAAGTGGCCTGATCGCGGATCAGGTGATCGGTCGGCATCACCAGCATCAGCGCGTCATCGCCAAAGCGGTCAGCAATGGTCAGCGCGGCCAGTGCCACGGCTGGAGCCGTGTTACGCCCGGTGGGCTCCAGCAGGTAGAGTTGTTTGTCCATGTCCACGCCGTCTACCTGGCGGTACAGGTCACGGGTGATGAAGTAATAATCCCGTGAGGTGACAGTCATAACTGTACCATCGTGAGACAGTGGCAACGCCCGTTGCAGTGTCAGTTCGGCCAGGGTCTTGCCATTGGCCAGTTTCATGAACGGCTTGGGGTAGGCACGGCGGGAAACCGGCCACAATCGGGTGCCGGCGCCACCGGAAAGAATCACGGGAATAAGAGATCGGGTGGGTTTTTCAGACATCAGTTTTCTCCCTCACCGGCAGTCTCGGTGGCTTTCGGCCTGGCATTGTCCGGGGACTGCGAATGGTTTAGTTGATTCAGTTCTTGCAGAAAACAGGGATCGAGGCCCTGCATGGTGTGTTGCAGGCCGCTGTGCCAGTGGGGCAGGGCCAGACCGAAGGCGGTGTGTAATTTGCTGTTGTCCAGCACCGAATAGGCCGGGCGTTTGGCGGCGGTGGGGTAGTCATCAGTGGCAATGGCCACCACTTCGGGTTTGATTTCGATCAGCCCCAGGCGCTGGGCGTGGGAAAAAATACGCCGTGCAAAACCGCACCACGAGGTCTGCCCCCCGCCGCTGGCGTGAAAGACACCAATGGCCGGGTGCTTGAGCGTCAGCAGTACCAGTCGGGCGAGGTCAGCCGCGGCCGTGGGGGAACCGGTCTGGTCATCCACCACTCGTATCTGCTCATGCGTTTGGGCCAGGTGTAGCATGGTCTTGAGAAAATTGTGGCCGTACAATGAATAAACCCAGGCGGTGCGGAAAATCTTGTAGTCGCCACCGGCTTCCAGAATCAGTCGCTCGCCAGCGGCTTTGCTGGCCCCGTACATGCTCTGCGGGGCGATGGGGTCGTCTTCACGCCACGGTGTATCGCTGTGGCCGGAAAAGACATAATCGGTGGAAAAATGGATCAGCCGGCTGCCCTGGCGGGCGTTGTATTCGGCCAGCTGGCCCACGGCTTCGGCATTGATGCGCCAGGCGCGTTCCGGCTCACTTTCGGCCTGATCGACGGCAGTGTAGGCGGCGGCGTTGACAATAATCTCCGGGCGCACAGTGTCCAGTACGCGAGCCAGCTGGTCAGGTTTTTCCAGGTCCAGCGCCACTGTGCCCATGCCACGCACGGCCTTGCCGGTGCGTGTTGTGGGTACCACTTCACCAAAATGGTGCAGGCCCGGCCACAGCGCTGAGCCTACCTGTCCGTCGGCACCTGTCAGCAGGATTTTCATGGCCTCATGGTCGGTAGTTGATGGGTGGGTATGTCTTTCAATCGCGGCAATTTACTGTCCTTTTCGGATAACAGTGGATGGGCCACCGGCCATTGAATGCCAATGTCCGGGTCGCTCCATAACACCCCGGCATCATACTCGGGGGCATAGGTTTCGGTGCAGTGGTAGGCAAAAAGGGCCGAATCCGAGAGCACACAAAAGCCGTGCGCAAAACCTTCAGGCACATAAAACTGACGGAAATTATCGGCCGATAAGGTCACGCCATGCCACTGGCCAAAGGTGCCAGAATCGGGCCGGATGTCCACCGCCACGTCAAATACCGAGCCTTCAAGCACATACACCAGCTTTCCCTGCGCCTGCGGATGCTGAAAATGCAGGCCGCGCAAGACGTGTTTGGCCGAACGCGAGACATTGCTTTGCACCAAGCGCGTTGGCAGGCCATGTTCACCGTAACGCTTGGCATTCCAGCTTTCCAGAAAAAAACCACGTGCATCGCCAAAGACCCGGGGTTCAATGATTTTGACGCCCGGCAGGGGTGTGTCCAGCACCTTCACAGGCCTTCCTCAGCCAGTGAAAGCAGGTATTGGCCATAGCCGTTTTTGGCAATGGGCCGGGCCAGTTCACGTAATTGGCTGGTGTCTATCCAGCCATTGCGAAAGGCCAGTTCTTCCGGGCAGGCCACCTTGATGCCCTGGCGTTTTTCGATGGTGGAAATAAACAGGCCGGCATCCATCAGGGAATCGTGTGTGCCGGTGTCCAGCCAGGCATAGCCACGGCTCATCAGCTCCACGTTCAACTGGCCTTTTTCCAGATAAACCTTGTTCAGGTCGGTAATCTCCAGCTCACCGCGTGGAGAAGGCGTGAGCTGCCGCGCATATTTGCTGGCTTGCCCGTCGTAAAAATACAAGCCGGTGACGGCGTAGGGGCTGGCCGGATTTTGGGGTTTTTCTTCCAGACCGATGACCTTGCCGGTGTGGTCGAATTCAGCCACGCCATAGCGTTCCGGGTCGCTGACGCGATAGCCGAACACGGTGGCGCCTTCTGTGCGCGCATTGGCACGAGCCAGCAGTTCGGTTATGCCCGCGCCGTAAAAGATGTTGTCGCCCAGAATCAGACAGGACGGTTCGCCATTGACAAATTCTTCGCCAATCAGGTAGGCCTGAGCCAAGCCGCCGGGTTCCGGCTGCACGGCATAATGAAGCTGGAGGCCCCACTGGCTGCCATCGCCAAGGAGGTTTTTGAACAACTGTTGTTCGTGCGGGGTGTTGATAATGAGAATTTCGCGGATGCCTGCCTGCATCAGCACGCTCAAGGGGTAATAAATCATCGGCTTGTCATACACCGGCAACAGTTGCTTGGAAACCGAGCGCGTCAGAGGGTAAAGGCGGGTGCCCGAGCCACCGGCCAGAATAATGCCTTTGCGGGAAATAGACTGAGTCATGCGGAGGCCTTTTGGGGGGTTGTGGTGCCCAGTCGCTGGCCCTGGTAGGAACCGTCCTGAACCCGCTGCACCCAGTCGCGGTTATCCAGGTACCATTGCACGGTTTTTTCCAGGCCGCTGGCAAAGTCTTCCTGGGGCCGCCAGCCGAGTTGCCTCTGTAGCTTGGTGGAGTCGATGGCGTAGCGCCGGTCGTGACCGGGGCGGTCCTGGATAAAGGTGATCAGGTCACGCCGATTGAGCCCTTTGACCGGGCGTTTTTCGTCCAGCACATCGCAAATGGCATGCACCACTTCCAGGTTGGTTTTTTCCGCGTTGCCACCCACGTTATAGGTTTGGCCCGGAGTGCCTTTTTCCAGCACGGTTTCAATGGCTTTGCAGTGATCGGTCACATACAGCCAGTCACGCACGTTGAGGCCATCGCCGTAAACCGGCAGGGATTCGCCGCGCAAGGCCTTTTCGATCATGAGTGGAATCAGCTTTTCAGGAAACTGATATGGGCCGTAGTTGTTGGAACAGTTGGTGATCAGCGTGGGCAGCCCGTAGGTGTGATGCCAGGCGCGCACCAGGTGGTCGGAGGCGGCTTTGGAGGCGGAATAGGGTGAGCTGGGGTCGTAAGGAGTTTCCTCGGTGAATAGCCCGGTCTCGCCCAGTGAACCGTACACTTCATCGGTGGACACGTGCAGAAAGCGGAAGTCTTGCGCCTTGTTATTCGGCAAGGCGCGAAAATGGCGCAGGGACTCTTCCAACAGGTTAAACGTACCGTTGATGTTGGTTTCAATGAAATCGGCCGGGCCGTCGATGGAGCGATCCACGTGGCTTTCAGCCGCAAAGTGCACCACCGCATCGGGTTGGTATTCGTCCAGCAGCCGCGCCACCAGTGGGCCGTCGTTAATGTCGCCATGCACAAACACATGGTTGGGGTGTTCGCTCAGTGGTTGCAGGGTGTCCAGATTGCCCGCGTAGGTGAGCTTGTCGAGAGTGATGATCCGATGGCCATTGCGCAGGGCATTCCGCAAGACAAAATTGCCGCCAATAAAGCCCGCGCCGCCAGTAACCAGCCAGGTTTTCTGCATGTGATTCAGTCCGTAAAACCAGCCGCATATCTTACCACAGCAAGCGGTTAAAACCGCGTTATGCAACACCGGCAGGCGATGGTTGAGGTGTTTTGGCGGCGTGCTAGAATGGCCTCTTTTTCAGGAGGCTTGGCGTGGCCATTACCGACCCCAAATTGATCGAACAATACCGGCATATTCACAAAACCAGCCGTTTTGGTGTGTCGGCGCATGAATTTGAAGCACAGATCCAGGCGTGTGTTGTGGACCTCAAACCGAAGGTGATTCTTGAGTATGGCTGTGGCCAGAGTCGCTTGTATCAGAC
>JALWKC010000241.1 GCA_026996795.1 Lysobacterales bacterium | reverse complement strand
CTGTCCAAAAGCAATATCCTGCTGGTAGGACCGACTGGTTCGGGCAAGACCCTGTTGGCCGAAACGCTGGCGCGGATTCTGGATGTGCCCTTCACCATTGCCGATGCCACCACCTTGACAGAAGCAGGGTACGTGGGCGAGGACGTGGAAAACATCATCCAGAAGCTGTTACAAAAATGTGATTACGACGTCGAAAAAGCGCAAACTGGCATTGTTTATATCGACGAAATTGACAAGATTTCGCGCAAGTCCGACAATCCGTCCATCACCCGTGATGTGTCTGGTGAAGGCGTACAGCAGGCCCTGCTGAAACTGATTGAGGGTACTGTGGCGTCAGTGCCGCCCCAGGGTGGGCGCAAACACCCGCAGCAGGAATTCCTGCAGGTGGACACCAAGAACATTCTTTTTATCTGCGGTGGCGCCTTTTCCGGCCTGGAAAAAATTATTGAACAACGCTCGGAGAAATCCGGCATCGGTTTTTCAGCGGACGTATCGTCACCGCAGGAAAATGAAGACAAGCTAGCCGTTTTTGAAGAGTTGGAACCGGATGATCTGGTCAAGTATGGCCTGATCCCTGAATTTGTGGGCCGCTTGCCAGTGGTGGCGACGCTGGAGCGCTTGGATGAAAACTCTCTCATCCGTATTCTTCAGGAGCCGAAAAATGCCATCACCAAGCAGTTTGCCCACATGTTTGACATGGAAAACGTCGAGCTGGAAATTCGCCCTGATGCCCTGTTGGCCATCGCGCACAAGGCACTGGAACGAAAGACAGGCGCGCGTGGCCTGCGCACCATCATGGAGAAGGCGCTGCTGGATATCATGTATGAACTTCCGGACATGAAAAATGTCAAAAAGGTTGTGATAGACCGGGCAGTGATCGAGGAAGACGCCAAGCCCTATGTGATTTATGAAAACCTGAGTTCTTCGGCGTGAATCCTGCACCAGGGCCACTCATTGCGAATTAAGAGAAAGGAGTCGTCACGGCTCCTTTTTTTTAGTGGGTTTTTTCCAGCCACTGCGGGTAAGCACCTTTAGGCTGCAGCAGTAACAGGGAACTTTATGGCTTGAAAAACGCTACGATCACCACCATTATTGCCAGGGAAAAGACACATTGCCAGTTGACTTGGAGCACGTTGACGGTGAAATCAGCTTCTCGCTGTGACCGGTTCGACCGGAGACAATAAACCCGAAACGAGACGTCCATAATTGCACCGCTAAAACAAGCAAAGAAAAGTAACGATGAAATATAAGGAAACGAAGAGATGACGACAGAAGTAAAAACACAAGAATCAACACAAGCAAAACAAATTACCCCGGTATTGGCGCTACGTGATGTGGTGGTCTACCCGGGCATGGTGGTGCCACTATTTGTTGGCCGGGAAAAATCTGTTCAGGCGCTGGAATACGCCATGCAGAACAACCTGCCCATTATTCTGCTGGCCCAAAAAGACCCCCAGGACGACAAGCCTGGCATTGATGACGTGTATCAGGTGGGAACGCTGTCCGCCATCCTGCAAATGGTCAAATTACCTGATGGCACCCACAAGGTGCTGATTGAAGGCGGCGAGCGTGTTCGCCTTAACCAGTTGTCCGCCGACGGTTTTTTCCACACGCTGGACTATCAGCCGCTGGAAGAAACGCTGAGCAGCAGTGAAACCGCAGCCACGGTGCTGGCCAAAGCCTTACGCGACCGGTTTGAACAGTTCATCAAGCGCAACAAGAAGGTGCCGCGCGAACTGATTAATACTGTGGCCAATATTGATGACCTGGGTCGTTTGCCCGACACCATCGCAGCACACCTTGGCATCGGCTTGCCTGAAAAACAGAAAATTCTTGAAATTACGGACATAGCCGAGCGCATGGAAGCGGTGCTGGGTCAAGTCGAGTCAGAGCTCGAGCTGATGGAAATGGAAAAGAAAATCCGCGGCCGGGTCAAGAACCAAATGGAAAAAAGTCAGCGCGAATATTATCTCAATGAACAGATTAAGGCGATTCAGAAAGAGCTGACTGAACTGGACGAATCCAATGACGACTTTGCCGAGCTGGAAAAGCAGTTGGAGGCCCTGCCACTGAGTGAGGCCGCCCGTAAAAAGGCCGATTCAGAGCTGAAAAAACTCAAGATGATGCCTCCCATGTCGGCCGAGGCCTCCGTGGTTCGCAACTATCTTGAAACGCTGGCGGCATTGCCTTGGGGCAAGCGCAAGGAAATCCACAAGGATCTGGAACATGCCCGCAAAATACTGGATGAGGATCACTACGGCCTGGAAGAAGTCAAGGAACGCATTCTTGAATACTTGGCCGTGCAGCAGCGCATGGCCAAAATTCGTGGCCCAATTTTGTGTTTGGTGGGTCCGCCGGGGGTGGGCAAGACTTCACTGGGCAAGTCCATTGCCAAGGCCACCAACCGGGATTTTGTGCGCATGTCCCTGGGTGGGGTGCGCGATGAGGCCGAAATTCGTGGCCACCGGCGAACCTATATTGGTTCCATGCCGGGTCGTATTATCCAAAACATCCAGAAAGCCGGCACCAGCAACCCGCTGATGGTGCTGGATGAACTGGATAAAATGGGCAACGATTTTCGCGGCGATCCGGCCTCGGCTTTGCTGGAAGTGCTGGACCCTGAACAGAACGCCGCATTCAACGACCATTACCTGGAAATCGACTTTGACTTGTCCGAGGTCATGTTTGTGGCCACGGCCAACTCGCTGAATATCCCTGGTCCATTGCGTGACCGGATGGAAATCATTACCTTGCCCGGATACACTGAGCAGGAGAAGATCCAGATCGCCCAGCGCTATCTGGTGCCCAAGCAGGTGAAAAACGCCGGGCTGAAGAAGTCCGAGCTGAAAATCAGTGAAACAGCGATTCGCGATATTATTCGTTATTACACGCGTGAAGCCGGTGTGCGGAATCTGGAGCGGGCCATCTCGCGCATTTGCCGCAAGGCGGTCAAGCGGATTCTGACTCAACCGGACACTGACAAGATCAGTGTAACGGCGAAAAACCTGAAAGATTTTCTGGGGGTCAAACCGTTCAGTTTCGGCCTGGCAGAAAAACAGGATGAAGTGGGTACCGTCACCGGTCTGGCCTGGACAGAAGTGGGCGGGGATCTGCTGCAAATTGAAGCTTCTGTGTTGGAAGGTGCCGGCAAGCAAGTGCTCACCGGCCACCTGGGTGATGTCATGAAAGAGTCCATTCAGGCGGCCATGACGGTGGTCCGCGCTCACCGGCACGCACTGGGTATCAAGCCGGAAGTGTTTCAGAAAACCGACATTCACGTGCATGTGCCCGAAGGGGCCACGCCCAAGGATGGCCCCAGTGCTGGTATTGCCATGTGCACCGCGCTGGTGTCGGCATTGACCCAGAATCCGGTTCGCGCCGATGTGGCCATGACCGGGGAAATCACCCTGCGCGGCCGCGTGCTGGAAATCGGCGGATTGAAGGAAAAACTGCTGGCCGCCCTGCGCGGTGGTATTAAGACGGTGCTGATCCCGGCAGATAATGCCAAAGACCTTGAAAAAATGCCTGAGCAAATTCTGGATGGTATTGAGATTGTTCCGGTCAAGAGCATTGACGAGGTGTTGCAGATTGCTTTGAAAAAACCGGTCAAGGCGCTGGAGACCGAGGAAATCCTGCCGGTGATTGCCGCCAGCAAGAAAAGCGGTAAAACCGGTGTCGGCTCGGTCAGCCATTGATTCACTCAAGAGTGGCTCAGGAATGGGCCACGACTCTTATTTCCACACGCAAAAAAGCCTCGCTTAATTCGGGGTTTTTTGTTTATGAGGACAATTCAGAGGAGGCAAGGTAAACAGGGCCGCATCAATTTCCGCTACTTTTAATGGCCATGATGAGGATACAAAATCACGTAAGCGTCGAATTCTGAATCGTGTTTTGTGAATTGCTGCCAATTGCCTTAAAAACCCTTGATTTTATTGGCACAAGGGCCGTCGATTGGTTTACAATCCGCAATTCGGAAGCTATTGGTTATCACCATAACGGCGGAGACACCGGCCACATCCGATAGTTGTTTATTAAATTTATAAAGGAGCTAATAATGAAAAAAAGCGATTTCATCAAGTGCGTAGCTAAGAAGACAGGAATGTCGCAAGCTGACTGTAGTAAATGCCTGGATGCGATGATCGAATGTATCACGGGCGCACTGAAAAAAGGGGACAGCGTGAGCCTGATTGGTTTCGGAACCTTCTCTGTGAAGAAGCGCGCAGCCCGTCAGGGACGTAATCCGCGCACTGGCGAAACCATTCAAATCAAAGCGGCAAAAGTTCCTTCATTTAAGGCTGGCAAAGCCCTTAAGGATGCAGTAAACTAAGCGACCTTTTCGACGGGTGCTTAGCTCAGCTGGGAGAGCATCGCCCTTACAAGGCGAGGGTCGGGGGTTCGATCCCCTCAGCACCCACCAGTTAACAGCGAGTGTACAGACACTCAACGGTCAGTTCAACTTCAGGTTGGATGACCAAAAACCTTCTGCTGATGAGACAGACAGGGTTCTGGCCAGGTCACTTTAAACGGGTTGACCGGCACGCAAAAAAAAAGAGTTCGGAGCGGTAGTTCAGTTGGTTAGAATACCGGCCTGTCACGCCGGGGGTCGCGGGTTCGAGTCCCGTCCGCTCCGCCATCTCATTCAAAGCCAAAGGGTGTCTTATGACGCCCTTTGGCTTTATTATTAACCTGGCATCAATATAGGTGATGCTCAGGGCTTCAAGCCTGCCTCGGAACAAGGCATCACTTGCAGCCAATGGTTGTTCCATTGGCAAAAGCGGTAACGCCGGGCCGGGGCAGGCTTGAAGCCCAACTCATTGATATAAAAAGGCTTAGCCGCGATGCGCTGTCCGTCAGACTGCGTTATCAATTCTTGCTGTAAAATGACTACAGCGGCGAGTTGATGCCTTGCTGGCAAACAGCGCATCACGGCTGAGCATCGCCTATATTGATGCCAGGTTAATAACTTCTGACGAATTCCAGGGACACCACCATGCTCAGTTCGATTCGAAAAAATGCCACCGGCCTCGGCATGACCTTGCTCATGGGGCTATTGGTCATTACCTTCAGTTTCTGGGGCGTGCAAAATTACCTCACCGGTTCAAATAACGACGCCGTGGCCACGGTCAACGGCAAAAAAATCAGTGTCGACGAATACAACCGGAAATTCGCCCAGTATCGCCAACGCTTAATGAACCAGCTGGGCGAAAATTTCGACCCAGCGCAACTGGATAACCCGACTGTCCGTCGCCAGTTCCTTGAAAATATGATCGAATCCGAAGTGCTGCGTCAGCAAGCGGACAAAGGCGGTTTTATCGTGACTCCGCAGCAGTTGCGTGACGCCATTCAGCAAGCTCCCATTTTTCAGATTGACGGCCAGTTCAGCAAGGAGGCGTACGCGAATTTCCTGCGCAATCGAGGTCAAAGCGCACGCGCCTTTGAACAAACCCTGAGTGACGAAATGACCGCTGGCGCCATCGCCGATCTGGTTTCGGCTTCGGCTTTTGCCACTGATAAGGAAGCGCGCCAGGCCTGGAAACTGGCCAAACAGACGCGTGATTTTTCCTACCTTGTGCTTTCACCGCAGGAATTCAGTGCCGACTATGAGCCAGAATCAGCGGACATTGAAGCCTATTACAACGAATTTGGCGACCAGTTCATGCAACCCGAACAGGTCAACGTCGAATACATTGAATTGAGTCTTGATGACCTGGCCCGACAGATGTCTGTCAGCGAAGACGAAATTCGCCAAGTTTACGAAGAGCGCAAGAACAACCCGGCGGCGGCTGAAAAGCGCCAGGCAGCGCATATCCTCATTACACCAGAAAATGACAGCCCTGAGGCCGATAAAAAAGCCCTGGAAAAAGCCCAGGCACTGTATCAGCAGCTGAAAAATGGTGCGGATTTCACCGAACTGGCCAAGGCCGAATCCCAGGACCCGGGTTCAGCGGCCCATGGCGGCGATCTGGGCATGGTGGCCCAAGGTGTGATGGTGCCGGAGTTTGACCAGGCGTTGTTCTCCATGGGTTATGACCAAATCTCGGAGCCGGTCAAAACCAAATTCGGCTATCATATTATCAAGACAGCGCCATATCCGGCGTATGAAGACGTCAAGAATGAACTGGCCCAGGAATTGCGTTTGGACAAGGCCGATGAAGCCTTTCTGAATAAGGCCAACGAGCTGGAAACCCAGGTATTGGAGTCCTACGACAGCCTGGATGAAGCCGCCGAGAAGGCCGGTCTCACCATCAAGCAAACCGGCTATTTTGACCGCACCAGTGCCACAGGCATTGCCGCTCACCCCAATTTCCGGAATGCGGCCTTTTCCACCGAAGTGCTGGAGGACGGACGCAATTCAGACGTCATTGACTTGGGGGACAACCACATCGCGTTTGTCAAACTGCTGGGCCACAAACCCGCCGCACGCAAGTCGCTGGATGAAGTCAGAAGCACTATTGTGGTTGCCCTGAAAGCACAGAAAGGCCAGCAGTTGGCTCTGGCCGCCGGTGAACAGATGGCCGCTGCCGTCAATGCTGGCCAAGCCCTTTCAGATCTGGCCAAAGAGAAAGGCCTTGAACTGAAACAGGCTGCACAGGTTTCGCGCAGTGATGCCAGCGTGCCGCGTGAGTTGTTAATGAAAACATTCGCGTTGCCCAAGCCTGTCGAGGGAACTGTGGTTCGCGCCATTCCGCTCAGCCAGGGGCAGGTGGCCGTGGTGGCGCTGAAAGGCGTGCATGACGCCGACACGGCGAAAATGAACGAAGACGAACTCAAAGCCATGAAGCTGCAGATTCAGCGCAATGCCGCGCGCAATGACCTGCAAGCGGTACTGGAACAGTTGAAGAACGAGGCGGACATTGTTGTCTTTGAAGACAAGTTCAACCAACAGTAAACCCGCACTGGCCGCATATCAAGGCCTTTTGCGGAGGACCAAAAAAGCCACCTGAGAAGGTGGCTTTTTTGTGGGCAGAATACCGCTGAGCTACTCAATCAGGTCGGTCATGCCCATGATGTTGTAGCCGGCATCCACGTACATGATCTCGCCGGTGATGCCGCGGGCCCAGTCGGAGCTCAGAAAAGTGGCGGCATTGGCCACGTCATTCTGAGTCACGCTGCGACGCAGCGGCGCCTTGGCCTCCACGTGATCGAGCATTTTCTTGAAGTTGCCGATGCCTGAGGCGGCCAGCGTTTTGATGGGTCCGGCCGAAATGGCATTGACGCGCGTGCCTTCTGGCCCCAGGCTGTGCGCCATGTAGCGGACATTGGCCTCCAGCGCGGCCTTGGCCACACCCATCACGTTGTAATTATCCATGGCCCGCACCGCACCCAGGTAGGACAGGGTCAGCAAGCTGCCATTGCGCCCCTTCATCAGCTCCCGTCCACCCTTGGCCAAGGCCACAAAACTGTAGGCGCTGATGTCCAGGGCGGTGAGAAACCCTTCCCGGGTGACGCTGTCAACGTAGTTGCCCTGCAACAGCTCCCGTGGCGCAAAGCCCACCGAATGGATGATGATGTCAAGGCCATCCCAGTGCTGGCCAATGGCGTCAAACACCTGTTTTATCTGTTCGTCACTGCTGACATCGCAAGGCAAAACCAGCGAAGAACCGGTGGCTTCGGCGATTTTATCGACGCGTTTCTTGAGTTTCTCGTTTTGATAGGTAAACGCCAGTTCGGCGCCTTCCCGGTGCAAGGCCTCGGCGATGGCCCAGGCAATGGAGCGGTTGCTGGCAACGCCCACAACCAGTGCTTTTTTGTTCTCCAGTATCCCCATGGTCTATCCTCGTGATGTGAAAAAAATTTCGCGGTCATGATAGCAGGCGGCTATGATAGCCTGAGACGTTGTCAGGGCACATCAAAAATCCGCTTAAAAATGATCTTTCCACTGCCTCAGGCAGGCAAACACGGCCACTTCATCATCCAGTGGTTGCCCGCAATGCCGCTGGGCAGCCTGCCGGATGTCGCTGCGGTGGCAATTCAAAAAAGGGTTTAAAGCCCGCTCGATGCCGATGCGCGAAGGCAGGGAAGGCTGGCCGGCGCGTAAACGGCCTTGCACCATTCTTTTGTAGGCCAGCAGGGCCGGGTCGCCAGGCAGCACTGCCAGGGCAAAGTCAATGTTGCTCAGCGTGTATTCGTGGGCGCAGCAGACTTGAGTGTCTTCGGGCAAATCGCGCAGGCGCTGCAGGGAATGCCACATCTGTTCTGGTGTTCCTTCGAATAATCGCCCACAGCCGATACTGAACAGCGTATCGCCACAGAACAGCAGGCCATCGGTGAAGTAGGTCACGTGCGACAAGGTGTGACCGGGAACCGCCATCACACGAAAGGTTTTTTCCCCGGGGGAAACCTGAATTTTTTCATTATCCGCCACGATCACGTCTTTGATGGGGATGCGCGGGTCATCTGGTGCATACACCGGGCAGTCATACCGCCGCTTCAGGCTGGCCACACCGCCAATGTGATCGGCATGATGGTGGGTAATCAGGATGGCGGCCAGATCCAGCCGGTTTTTCTGCAGATATTCCACCACCGGCGTAGCATCGCCCGGGTCCACCACCAGCGCGTGCTGGCCATTGTGGAGGGTCCACAGGTAATTGTCAGAAAAAGCGGGAATGGGAGTCAGATTCATGCGTTAAAATGGCCTGTTTTAAGCCGCGCCAAAACAGAGCCAAGCATGCCACAAAAAAAATCCAGGGTAAAGATTTACACTGACGGTGCCTGCTTGGGCAATCCCGGCCCCGGCGGCTGGGGCGCATTGCTGGTTTCTGCCAGCGGAGTGGAAAAAGAGCTGCACGGTAACCACCCGCAAACCACCAACAACCAAATGGAGCTGCAAGCCGTTATCAGTGCGCTGCAGGCCTTGAAGCGCCCCTGTGAGGTGGATTTATACAGCGATTCGCGTTACGTGCTCGACGGCATCAGCCAGTGGTTGCCCAACTGGAAACGAAACAACTGGCAAACAGCCAACAGGAAGCCGGTGAAAAACAAGGACTACTGGCAGGCCCTGGATGCGGAAGCGGCACGGCATGACATTCACTGGCATTGGGTCAAGGGGCACGCGGGCCACCGTGAAAATGAACGGGTGGACGCGCTGGCCCGCAACGCCGCAGAAGCCTTGCGTGACAGTCACAAGTCTGCCAGCTTGTCAGCCACCGAAGCGGCGCTGGAACAGGAATCCGGTGATTCGGATGACAGCCACCAGAAGCACTGACCGGTCCCAGATCAGGCCAACGGGAAAACAGGAAGAGGTTCACCATGCGACAAATCATGCTTGACACCGAAACCACGGGCATCAAGGTCAGCGAAGGCCACCGCGTGATTGAAATTGGCTGTGTGGAAGTGCACGACCGGCAAATCACCGGTCGCACCTGGCATCAATACCTGAACCCGCAACGCGACATCGAGGCCGGCGCGTTGGAAGTGCATGGCCTCGATCTGGATTTCCTGGCTGACAAACCTCTGTTTGCCGACGTGGCCGATGATTTTCTGGCGTTTATTGACGGGGCCGAGCTGGTGATTCATAACGCGCCTTTTGACGTGGGCTTTCTGAATCACGAGCTGAGCCTGATGGGCCACCAGCAGCGCTTGCAGGACCTGTGTCAAATCACCGATTCGCTGGAATACGCTCGACGCAAACACCCCGGCGCCCGCAACAGCCTCGATGCCCTGTGCAAGCGTTATCGGGTCAACAGTGAGCACCGGACTTTACACGGGGCCTTGCTGGATGCCCAGTTGCTGGCGGACGTGTACCTGGCCATGACCGGTGGTCAGGTGAGCCTGTCATTGCAAGCCCAGGTCCACAGCAGTGATGAAGTTACCTTGGACCTGAGTCAATTGCCACCGATTCCGGTGCGCCGTGCCAGCGACACCGAATGCCAAGCGCACGCAGCATGGCTGGAAGCGGCCAGTCAGGCCAGGGGGGCGCCTTTTGCGTGGCAAAAATCACCGAAAAAATCGCAATAAGCGGTAAAATGAGCGATTAAGGAAGCCCTGATTGAACCTGAACGAAGCAGGCTGTGCCTGAAATGTTTGAGAACAAGGTGAAGTTCGCCGCCAATAGCGGGCTATTGGTAAGGACTTCAACGCAGTTATCGAGCATTTCAGGTGTGAGAAACGAGTTCATGGTTCGATCAGAGCCTCCTTAACCAAACAACAATCACCAACTCAATTCGTGAGCCTACCCCATGCTTGATCCCCAAAAACTGAGAAGCGACCTGCACGGCATCGCTGAAAAACTGCGCACCCGTGGCCATGAGCTGGATGTGGAGCAGTGGCAAAAAATGGAAACTGCCCGTAAGGACTGGCAGGTCAAGGCCGAGCAATTACAGAATAAACGCAATGTCCTGTCCAAGTCCATCGGCCAGGCCAAGGCCAGAGGCGAGGATATCCAGCCATTGCTGGCAGAAGTGGCACAACTGGGTGATGCCCTCAAGGAGGCGCAGGCGCAGTTGGAGCAGGTGC
>JALWKC010000240.1 GCA_026996795.1 Lysobacterales bacterium | reverse complement strand
CTTTTCAATCGCCCGTGCACCAGCCCGACACGCAATTCGGGGAACTGTTCGGCCAGTAGTTCGGCGGTGTCGCTGGCGGCCCGGGCCCGCAGCATTTCAGATTCGTCAATAAGGGTACACACCCAGTAGGCCTGCTCGCCCCGCGCACAAGCGGCGCGGATGCGTTCAGCCACTTGTGGCATTTTTTCGTTGGACAACACCACCGTGGTGACCGGTTTGCGACCGGCGGGCAATTCATCAATCACGGACACATCCAGGTTGGCATAAGCGGTTTGGGCCAGTGTGCGGGGAATGGGTGTGGCGGTCATGATCAATTGGTGCGGCACCCGTGAGCCTTCGCTGCCTTTGTGCCGCAAGGCCAGGCGCTGGTGCACGCCAAAGCGGTGTTGTTCATCCACGATGACCAGGCCGAGGTCACGAAAGCGCACCGATTCCTGAAACAAGGCGTGCGTGCCCACCACCAGCGGCGTGCCGGAAGCCACGCGTTGCAGGGCCTGACGGCGTTCTGCCGTGCCCAGGGCCGAGGACAGAAACACCACGTTTTGCGCCCCGAACCACTGCATTAACGTGGTCGCGTGTTGCTCGGCCAGCAGTTCCGTTGGCGCCATCAAGGCAGCCTGCTTGCCGCCATCAGCGGCTGCCAGCATGGCCGCGGCGGCCACCACGGTTTTGCCGCTGCCCACGTCGCCCTGCACCAGTCGTTGCATGGGGTATGCCTGATCCAGGTCCCGGGCGATTTCAGCCACGACCTTGTGCTGGGCTTTTGTCAATGCAAATGGCAGCCGTTCCTGAAAGGCGTTCCAGCTGGCCGGATTCAGGCGGATTCTCGGCGCGGCCTGGGCCTGGACTTTTTGCCGCAGCTTTTTCATGGCCAGCACGTGCGCGGTGATTTCTTCCAGAATCAGGCGTTGCTGTGCCGGGTGCGTACCGGCCAACAATCGGGAGACATCCACTTCCGGTGGTGGCTGGTGAATGAGGCGCAATGCCGTGTGCAGATCGGGCAGCCCTGCCGGAAGCAGGTCGTTCGGGGGGAAAAAATCCTCAAGACTCAACCGCCCCTGTCGCAGGCACTGCATGGCCTGGGCCACGGCCTGCTGGATCACTTTTTGCCCCAGGCCTTCAGTTTTCGGGTACACCGGCGTCAGGCTGTTGGCCAATGGGGGCTCGCTGGCGCCCAAGTGCAGGTATTCGGGGTGTATCATTTCCGGCAGCGGCAGGCTGTGACGCACTTCGCCATAGGCGCGAATGCGCGCCCCGGGTTGCATTTTGACCTGTTGCGAACGATAGAAACGGAAAAACTTGAGCGCCACGGTTGCAGTGCCGTCGCTGAGTTCACACACCAGCACCGGGTGCCTGCCGGCCGTGGTGTAACTGCGCACCACCTCACCCTGAATCAACGCCGAACGGTTAAGCCGCAGCTGTGCCATGGGCTGAATGCGCGTGCGGTCTTCGTAGCGCAGCGGCAAATGGAAAAGCAGGTCTTCAACCCGCTCAATGCCCAGGCTGGCGAACTTTTGCCCGGTGGCCTCGCCAATGCCTTTAAGGCGGGTCAGGCGCACCGGGTGTTCCACATTGGCTGGAAAAGAGAGGTCGTGGCCGGGCTCGGCTGTTTAGGGAAGCTCTGATTGAATCTGGCGCGAGCAGATTGTCGTGTAAAATTGTTCAGTTCAAGGCGCAAGCCGCACGCAATAGCAGGGCTATTGGGAAGGTTTGCAACGCAGAAATGGACGATTATACGCCGCAAGATACCGTGCCACGATTCGATCAGAGCTTCCTTAGTCTTCCATGGCAATGACAGCATCCATTTCCACCAATGCATCGCGCGGCAATGCCGCCACCTGCAGCGCCGCCCGCGCCGGATAGGGTGGATCAAAGAATTCGGCCATGATGCTGTTAACGGCTTCATAGTGGCTCAGGTCCTGCAGGTAAACGTTCAGCTTGATGGTGTTCTGCAGCCGCGTCCCGGCCGCTTCGGCCAGGGCGGCCAGATTACGAAATACCTGACGAATCTGTTTTTTGGCGTCTTTGGCCATCAGGCTGCCGGTTTCCGGATCCAGCGCAATTTGCCCGGAGGTGTACAGCGTGCCGTTGTAAACCACGCCTTGTGAGTAGGTACCTATGGCCTTGGGCGCGGCATCGGTCTGTATGATTTGCTTGCTCATTGCATGTCCTCTTTTGGGCTTTTGCAGTATAAAACGGGAGGCCGTCAAAGGCAAAGGACGCAGCGAATCAGGGACGTTTGCGTTCGGCGCGCAGCACTTCCGGATACTGGCGTAACTGACGCAGGATGGCTTCCAGTTCTTTCAGATTATGCACACTGACCACAAATTCCAGACCAGTGAAATCGCCATCACGATCCACCTGGCGTACGCTTTCAATGTTGGTGCCCATGTCGGCCGTAGCCCCGGCCAGCTTGGCCAGTACGCCGGGCTTGTTGACCA
>JALWKC010000239.1 GCA_026996795.1 Lysobacterales bacterium | reverse complement strand
GGGTACGAGCGGCGCGTGGGTCCAGGTAAATGCCGGGGTGTTTTTTGGCCCGCAGGTAGTCATCAAGGCTCGCCGCTGCGGTCACCTCCGGCACATCGGCCCGCCCGCACTGCTCGCAGGCGCTGATAGCCACCTGTTGCCAGTGGCGTTGTTTTTTCTGCAGGCGTTCCTTATTCAAGCGCACATCGCTCCATTGCGTCATCAGCGGCACAATGCGGTTGACGCCCAGTTCCACGGCTTTCTGAAGGCTGGTGTCCATGCGGTCGCCCTTGCTGATGCCTTGCACCAGGGTCAGGTTCAGGCGCGAAGGTGGGGTGGCGGCCACGGCATCGCCCAGTTGTAACTGGCCGCCCTTTTTATCCAGCTGTTCCAGTGTGGCCTGCCATTGTTGACCCTGTCCGTCGAACACCAGCAGAGACTGGCCGGGTTTGAGGCGCAACACGGTGCGTAAATAATGCGCCTGATCCCGATCCAGCGCCAGCGCACCGGGCCCCTGGGCCTGCCGGTGATGCAGGCGCACGACCCGGCGGCTGGCTTTTTTGCTGTCCCCGGCATTCATCGCACCGCCTCGTTAATGCCGGCAAAAGCGGTCTTGACCATGAAATCGATTTCATCCGGGGTGATCACATACGGGGGCATGAAATAGACCACGTCCCCCAGCGGACGGATCAGCAGTTGGTTTTTCAGCCCGTGCTGATACACGCGCAAGCCACGCCGCTCTTGCCAATCAAAAGGCTGGCCATTGGCGTTTTGCAGTTCCACCGCCGCAATCAGCCCGGTTTGACGCACTTCGGCCACGTTTGGGTGGTTGCGGAATATGTCCAGCGCGGTTTTCAGGTGCTCAGTCAGCCGCTGATTGTTGTCCAGAGTGTCATTGCGTTCAAACAGCTCCAGTGTGGCCAGCGCGGCACTGCAGGCCAACGGGTTGCCGGTGTAGCTGTGGGAGTGCAGAAAGGCAGTGAGTTTGGTGTAATCGTCGTAAAACGCCTGATACACGGCTTCCCCCGTCAGCACAGCCGACAAGGGCAGGTAGCCGCCGGTCAGGCCTTTGGACAGGCACATGAAATCGGGGCTGATGGCGGCCTGTTCGCAGGCAAAGAATGTCCCGGTGCGGCCAAAGCCCACGGCGATTTCATCGGCAATCAGGTGTACCTGATAGCGGTCGCACAAGGCGCGGAGGCCACTCAGGTAGGCCGGTGGGTACATGCGCATGCCGCCGGCGCATTGCACCAGCGGTTCCACAATCACCGCACAGACTTCGTCGTGATGGGTTTCCAGCAGACGCTGCATGGCCTGCAGTTTTTCCTGCACATTGGCCTCGCAAGCGGCCGCATCGGGCAGGCCAAAGCAGTCCGGTGATGGCGCGGTGATGGGCGTCATCAGCAAGGGCGCGTAGGTGTCCTTGTACAGCGGTACGTCGCCCACCGCCAGCGCGCCCAGGGTTTCGCCATGATAGGAGTTGCTCAGGTTGATAAAACGGTGCTTGCGCCCGTGGCCCTGGTTGAGCCAGAAATGGAAGCTCATCTTCAGCGCCACTTCCACCGCCGAGGAGCCGTTATCGGCCAGAAAAACCCGGTCCAGCCCCGGTGGCGTGATGGCCACCAGTGATTCGGCCAGTTCGATGGCCGGTTCATGAGTGTAACCGGCAAAAATGCAGTGTTCCAGCCGCTGCATCTGTTCGTTGATGCGCTGGTTGATGTGGGCGTTGCTGTGCCCGAACAGGTTAACCCACCAGGAGCTGATGGCGTCCAGGTAGCGGTTGCCGTCGTAATCATGCAGCCACACGCCCTGGCCGTCGCGGATGGGAATCAGGGGCAGGCACTCGTGGTCCTTCATCTGTGTACAGGGGTGCCACAGGTGTTTCAGGTCGCGTTGGGCCAGCTGGCGGTTGTTCACGGGTGTATTCTCATTTTGGGTTAAGGCATCGTTGCCGCGTATTATGGAATATAATGGCTTAAGGCTAAGGAAGCGCTGATCGAATCATGACACGGCATCTTGCGGCGTAAAATCGTCCATTTCTGCGTTGCAAACCTTCACAATAGCGTGCTATTGCGAGCAGCTTGCGCCTTGAACTGAACAATTTTACACGACAATCTGCTCGCGCCAGATTCAATCAGAGCTTCCCTAAAGAAAAATACCCTTATTTCAGGTCAACCGAGTCAGCGCATGAGACACAAAACAGTCAGTCAACCCATTGCCACCCGCACCCAGCAGGGTTTCACCCTGATGGAAATTCTCATTGTGGTGGTGATCCTCAGCATTCTGGCCATTATGGTCGTGCCGCAGTTTATGGACCAGCCCGACAAGGCGCGGGTGGCGCGCGCCCAGGCCGATATCCAGGCCCTGCAAACGGCGCTGTCCCTGTACAAGCTGGACAATTTCCGTTACCCGTCCACGGCGCAGGGCCTGCAGGCACTGGTGAGCAAGCCCTCTGGTCAACCGGAGGCGAAAAACTGGAAACCCGG
>JALWKC010000238.1 GCA_026996795.1 Lysobacterales bacterium | reverse complement strand
CACAAAACCGGCGCAGGCAGGCCATCGCCGCGTATTACCTGGACACACTACGCAATACCCCTGTGCAATTGCCAACGGTGGTTCCGGGTGTGGAACCGGTCTGGCACCAGTTTGTGGTTCGCAGCCAACAGCGGGATGCCTTGCAGGCCTATTTACGCGATGGCGGCATTGAAACACTGATTCACTACCCGGTGGCCTGCCATCAATCCGCGGCCTACGCGTCTTCAATGCCGGACAGCCACTTCCCGGTGGCCGAAAAACTGGCCGCCGAAGTCCTCAGCCTGCCCATTTTCCACGCCTTGACAGACAGTGAAGTGATGCAGGTAGCCGATACCGTCAAAGGCTTTTTCCGATGAAAGGGAGTTTCCTCCAGTTGACGCAACTGGCCAGCGCCCTGAACCAGCGCTTGGGAAAGCACTGGCGGCGGCGAATCAAACCCGTTCTGGTGCAGGCCCGGCCTTATTGGCACCGCATCAAGTTTCTCCTTAACTGTTTCAAGTTCGAACGTTTTGGCCAGCGCTGCTCACTGGCCGGGCCGGTCAAGGTGCTGGGAACACCCCGGATCTGCCTGGGCGATCACGTGGCGTTCCGCAGCCACATCACCATTGGCGGCAATGGCTCTCTGCTCATTGATGATCATGCTGTTATTAATGACTACTGCGTCATCTCGGCTTTTGACCGCATTTCAATTGGCAAAAATGTCATGCTGGCGCCTTACGTTTACGTGCTCGATATTGACCATGCCTTTGCAGACATCAACAGACCCATTGCCAGTCAGGGGTATGAAACGTCCGCCGTTACCATCGAAGAAGGTGTGTGGATTGGCACGCAATCGGTGGTCACACGCGGGGTCACCATCGGCAAAAACAGCATTATTGCGGCCAATAGCGTGGTCACTCGGGATATCCCGCCCAACAGTATCGCTGCCGGTAGCCCGGCGGTGGTGATTAAAACACGCCAATAAGGCCCCTGATGCGACGATTGTTCAAAATCACGGCCCTGCTTTCCTCCAGCTCGCTGGTGGAAATCACGCTTAATATCATCAAAACCAAACTGCTCGCGGTGCTGACCGGCCCTGCTGGGGTGGGGCTGATGGGCCTGTACCAGTCGCTCATCAACCTGCTGCGAAGCCTGGCCGGTGTATTTGCCGGCGCCGGTGTGGTGCAGGTGGCCGCCCCCTTGCCGGATGAACAGAAAGCCGATTTGTACCGGGCATTGCTGCGTTACGTGCTGGGCGTGTCCGGGCTTGTGACACTGGCACTGATTCTCTTCAGCCGCCCGGTGGCGGTCTTCTTTTTTAACGATGCCGGCCGCTATAAGGAACTGATGGGTTTTGCGCTCATCACGCCCGTTATATTCCTGGGCATTTTCTGGCGCTCCTGGCTGAATGCCTTGCGTCAGGTCAAAAGCCTGGCAAAACTCAAAATCATGGCCACATCGACAGTGGTTGCCACCACGGTGGTTCTGGTTTGGGTATGGAAACTGAAAGGGGTTTACCTGGCTGCCCTGATATACCCCGTTCCCTTGGCCATTCTTGCCTGGCGGGCCTTCAAAAAGGTCTTTCCGGCAGCGCAGCCTCAACCCGCCTTGCCTGAACAGCAGGCAATTGACATCAGCGCACGCATCCGTCAGGTACTGGCCACCGGTCAAACCCTGCTGATCAGTAGTTTGTTGTTCACCGGCTCGGTGCTGTTTGTCAAAGGGCTGATCAACCGTCAACTGGGCGCGCAGGCACTGGGTTATTTTCAAGCCAGTTGGACCCTGGCCATGGTGTATATTGAATTACTGCTGGCGGCTTTGGGCATGGACTTTTTTCCTCGCCTGGCCGCGGCCTGCTCGGATCAACGCAAAACCAACGCCCTCATCAACCAGCAACTGGCCTTTACCCTTATACTATCCATGCCGGTCATTCTGGCCCTGATGCTTTTGGCCCCCTGGGCCTTGCAATGGCTGTATTCGAGGCAGTTTCTCCCCGCTGACGGCGTCTTGCAATGGCAACTGACGGGGGACTTTTTCAAAGTGATTTCATGGGTGCTTGGGTATGTCCTGATTGCGCACAAAAAACTCAGGCAATCGCTGGTGATCCAGCTCCTCTGGGTCAGCCTGTTCAGCGCCGGCAGCGTGCTGCTAATGCCCGGTTACGGCATCCATGCCCCTGGCATGGCTTTTGCGCTGGCTTATGCAGGCAGCGCGGGGCTGAGTCTGGGATTGGTGGCGCATCAACTGGGCTGGCGACCCGACCGACACGCTGGCCTGGCGATGATAACCACACTGGCCGTGGCGGTAATAACCCTGATCAGTTTCAGCTTTCCAACCCACCGCAGCGGTTTACTGGCGCTGCTCTTCCTGTTCAGCTTGTCAGTCTCTGTCAGCTGGCTGTGGCGCCAATGGCATCAGGAAACCGAAAAAAACCCCTCATGACTGACAAACACGGCAATTTGCAAACAAAACCACCGGCTAAAACACCACCGCTGGTGAGCGTGATTATCCCCTCCTACAATCACGCGCAGTACATTGATCAGGCCATCGCCAGCATCAAGGCCCAAACCCACCGCCACTGGGAACTGATTATTATAGATGACGGCTCCACAGACAACACCCACACCGTGTTGCAGAAATACCGTCATGATCCCCGCATCCGCCTGCGCCTGCATAAGACCAATCGCGGCCAGACAGTGCGCCTGAACGAGGCCCTGGACATGGCCAGGGGAGAGTACATCAGCTTGCTGCCTTCGGATGACTGGTACCTGCCACAGAAGCTGGAAAAACAACTGGCCTTGTTTGCGCACTTGCCACAAAGTTATGGGGTGGTCTATAGCCAGGGCCTGCGCTATTTTGAAGACACAGGCAAAACCCTGCCGGCCAAAACCAATCATCAGCTCAAACGTGGCAACGTGCTGGCTGACTTGCTGACGGGTGATTTTTTTGTCTATCCCAACACGCCGCTGGTTCGCGCCTGCTGCTTCCAGCACTACCGGTTTGATGAAAGCTATTTCGCCGAAGGCGAGGCCATTTACTTCAAAATCGCCATGCGCTGGCTGTTTGATTATGTGCCAGAACCCCTGGCCGTTATGCGTGACCACAGCTACAACACCGGCAAACAAACCTGGCGCCTGTTCGAAGACAACCTGCGCTACCGGCAGGAACTGTTTGCCCACCCCGATTTCCCACCGTCCCTGCAGTCGCTAAAAAAACCGGTGCTGGCCAAACTCTATCGGTTGAAGGGCTGGGAGATAGTTCGTCACGGCTGTAACAATAAACTGGGCAGAAAGCTTCTGTGGCAATGTGTGAAAGCATACCCTCGAAGCCTTGCTTACTGGCGAGTTCCCATTGGCCTGCTATTAAGCTTCCTGCCAAATATCATGGTTATAAAGAAGCCAAACTCATGAAATCATTAATTCCCAAACTGCGTAACCTTTGCACAAAAACAAAACGGTTTGCTCGTTCGCGGTTAAAAACCTTCCTGTTATCTAGTATTCATCCCGGGTTTACTGCCCATGGTCCTGTCCAGTTTGGGCCAAATGTGCGAATACGCATCTCCGATGGAGGGTCAATTGAGATTGGACGAGAGGTGTGCATTGAAGAAGGCGTCGTGCTGCACACCCAAAAAGGCCATTTGCGGATTGGCGATAACGTCTTTATTGGCCATCACTCAGAACTGGTGGCAAAAGAACACATTGAAATCGGTAACGAGACACTCATCGCCCCCTTCGTGGTGATTCGGGATGCCAATCACAACATCAAAAAAAGCCAACCTATCCGGAAACAAGGTTTTGAGGTCAAGCCCGTTATAATTGGCACAGATTGCTGGTTAGGTACGCACTCGGTGGTCACAGCAGGTTCACAGCTTGGCAACGGGGTTGTTCTCGGAGCCAATGCTGTTGTAACCAGTCATATCCCGGAAGACTCGGTAGCCGTAGGCATCCCGGCTGCAGTGATAAAAAAACGGCCATAAAAAAGGCCGGAATAACCGGCCTGGGGGAATCGTGTTGTGTCGGGTTTATTTTTCCAACAAGTCGATCTTGTCTTTGACCTCGGCCCATTTGTCGGCCTCCGGCAGGGGTTCTTTCATGCGCGTGATGACCGGCCAGACCTGTGACAATTCCTTGTTGATTTCAATAAAAACCTCCTGCCCCGGCGGCAGGTCGTCTTCGGGGTAAATGGCTTCAATGGGGCATTCGGGCTCGCACAGGGTGCAGTCGATGCACTCGTCCGGGTCGATAACGAGGAAATTCGGGCCTTCGTGGAAACAGTCCACCGGGCAGACTTCAACGCAGTCGGTGTATTTGCATTTGATGCAAGCTTCAGTGACAACAAAGGTCATGCGTTTGCTCCAGATTTATTTGACGTGGTATTATATCGCAGTTTGCTCGCAAGTTATATTAGCGATCGCTAAGGAAGCGCTGATTGAATCTGGACGAAGCAGATTATGCCGGAAATGTTCGAAAACAAGGCGAAGTTCGCAGCCAATAGCGAGCTATTGGCAAGGACTTCAACGCAGTTATCGGACATTTCATGCGTGAGAAGCGAGTTCACGATTCGATCAGCGCTTCCTGAATAAAAGACCCGGTTTCGGGCCCGCGGGATTGACTCACGTCAAACACTTCAGAAAAATAATAATCACGAGACCCGACGAATTTGCAAACCTATCCCAAGAGCCAGCATCAACTGTCACGCGAGCAGTTTTCTCCGGCTAGTCGTGCCATCATCCAGCAACTGAGCGACCACGGCTATGAAGCCTACGTGGTGGGTGGTGCCATCCGCGATTTGTTGCTGGGCAAAAAACCCAAGGACTTCGACGTGGTCACCAGCGCCACGCCCGAGCAAATCAAGGCCGTTTTCCGACGCCGCTGCCGCCTCATCGGACGCCGCTTCCGGCTCGCCCACGTTTATATTGACCGTGACCTGATTGAAGTGGCCACTTTTCGCAGCTCTTCGGGCAACGATGCCGCCGCCAGTGGTGGCGACCGGCTGATTCGCAACGGCCAGATTATCCGTGACAACGTCTATGGCAGCATTGACCAGGATGCGGTGCGACGCGACTTTACCGCCAATGCGCTTTATTTTGACCCCGCTGGCGAAACCATTCTGGACTTTGTCAACGGCTACGAAGACATCAACAAACGGCTGTTGAGCCTGATCGGGGAACCAGCCGAACGGTTCAGGGAAGACCCGGTGCGCATGCTGCGTGCGGTGCGCTTTGCCGTCAAGCTGGACTTGCAACTGGACGCCCCCTGCGCGGCGGCCATCGCCCCCAATGCCCACTGTCTGGCCAACGTGGCACCGGCACGCTTGTTTGACGAACTGATCAAGATTTTTCACAGCGGCTACGCCGAAAGCGCCTTTGAACTGATGCAGAAACACGGCCTGTTCGCGCAGTTGTTCCCGCACACCGCTCAGGCCATTGCCGAAAGACCGGAATACGAAACCCTGTATCGCACCGCCTTTGCCAACACCGACGAGCGCATTGCTGCCAGCAAGCCGGTGACGCCGGTGTTCCTGTTTGCCGTCCTGCTCTGGCCGCGCGCCGAACAGCTGTTCTGTCAGCACCTGCAAAACGGCCTGCCGGAATTTGACGCCATGAACCTGGCCGCCACCACCGTTTTTGAAGAACAGCGCGACAGCATTTTTGTGCCGCGCGTGATTCAGGCCGGCATCCGTCACATCTGGACCTTGCAGCTGCGTTTTATGCGTAACCGCGGCAAACGCGTGTTTTCCACCCTGGCACACCCGCGCTTCCGGGCCGCCTATGACTTCCTGCTGCTGCGGCAGATCACCCAACCGGAACTGGCCGAACTGACCAGCTGGTGGACAGAAATTCAGGAAGTGCCGCCGGAAAAGAAACGCGAAATGATCTTCGGCTCGGCCGAAAAGGGAAAACGGCGACGCCGGCGACGGAAAAAACCGGCCGATTCCTAAGGGAAGCACTAATCGAATCATGAGCTCACTTCTCACACCTGAAATGTCCGATAACTGCGTTGAATTCCTTGCCAATAGCCTGCTATTGGCTGCGAACCTCGCCTTGTTCTGGAACATTTCCGGCATAATCTGCTTCGTCCAGATTCAATCAGAGCTTACCTAATCATGCTGGCGGCCTGATGATGACCGCACCCACACCTCAGACCGCTTACCTTGGCCTGGGCAGCAACCTGGGTGACTCGCTGGCTGTCATTGGCCAGGCCATCCACCTTCTCGACCAATTGCCCCACAGCCGTGTGCTGGCCTGTTCAAGCGCCTACCGCAGTGCGCCATGGGGTGTCAGCGATCAACCGGACTTTGTCAATGCCGTGGTGGCGCTGCGCACCCGGCTGGACCCATTGCGCCTGCTTGACCACACCCAGGCGCTGGAAAAGAGCCTGGGGCGCGTGCCCACGCGCCACTGGGGCGAGCGAGTGATCGACTTGGACATTCTGCTCTACGGTCAACACATGGTGAGCACGCCCGAGCTCGCCATCCCCCACCCATGGCTGGGCGAAAGGGCTTTTGTTTTGCTGCCGCTTTTGGAAATCGCTCCGGGCACTCACGTCCCCGGCCACGGTTCGGCCCGGGACTTGTGGCAGAAACTGCAGCAAAAAACACCACAACCGCTCCAGAAAATCGGCAAAATAGCGTGGTAAAAACGCAACAAACCCGGTTTTTTTCCGCTCAGAGGCGATTTTTATGCAAAAAAACCACAAAAACCCGGCATAAAAGCGCTTTTGGTGTTGTGTTTCTGCCAATCGCGTGGTAATCTAAACGCAGTTTTGAAGCAGGTTACTTTTCAGCCACTCCAAGACAAACAGGGCGCAGACAGAAGTCACTTAAACCCATCCACCCGGATGGGTTTTTTTTCGCCTGCTGTTAGGGAATCTCTGATCGAATCGTGAACTCGCCTCTCATGCCTGAAGTATCCGATAACTGCGTTGAAGTCCTGACCAATAACCTGCTATTGGCTGCGAACTTCGCCTTGTTCTCGAACACTTCAGGCATAATCTGCTTCGTCCAGATTCAATCAGCGCTTCCTTAGGGAAGCTTCCCTAGGAGAGTCCGCAATCCAGCGCGGCTCTGGTACAATGGCGTTTTTTCGCTTTTGGCCACATGGAACAGCCTCAAAACACCCCGACGACCGATTCACTGGCCCGGCGCCAGGCCTGGAAGCATCTGCAAAAACTGGCCGCTGATCCGTCCCTGCGCCAGTTGCGTGACCTGTTTGCTCACGACCCGCAACGCACCAGCAAATACACCGTGCGTCAGGGGGCCATTCTGGGCGATTTTTCCAAAAACTGGGTCAGCGATGCCGTCCTCTCGGCCCTGATCGAACTGGCCAACGCCAGCGGCCTGTCTGAAAAAATTCACCGTTTGCACAATGGCGAAGTGGTCAACCCGGCGGAAAACCGGGCCGCGGCACACGTGCTGCAACGCCGCCGGCACACACACAAAGCCATTGAAGCCCAGCGTCAGCATTTTTACCAGGTGGCCGAGGATTATCACAACCACAACTGCCTGACTGCCTTTGGCGAGCCGGTAGAAGCGGTGGTGAATATCGGTATTGGTGGTTCTTTTCTGGGGCCGCAGCTGGTCATCGATGCCCTCACCGGCCTGCAGACCAGCGGCCGCTGCCCGGTGCATTTTCTCTCCAGCGTGGACGACAGCCTGCTGGAAAAAGTCTTCAGCCAGATCAACCCGCGCCGCACGCTGTTTTGCGTCTCCTCCAAAAGCCTCGGCACCAGCGAAACCTTGCGAAATACCGAGGCAGTCATGCAACGCATTACTACCCTGGACGGTTACCAGCCGGGCGAAAACCGGCAAAGTTTCGTCGCCGCCACCGCCAATCAGGACGCCGCGGCCCGACTGGGCATACCCGCCAGCCACGTGCTGCCCTTTGCGCACAGCATCGGCGGGCGCTTTTCGCTCTGGTCCGCCATCGGCTTTCCCATCCTCATGAGCGCCGGGGCAGAAACGTTTTCCCGCCTGCTGCAAGGCGCTGAAAACCTGGATGAACATTACGCCAGCGCGCCGTTCCATCGTAACCTGCCCGTGTTAATGGCGCTGTTTTCCATCTGGTACCGCAACTTCATGCAACTGTCGGCCTACGCCGTGTTGCCGTATGACGCCCGCCTCAAACACCTGCCGGCCTGGCTGCAGCAATTGATGATGGAAAGCGTGGGCAAGGGCCGCGATGTGCGAGGCCATCCGGTGCCCTATTCCACCTCGCCGTGGGTGTTTGGCGAACACGGGCAACTTTCCCAGCACGCATTTTTCCAGGCCTTCCACCAGGGCAACGACGTGATTCCGGTGGATTTTATCGGCGTGCGCCAGCCCGCCACCGAAAACCAGCGCTTTTTGCTCGTGAACATGCTGGCCCAGTCGGCCACACTCATGAACGGCACGCATGATCAGCGCACCGACCGCCACGCCTGCTGCCCCGGCAACCGGCCCTCTTCGGTGCTGTTGCTGGACGACTTGTCACCACGCAGCCTGGGCCAACTGCTGGCCCTGTATGAAAACATGGTCTTTACCCAGTCGGTGATCTGGGACGTGAACTGTTTCGACCAGCCGGGGGTCGAGCTGGGCAAACGCATGGCGCGGCAAATCGATCATCACCTGCAGGCCGGTACTTTGGAGGCCCTGAACACCGACGATTCCACCCGCGCCCTGTTGCAGGAAATCCTCTCTGACCACACTCAGGAACCCGAAAAACCATGAAAATCAAAAACCTGTTTGGCGGCAAAAAGCCCGATTCCGGTGATAAAGCCAGCAAACAGCCGCAGCACAGCACAACGTCCAAGCCCAAACAAGCTCATGCCACTGAAGATCATGCCACTGACACGGAATCCCCAGGTGACGCCCCGCTGGATCGCAAAGCCCTGCGTCAGGCGCTGGCCAACGTGCACGACCCGGTGATCGAAAAACCCTATGGCCAGGCCGTTGAGGTCAAACAGAACAAAAAGGCATCCGGCGACGTGTCGGTGAAGCTGCGCTATCCGCTGGGTGAATTCCTGCCGGCTGAACGTGAAGCAGTGCAGCAGGCACTGGCAAAAATCGCGCCGCAAACGCACCTGGCCGGTTTTGGCAGCATCATCCGGCCGCACAAGGTTCAGCGCGATATTGCTCCCATCGACGGCATCAAGAACATCATCGCCGTGGCCTCGGGCAAAGGCGGCGTGGGCAAATCCACCGTCACCGTTATGCTGGCCAAATCGTTGCAGGCCCTGGGCGCCCGGGTGGGCATTCTGGACGCCGACATTTACGGTCCCAGCCTGCCACGCATGTTGGGTGACCACGGCAAACCGGCCTCGCCGGACAACAAAAGTTTTTTGCCGGTGGACGCCGACGGCATCCAGAACATGTCCCTGGGCTACATGATGGACGACGCCTCACCGGCTATCTGGCGCGGCGCCATGGTCAGCCGGGCGCTGATGCAAATGATTGGCGAAACGCGCTGGAGCGACCTCGACTACCTGCTCATCGACCTGCCACCGGGCACTGGCGACATCCAGCTGACGCTGGTGCAGAAAATCCCCGTCACCGCCGCGGTGATTGTCACCACCCCGCAGGACATCGCCCTGATCGACGCCCAGCGCGCCTGGGCCATGTTCAACAAGGTGAACGTGCCGGTACTGGGTGTGATCGAAAACATGAGCACCTTTGTCTGCCCCCACTGCGGCCACGAGGAACACATCTTCGGCCACGGCGCGGCGCAAACCATGGCGGAAAAATTCGATGCCCCGATCCTGGGCCGCTTGCCATTGACTATCGACATTCGTCAGCAAATGGACGCAGGGGTGCCAGAAAAACTGTGGAAAAACGGCCCACTGGCTGAAACCGGCAAGAAAATCGCCCTCAACACCGGCCACGCCCTGGCGCAATTGCCGGTGGACATCAACCGCAACAACCCGTTGTCACTGAAAAAGGCATTTTAGCATGAGCATCAAGTCAGACAAGTGGATCCGCCGCATGGCCGAAGAACACGGCATGATCTCGCCCTTTGAACCGGGCCAGGTGTCAGAGGCCAATGGCGAAAAAATCATCTCCTACGGCACATCGAGTTATGGCTACGACGTGCGCTGTGCCGACGAATTCAAGATTTTCCACAACATCAATTCGGCCGTGGTGGACCCGAAGAATTTCGATCCCCAGAGCTTTGTGGACATCCAGTCGGACGTCTGCATCATCCCGCCCAATTCCTTTGCCCTGGCGCGCACCGTGGAATACCTGAAAATCCCCCGCGACGTGCTCACCATCTGCCTGGGCAAGTCCACCTACGCCCGCTGTGGCATCATTGTCAATGTCACGCCGCTGGAACCGGAATGGGAAGGCCATGTGACGCTGGAATTTTCTAACACCACGCCACTGCCGGCCAAAATTTACGCCAACGAAGGCGTGGCCCAGTTTCTGTTTTTCCAGTCGGATGAAGATTGCGCGGTGTCCTACAAGGACAGAAAGGGTAAATACCAGGGGCAACAGGGCGTGACCCTGCCCAAGGCCTAGGGAACCTCTGGTTGAATCTGGCACGAACAGATTGTAGTGAAAAATTGTTCAGTTCAAGGCGCAAACCGCACGCAATAGCAAGTTATTGTGAAGGTTTGCAACGCAGAAATGGGCGATTTTACGCCACAAGATGCCGTGTCATAATTCAATCAGATGATATGGA
>JALWKC010000237.1 GCA_026996795.1 Lysobacterales bacterium | reverse complement strand
AATTACGGCCTGCCGGAATGCCTGCGCATCACCATTGGCACACCGGAACAGATGCAGCGTCTGGATGCCGCGCTGGAAAAGGCTGTGGCCGAATGAAACCCGGTACGAGGCCACAGTCACATAACACGGTGACAGAAACCAGCCAGGTGCTAAAGGCACAACCGGCCCCGCCGGTGCGCGGGCAGTTGCGGGTGCCTGGTGACAAATCCATTTCCCATCGCTGTGCCATTTTTGCCGGCCTGGCTGAGGGCACATCGCGCATTCACGGGTTTTTGCGTTCTGCTGATTGCCTGGCTACAGTGCGCGCCATGCAACAACTGGGGGCACAGGTCAAGTGGCAGGACGACAACACGCTGCTGATCACCGGCACCGGTGAACGTGGCTTGCAGGCACCGGAAACGCCCATAGACTGTGGCAATTCGGGCACCGCCATGCGCTTGTTGGCCGGTGTGCTGGCCGCGCAACCTTTTGCCAGCGAACTGACCGGCGATGCCTCGCTCACTGCCCGGCCCATGGCGCGCATTATCAAACCCCTGCAGGCCATGGGCGCACGCATTGCCGGCACGGCAGAAGGCACCGCGCCATTGCACTGTGGGCCAACCTTCAGCCTGCACGGCATCCACTACGACAGCCCGGTGGCCAGCGCCCAGGTCAAGTCCTGCCTCATGCTGGCCGGGTTGTTCACCACCGATGGGCGATCCGGCCAGACCTGCGTCAGCGAACCGGTCAAATCCCGCGATCACACCGAGCGCTTGTTGCCGGCATTTTCCTGTCACGTGACCGTGCAGGGCAACACCGCCTGCATCAGCGGCCAACAGGCCCTGCGGGCAAGCACAGTGGACGTGCCGGCGGACATTTCCTCGGCCGCCTTTTTTATGGTGGCAGCCGCAGCCAGACCCGGTGCCGAGGTGTTGTTGACGGACCTGTGTATCAACCCGACCCGAGCCGGGATTATCGCCATCCTGCGTGCCATGGGCGCGGACATTACCTTGCAGAATCAGCGCGCCCAGGGCAGTGAACCCATGGCCGATGTGCAGGTGCGGGGAAAAAAATTGCGCGGCGTCGACATCGATCCGCAGCTGGTGCCTTCGGCCATAGACGAATTTCCGGCCATTTTCATCGCCGCGGCGCTGGCCCGGGGCAGGACGCGTGTGCGCCAAGCGGCGGAGTTGCGGGCCAAGGAAAGCGACCGCATTGCTGTGATGGTTGCGGGTTTACAGCGACTGGGCGTGTCCTGTGTGGAAAAACCCGACGGTGTGATTATTCACGGTGGTAAAATAGGCGGCGGCCAGGTGGATGCCGCCGGCGATCACCGTTGTGCCATGAGTTTTCTGGTGGCAGGCCACCTGGCCGAAGCACTGGTTACGGTCAGCGGTTGCCAGAACATCGCCACCTCCTACCCGGAATTTATTCAGCACGCCCGTTCATTGGGTATGACGATCGATGCCATTGATACCACCGACGGAAGCCACATGCCAGAAGCCAATCCCCAGTCCAATGCCACCTCTCCTGTGCCAATCCTCACCATCGACGGCCCTTCGGGTGTTGGCAAAGGCACGCTGGCTTCACGCCTGTCGCGCGAACTGGGTTGGCATTTGCTGGACAGCGGCGCCATTTACCGCGCCCTGGCCTACAAGGCCATGGAATCCGGTGTTTCCAGTCAGGATGAAGACGCGCTGGCGCGCCTGGCCGGTGAGTTGAAGCTGGAATTCCGCAGCACTGACGACGACTTGGCGCAAGTCTGGCTGGATGGCGAAAACGTGTCAGCCGATATCCGTACCGAAGCCTGTGGCAAAGTGGCTTCGCAAGTAGCGGCCTTGCCCAAGGTTCGCCAGGCCTTGCTGGACCGGCAGAAAGCCTTTGCCCGTGCACCAGGCCTGGTGGCTGATGGCCGTGACATGGGCACGGTGGTTTTTGCTGATGCGCCGGCCAAACTGTTTCTGACCGCCAGTGCCGAGGAAAGGGCCAAAAGACGCCATAAACAATTGAAAAATCAAGGGTTTAGTGCTAATATCGCCGCTCTTTTCGATGAGATCCGCCAACGCGACGAACGCGACACCAGACGGGCCGTTTCGCCGCTGGTGCCAGCTGATGACGCCGTGGTTATCGACACCAGTTCGCTGAGTGTCGACCAGGTGCTTGAGCAGGCGCGGGACTTGCTGCGGCAAAAGGGACTTATTGACTAGGGAAGCTCTGATTGAATCTGGCGCGAGCAGATTGCCGTGAAAAATTGTTCAGTTCAAGGCACAAACCGCACGTAATAGCAAGGCTATTGCGAAGGTTTGCAACGTACGAAATGGACGATTTTACGCCACAAGGTGCCGTGTCACGATTCGATCAGAGGTTCCCCAGAGAAGCGCTGCAGCGCTTCCCTGGAAAAACTGGCTCAGGCTCACGGGTTCGCTGACGAATCCAAGGCCTGTTTTTGTGTTTAACGAGCGCGCAGGCAATTGCGTGCAGAAGACTCCAGACATCACCAATCC
>JALWKC010000236.1 GCA_026996795.1 Lysobacterales bacterium | reverse complement strand
CCACAACGCCAGCATCAGCCACAGCAGGGCGATGCCCAGTGGCAGGTAGTAAAGTTCTTTCACCGGCCGGTAGAATTCTTCGGCCCGGGCGCGCGGTTCCAGTTTGTCCAGCAGGTCGTAAATCTGGGCCAGTTCCTGCACGTTACGGGCGCGGAAATACCGGCCACCGGTCATTTGCGCGATGGCGCGCAGGCTGCGCTCATCCAGGCCAGAACCCTGGGCCCAGCCAGAAAAAACCGAACCCCGGCCATTGCTGCCGATGCCAATGGTGTAGATCTTGATGCCTTCGGCCTTGGCCAGTTTGGCGGCCTTGAGCGGATCAATATTGCCGGCGGTGTTCTGGCCGTCGGTAAGCAAAATCAGCACCCGGTTGTTGTCGCTGGTCTGGCGCGCTTTCTTGACCGCCAGGCCAATGGCGTCACCAATGGCGGTTTCCTTGCCGGCCATGCCGATTTGCGCTTCGTAAAGCAGTTTCTTGACGGTTTTGCGGTCGAAAGTCAGCGGCGCCTGCAGGTAGGCATTGCGGCCAAACAGGATCAGGCCGATGCGATCGCCTTTGCGCCGTTCAATAAAATTGCCGGCCACGGCCTTGACGGCGGTGAGGCGATCCACGCGCCGGCCATTGATGACCATGTCGTGTTGTTCCATGGAACCGGATAAATCCACCGCCAGCATCAGATCGCGGCCTTCCTGTGGCATGGCCACCGGCTCGCCAATCCACTGCGGGCGCATGGCCGCCGCGGTCAGGCTCAACCAGGCCAGAATGGCCAGTGCCCGCACCAGCGCGCCGGCCTGATCCAGCGAAGCACCCAGACTGCGCCAGAGGCGGGAAAAGAAAGGCACCCGCACCACCGTCAGGCCGCCATCACGCGCCGGTGGTGCCAGCCAGAAAATCAACAGCGGCAACAGCGCCATGGCTGCCGCGTAAGGCCAGGCGAGGTTAAACACGGGCGGCCTCCGCGGGTGTCGGATTTAAAAAAGACCGCCTGATGAGCTGACCCACGGCCCCAATCCACTGGCGCGCCTGATCGGGCGGGACACCGGGGTTGAATGCCGCGTTTTCCAGCGCCAGCAGTTGCGCGCGCAGGTCACTGCTGCGTTCGGCTTCCGGCAGCAGTGAGGCGAGGTAATCCGCCCAGGCCTGCCCACTGAGGCTGGTGGCGGCGTGATCGCCGCGCACGTGGCGCACGTAGCGGCGCAGCAGCTCGGACAAATCCTGTGCCAGCCGGTGAGCGTCGTGGTTTTTTTGATACCGTGCTTCGGCGGCCTGCAGCACGTCCAGCACCGCGTTCAGGCGGGCCTGGCGTGTGCGGGCCTGACGCCAGCGCCATAACCCCCAGGCCAGCCCGGCCAGGGTCAGTGCCAGCACCACCCACCAGCCCGGCGCCAGCGGCCAGAAACCGGGTTCGGCGGGCAGGTGAATGTCACGGATGGGTAATTGGGCAGCGTTCATGATGTGGGCGTTTCGGTGCGCGTGTGTTGCTGTGCGTGCGTTTTTTCACTGTTACTGTTCTGGAAGGCCGCCAGCGCCGGTTCGTTTTTGACTCGCTGGCTCCAGGCCGCTTCAGGGTTTTTGATCATCTGGCTGATGACCTCCGGCAGGGCATCGCTGGTCAACAACGGAATCAGGGGCACGCCGGCAGACTGGGTCAGTTCACGGGCATGTTGCAGCCGGCCCTGGGCAAGGTGCTCAAACGCCTCCCGTGCTTTTCTTTTCAGGGCATTGAAAACGCTGGTCTGGCCACGATTCTGGACGCCGTACAGGCCCGGGGGCGGCGCCTGCAACTCAAACAGGTCGGACACCACAAAGCCCAGCACGTCATTGTGCTTGCGCAATTGCACCAGGTGGCGTTTGGCCTCCTCGCCCAGGTGATGGAAGTCGCTGATGACCACCACCATGGAGCCGGGGCGCACCAGCGAACGCAGTTTTTTCAGTGCCTTAGCCAGCGAACAGTGGCTCTCGGCATCGGCCGGGTTGCGTTCATCCGCGCTGACCAGGTGCTGGATCAGGCGCATCATGCCGCGTTTGCCACCGGCGGGTTTTTCAAACTCGATGCCGGCCGGGCCAAAGCTCATCAGGCCCACACGGTCGCCGTTGTTGATCACCGACCAGGCCAGCAAGCTGGCGCTTTTGGCCGCGGCCACGGATTTGAACTGTTTGCGCGTGCCGAATTTCATGCTCGGGTTGGCGTCAACGACGAAAACCACCGGGCGTTCCCGTTCTTCGCTGAACATTTTGGTGTGCGCCTTGCCGGTGCGGGCGGTCACGCGCCAGTCCATGTTGCGAATGTCATCGCCGGGTTCATAAATGCGCGACTCGGCGTAGTCCATGCCGCGGCCACGAAAACGCGAACCGTGCAGGCCGGAAATGGCCGAGGTGGCCTTGAGTTTGGCATTCAGGCCAAAGCGCCGCACGTGATGGCGCTGGCGCAACAGGGCATCCACGCTCACACGGGTGGCTTCCTCAGCCTGGCTGTTTTTTCGGGCCGATGCAGCGCTCACGGCAATGGCACAACGTCCAGCAACTGGTCGATCACGTCATCGGGCGTGATGCCGTCGGCTTCGGCCTCAAAACTCAGGATCAGGCGATGCCGCAGCACGTCGTGAATCACGTCGTGAATGTCCTGTGGCGTTACGTGATCGCGGCCATTGAGAAAGGCATTGGCGCGCGCGGTGCGATCCAGCGAGATGGTGGCCCGTGGCGAGCCGCCAAACTGGATCGCGCGTTTAAGATCGGCGGAATATTTTTCCGGTGTGCGCGTGGCCAGAATCAGCTCGATCAGGTAACGCTCCAGATTGTCGGCCATGTACAGTTGCAGCACCTGTTTCTGAGCATCGAAAATCTGCTGCTGGGTGAGCATGGGCTTGGGTTTGTCCTGCTGACCAAATTCCTTCAGCGCCTTTTTGCGGTTCAAGTGCAAAATGGCCGCTTCGGTGTCCGGGTCCGGGTAATCAATGGTCACGTGCATGAGAAAGCGATCCAGTTGCGCCTCGGGCAGGGGATAGGTGCCTTCCTGCTCGATGGGGTTCTGGGTCGCCATGACCAGGAACAGCTCCGGCAGTTTGTAGGTTTTCTTGCCCACGGTGATTTGTTGCTCGCCCATGGCTTCCAGTAAGGCTGATTGCACCTTGGCCGGGGCGCGATTGACCTCATCGGCCAGAATCAGGTTATGAAACAGCGGCCCGGGCTGAAACTCGAATTCGCCGGTTTGCGGGCGGTAAATCTCGGTGCCGGTAAGGTCAGCCGGTAACAGGTCAGGGGTGAATTGAATGCGGTGGAAATCACCGTCCACGCGTTCACTCAGCACCTTGATAGCGGTGGTTTTGGCCAGGCCCGGCGCCCCTTCCACCAATAGGTGACCATGCGACAGCAAGGCCATCAACAAACGGTCAACCAGTTTGCTCTGGCCGAGAATTTCTTCAGAGAGTGATTCGCGCACGGCCGCAAAGGCCTGTTGGTTTGCTTCAATGGAATGTTGGGTCATGGGCGTTTCCGGTTGGGTGTGGAGTCATTAATTATCACGTTTGGCACATAAATATGGCAGCATTTACCGGTTTTTCAAGCCGCATGGCTCGCTGTGCGTGAGGCTGATCGGGCAAAGAACGATTGAATCGGCGCAGCCACTAACGTGTGACCAGCCATGGGTCATGGCACTGATCGGCCAAGTTTTTTTTCAGGCTATAATGGACTGCACATCCAAACCGGAGTTCCTAATCGCATGAAAAAAATCGTGACCAATCAACCCTTTAGCGCGGCTTTCGCCGTCATGTTTGTGGCCGCATTGGCCATCAGTGCCTGTGGGGTGGATCGTGTTCAGGCTTCGCCTTTTGGGGATGAGGCGCCCCACAAGCTGGTGATCCAGATGAACAAGGATGACAAGAAACTGCAGTCGGAAGTGTTGACCAATGCCGTCAACACGCAAAAGTACTTTGGCCCGGATGACGTGCAGGTAGAAATTGTGGTCTATGGCCCGGGGATTTATTTCCTGACCACCGACAGCATTTTCAAGCCACGCATTGAAAGCCTGATGATGTCAGGCGTGGTGTTTACCGCCTGCGCCGAAACCCTCGAGACCATTGAGCGGGACACTGGCAAAAAACTCAAGCTGATCCCCGGCGTCAAGACCGTTTCCAACGGCGTGCCGCACATGATGGAGCTGCAGGAAAAAGGCTACAGCTACCTCAGTCCATAAACGGAAAATCACCAGGGATGGCCACTCCACGGCTGTTCATTGCTGAAGCGATCCGTTACTTAAAAATGGCGGACCAAGCCGGGTTGCCAGACCAAAATGGCCATCAATAACACTTGCAGGGCGATAAATGGCACCACGCCACGGTAAATGTGGCGGGTGTCAATGTCGGTCACACCGCGCAGGTAAAACAGGGCAAAGCCAAACGGTGGCGTCAGAAAGGACGTTTGCAGGTTAATGGCCACCAGCACGCCCAGCCACACCGGATCAAAGCCCATGGCCAGCAGCACCGGCCCGACAATGGGCAGCACCACGTAGGTGATCTCGATAAAGTCGAGAATAAAGCCCAGCACAAACATGGCGGCCATCACCACCGCCAGGGCGCCGTACTTGCCACCGGGCATATTGTGCAGAATATCCCGCACCAGCTCGTCGCCACCAAAACCCTTGAACACCAGTGAAAACAGCGCAGCGCCCAGCAGCACCATAAAGATCATGGCGCTAATGAGCACGGTTTCGCGACTGATCTCACGCAGTAATGGCCAGTTCAGGCGGCGCTGCATGGCCGCCAGCGCCAGTGCGCCCACGCCACCAACGGCAGCGGCTTCGGTGGGTGTGGCCCAGCCGGACAGGATGGAACCCAGCACCAGCGCGATGAGCACCAACGGTGGCAGCAGCGATTTGCCAATGGCCTTGAGGCTGACGCAAGGCGTCTCTTGCAGTGGCGGCGCCTTTTCTGGATGGCGCCATATCACCCACAGCCAGTAAAGGGCATACAGGCCCACCAGCATCAAACCGGGCACAATGGCACCGGCAAACAGGTCGCCAACGGAAACGGTTCTGGGGGAATAAATGCCCTGACTCAACTGCGCCTGTTGATAGGCGTTGGATAACACATCACCCAAGAGCACCAGCACAATGGACGGGGGAATGATTTGCCCCAGCGTGCCGGTGGCCGCCACGGTACCGGCCGACAGGGCCGGGTCGTAGCCGTTTTTCAGCATCACCGGCAAGGCCAGCAGGCCAAGGGTCACCACCGTGGCGCCAACAATGCCGGTGGCCGCTGCCAGCAGGGTGCCCACGCCCAGCACGGCAAAACCCAGTCCCCCGCGTTTATCGCCCATGAGCGCGGCCAGATTTTCCAGCAGGGCATTGGCGAGGCGGGATTTTTCCAGCACCAGCCCCATAAACACGAACAGCGGCACGGCCATCAGGGTGACGTTGGTCATGATGCCATACACGCGGCTGGGGTAAGCCTGTAAAAAGGCCGGATCAAACCAGCCGGTGAGCCAGCCCAGCAAGGCAAACCACAGTGAAACCCCTCCCAGGGTGAAGGCCACCGGGTAGCCCAGCACCAACACCAGGGCCACTGCCACAAACAGGCCAAAGGCGAAAACCGGCTCCATCAGCCGCCTTCCTCCGGTTTTGGCCTGCGTCGGCTTTGCCAGGTCTGGTAAACAAGCAGCAGAATGAAAAACACAGGCACCAGCACCAGCAGGCTTTTAATCAGATACACACCACCCAGCCCACCGGTTTCCGCTGAACCTTCCTGCCGCAGCCACGCCTGGTACACGTAGTCGAAGCTGATGACGATCATAAAAATCATGAACGGCAACAACAGGAGCCAACGGCCAAATGCTTCCACTTTTTGCTTCATGCGAGCGGGGAAGGCCTGCTGGAAAATGTCCACCCGCACGTGCCGGTTGCCCAGCCAGGCAAGAATGGCGCCCAACATGAAAACCGTGGCGTGCCAGTAAACCACCAGTTCCTGCAGGGGAATCCATACGCGCTGGAACACATACCGCGCCACCACGTTAAAAAAGGTCAGCCAAACCATGCCCAGCACCAGTATGCTCAGTGCAAATGCCAAAACCTGTTGCCAGCGTGGCTGAGTTGTGGATTCGCCATCCCCGTTGGCTTGCATGTCATCTACCCCTTTTATCTATTTTTTTATCTTTTTTCGCGACGTCGTCTTGAAATTACCAGCTATGCCCCTCACACTGGCAGGTTAATAATACCAAAACAAAAATCCAGCATGGAGAAAGCAGTGAGCAGGTTAAAAAAAGTATTTGAAAACACCCTGTGGCAATCGCGACTGGTGGTGTTACTGGCCGTTTTGTTCGGCATGGCCGGAGCCATCGTGCTTTTTGTCATGGCCAGTATTGAAATTGCCCACATGGTGGGGGAAGTCGCCCATGCGGTCACCACAGGAACCGACATGAAAGCGCTACACAGGGAAGTGGTGAGTGGCATCATTGGCGCGGTGGACCTGTACCTGATTGCGGTGGTGTTGCTGATTTTCAGCTTTGGCCTGTATGAGCTGTTTATTGATGAAATCGAACCGGCGCGCAAGAACCAGGCATCAAAAATTCTGGAAATTGATTCCCTGGACCAGCTCAAGGCCACGCTGGCCAAAGTGATTGTCATGGTGTTGGTGGTGAGCTTTTTTCAGGGCGTGCTCAATACCACTTACTCAAGCCCACTGGAAATGATCTATTTTTCCGTTTCTATCCTGGCCTTGTCGCTGGGTCTCTACTTCCTACACCGTTCAGAAAAACACTGAACTGGCGTAGTGACATAACCGCTTGAAGGCGCTGGCCTCCTGACGCCGGATTCTGTCTGGTGTCAGGGGGGTGTTTTCCTTCCCTAAAAATTAAAAAACGCTTGAGCTATTCGCGTGTCTGCCGTATGATTCAACGTATTAACGTGCTAATACGCTAAATCAACTATCGGGCACTAGCGATGAAAACAAAACCGGAACAAATTAACAGCCACTGGTCGGATCAACTCCTTCCCCTGAGTGCGGTGATGGCCGCCTTGCCAGATGCTGAAGCCGTCAAGGCGTTTTTACTGGACCTGTGCACGCCGGCAGAATTGCAGGCCATGGTGGATCGCTGGACGGTAGTGCAGCTGCTGCAACGTGGCCTGTCCTACCGCGCCATCAACGAAAAAACCGGCATCAGCGTCACCACCGTGGGTCGCGTGGCCCGGTTTCTGGAAATGGGCAACGGCGGCTATCAGGCCGCACTGGAAGCGCTGGAAACGGTGAACTCTGGTTCAAACCGTGAATCTGCCGATACCGATGACACCATGAAGGCATCGGCCTCATGACGGCCATGACCCAAAACCGGCAAGGCGCTGCCTCTGAAGCACCGCGACTCAAGGTCGCCATTCAGAAATCCGGCCGGCTGACAGAAAAGTCCCTGGATTTACTGGAACGTTGCGGCCTCAGTTTCGCCCGCAGCAAGGACGAGCTGTTCTGTTATGGGCGTAACATGCCGGTGGACCTGCTGCTGGTGCGGGACGATGACATCCCCGGTTTTCTGGCCGAAGGCATCTGTGACGTGGGACTGGTGGGGGATAACGTGGCCCTGGAGCGGGCTTGTCAACAACGCCAGGAAACCGGCCAGCAGCGAACAACGCCACAACGAATTCGCGGGCTTGGCTATGGCAAATGTCGCCTGTCCATCGCCTTGCCGGCGCAGACCGATTACGCACAAGTGGCGGACCTGAACGGCAAAACCCTGGCCACGTCCTACCCCGGCCTGCTACGCGAATTTCTGCAGCGTCATGGGGTGTCCGCGCGCCTGGTTTACCTGTCGGGCTCAGTGGAAATCGCGCCCCGGTTGGGCACCGCTGATGGCATTTGCGATCTGGTATCCAGTGGCGCCACGCTGGCGGCCAATCGTTTGCGTGAAGTGGAAACCCTGCTGGAATCCGAAGCGGCGTTGTACCAGCGGGACCTCAGTGGCGAAGGCCAGAAACAGGCGTTGTTGGATCGACTGTTGCAACGGCTGTATTCAGTGCTGAAAGTGAGCGAAAGCAAATACGTGATGTTGCATGCGCCGGTGGAAAAGCTGCAGGTCATCAGCGACATTCTGCCAGCGGCCGAATCCCCCACCATTCTGCCTCTGGCCGGCACCGACCAGCGCGTGGCGGTGCACACCCTGTGCCGTGAAAACGTGCTGTGGGAGCACCTGGAACAGCTGAAAGCCATTGGGGCCACGGCCATTCTGGTGTTTCCAGTGGAAAAAATGCTGGCCTGAGGCACTGCCCATGAAATCCATACAAACGGTTATTTGGCACAACCTTTCCCCGATTCAGAAAAAAGCGGCACTGGCGCGCCCACGCCTCGAAATGTCCAGTGAACGGAGTCAGCAAGTGGCTGAAATCCTGCGGCAGGTGCGTGATCGGGGCGATGCGGCGGTGCGCGAATACACACGCCGTTTTGACGGGGTTGATCTGGAACAGTTACAGGTGCCGCCTGCGCAGATCGCCCAGGCACTGGCCGGGCTGGAGCCGGCATTGCGGCGGGCCATCGAGCGGGCCAAAGACCGCATTGCCTGCTTCCATCAGGCCCAGTGGCCGCAGCCGCTGCGGGTGGAAACCGCCCCGAGCGTTGTCTGCGAAGCCGTGTACCGTCCCATCCAACGGGTTGGCCTGTATGTGCCGGCTGGCACAGCGCCGCTACCTTCCACGGTGTTGATGCTGGCGGTGCCAGCGGCCATTGCCGGCTGCCCGCACCGCGTATTGGTGACGCCGCCGGTCAATGGCAATGGCGCGGATCCGGTGGTGCTGGCCACGGCCGCGCTGTGTGGTGTTGATGCCGTTTATCTGGCCGGGGGGGCGCAGGCCATTGCTGCTTTGGCCTACGGCACCGAAAGCGTGCCAAAAGTGGACAAGATTTACGGCCCCGGCAATGCCTGGGTCACCGAGGCCAAACAGCAGGTGGCGGCCGATCCGTCTGGTGCCGGTATTGACATGCCCGCCGGTCCTTCGGAAGTGTTGGTGGTGGCCGATGGCTCGGTGCCAGCGGTTTTCACCGCCTGTGACCTGCTGAGTCAGGCCGAGCACGGACCGGATTCGCAAGTGGTGTTGGTGACGGACAATCCAGCCTTGCTGGCGGAAGTTAAAGCCCACCTGGAACAGCGTGTGGATGAGCTGAGCCGGGCCAGCACGGCGCGCCAGTCCCTGCAACACGCGCGTTTGATTCTGGTGCCAGATGAGGCCGGGATGCTGGCGGTGAGCAATGCCTACGCCCCGGAACACCTGATTGTGCAACTGGAAAACCCTCGTCCTTTTGTGGAAGGCATCACCGCCGCCGGCTCGGTCTTTGTCGGGCCATGGACGCCGGAATCCTTGGGCGATTACTGCAGTGGCACCAATCATGTGCTGCCAACTTATGGCCACGCCCGGCACCAGTCGGGCTTGTCACTGGCGGATTTCCTGACCCGCATCACGGTGCAAGAAGCCAGTGCCGATGGCTTGCGGGCGATTGGGCCGGATGCCGAAAAACTGGCCACGGCCGAAGGCCTGGACGCTCACCGACTGGCCGTGAGCCGGCGCCTGCGGTGGTTGTCTGACAACCCGGAGCCCGAAAGCCTGTCACCGAAGCGCAAAACCCAACAGCCAGTGAACACCCCATGAGCTGGCCCATATTGCAACGACTGCGCCCGGCCATTGCCGCCTTGAACGGCTATTCCTCAGCCCACATGGAAGCGCCCTCGCCAAAGCAAAACGGTTCGCCGGTGCGCCTGAATGCCAACGAACTGCCCCAGGCACCGGCCCAGCCCTGCGGCCTGGCGTTGAACCGCTATCCGCACCCGCAACCACCGGATTTGCGCCAGCGGCTGGCCGATCTGTGGGGCTGTGCCCCTGAAAACCTCTTATTGACCCGTGGCTCGGACGAAGCCATTGACGTGCTCGTACGGGCATTCTGTGAAGCCGGTACGGATGCCATTGCCATCACGCCACCGGTGTTTGGCATGTATGAGGTGGCCGCGACCATCCAGGGGGCACAAGTGGTGAGCTTTCCCCTGCGCGAATCGAGTGACTTTCAACCCGACCTGGAGGCCATGGCTAATCAATTGCCGGAAAACACCAAGCTGGTTTTCCTGTGTTCGCCCAATAACCCCGTGGGCAGCGGTATTTCAACCACCGCCATTGAGGATTTTTGCACCCGGCTGAGTGAACGTGCTTTGGTGGTGGTGGACGAGGCCTATGTGGAGTTTTCCCACCGCTCCAGTTTAGTGAACAAGGTGGAGCGGCACCGGAATCTGGCGGTGCTGCGTACCGTGTCCAAAGCCTGGGGACTGGCCGGTGCGCGGCTTGGCGGGCTGGTGGTCAATGCCCGTTTATTGTCCGTATTGGCTCGTGTGCTACCGCCTTACCCGGTGCCCGAGCCGGTGCGCCACGCGGTGATGCAGGCCACAGAACCGGCAGCCATCGAACGAGCCCGCTGCCTGACTGACACGGTTCTGGCAGAAAAACAGCGCCTGCAGCGGGCACTGGCGGTTCATCCACTGGTGCAGCGAGTGTTTGCCTCGGAAACCAATTTTCTGTTGGTCCGTTTTCACCAGGCGCCACGCGTGCTTGCTGCCTGCGCCGAGGCCGGTCTGCTGTTACGCGACCAGAGCGGGCAGCCGGGTTTGGCCGATTGTTTGCGTATCACTGTGGGGCAGGCGGAAGATACGCGGCGTTT
>JALWKC010000235.1 GCA_026996795.1 Lysobacterales bacterium | reverse complement strand
AGGCCGGCAACTCCACCCTGGTACCGGAGCAGGTGGCCATCATGGCGGCGTTGAACATCAGCCACGACCTCATGCAATGCCGCAATTCCAATCAGATCTACTCCGGATCGGTGTCGCAACAAATCCATGACTTGCGCCAAACCCTGGAAGCAGCACTGAAAGAAAACGCTTCTGACCTGTCGGCCTGAAATCGCTCATTGCGCCGTGGCGGATCCTTGCTGCATGGCCAATTGCCAGGGAAGCGAGTTCATGATTCCATCAGAGCTTCCCTGGGAAGCCCTGATCGAATTGTGACACGGCATCTTGTGGCGTAAAATCGTCCATTCCTGCGTTGCAAACCTTTACAATAGCTTGCTATTGCGTGCGGTTTGCGCCTTGAACTGAACAATTTTTCACGACAATCTGTTCGCGCCAGATTCAATCAGAGCTTCCTTAATAACTTGAATTTAACGCCGGCGAGCGTATAATCAAATCACGGGTGTTAACTGCGGCAATCGACAGCGAATCCGTATATACCTTGGCCCTAATATCGACCTTAATGGATGACAGAACCGGTTTTCAGTGTGCAAGCCCGTCCACGAACGGGAAGCCTGCGAAACCGGGAGTTATCCGCCCTGGAACGCTGGTTCCAAGGTCACCGATTCGCACCGATGCATGTGGTTAACACCTCAATTTATTTCTGTCATTTCTCCGTGGCCTGCTCCAGGCTGTCTTCCCGCTCGAATGAGCTTTCTGGCCCTGTTTGCCCAAGGCCACTCTCTTGCCTGTTATCACCCTGATGGACAAAACCGCCATTCGCCGACACCTGCGTGCGCTGCGGCAACAACTAAGCGCAGAACAACGACGCGAAGCCAGTGACGCATTGGTGCAGAGGCTGCTTGAAGCGCCACTGATTCGGCAGGCTGGCGTGATTTCGCTTTATGCCCCAACTGATGGCGAAGTGGATCCGCGTGGCTTGATGGAGCGCTTGCCAGGCAAAACCTGGGTTTTTCCGCGCGTGGAATCCGTGTCACAACGGCTCATGCATTTTTACCCGGTTGCCGAAGCCTGTGAACTGCGCGAGGGGGCATACGGTATTCTGGAACCTGCTACCACAGGTCAGCCTTGGGATGATCGCATAGATGTGGTCATCACGCCCCTGGTGGCGTTTGATGCCAGCGGCTTTCGACTGGGCATGGGCGGCGGCTTTTACGATCGCTTTTTCGCCCGTCAGCCAGATAGTTGGCGGCTGGGTGTCGGCCATGCGTTTCAACAAGTGGACAAGGTACCGACGCACGCATGGGACATGCCATTGCATCAGGTAGTGACTGAAGTCGGTGAAGTGGCGTTCTCTCTGCCAACACCGTGACCAGCTTGACCCGGGCGCGAGGATAACGTCAAATAGTATCCGGTGGCACAGCGCGGGTCACTGGGCATCTCACCCGAGCGAACCCGCACTCAAACCCACAGCACAAAACACAAAAAACACAAAGCGGAGCAGGCATGAACTACTGGCTGATGAAGTCCGAACCCAACGAATACAGCATTGACGACTTGGCGACAGAAGCCAAGGGCTACGAGCACTGGGACGGCGTACGCAACTACCAGGCACGCAATTTCATGCGCCAGATGAAAGTCGGCGACAAGGTCTTTTTCTACCATTCCAACACCAAGGTGCCTGGCATCGTCGGCATTGCTGAAGTGGTTCGTGAGGCCTATCCCGACCACACCCAGTTTGACCCGGAAAACAGCCATTACGACCCCAAAAGCAAACCGGAAAACCCGCGCTGGGACATGGTGGACATCAAATTTGTGCGCACACTCGATCGCATCATTCCGCTCACCGAGCTGAAGTCGCGACCAGAGCTGATGGATATGCCACTGGTGCGCAAGGGCAATCGCCTCTCGGTGATGCCGGTCACCCCCGAGCAATGGGACTTTATTCTTTCACTGGAAAAACGGGAGCCGCAGGCATGAGCCAGAATACCGATCCAACCAGCCAGGATGCCTTGAAGAAAAAAGTGGCCGAGGTCGCCCTCGAATACATCAACCTGCCCCGCATGCGCGTGGGCATTGGTACCGGTTCCACGGTGAATTTTCTCATTGACTTGTTGCCCCGGGTGAAGGACCGCATCGAGGCGGTGGTGTCCAGTTCCGAGGCTTCCACCGAACGGCTGGAAAAGCACGGTTTCACCGTGAAAGAGTTATCGGAAGTCGGTGATCTGGACATCTATATTGATGGTGCCGACGAATGCGACCCGCACAACCGGCTCATCAAGGGCGGTGGCGGCGCCCTGACGCGCGAAAAAATCATCGCCTGGGCGAGCCAGCAATTCATCTGCATTGTGGACGAAAGCAAAATGGTGGATGTGCTGGGACAGTTTCCCTTGCCGGTGGAAGTGCTGCCGTTGGCACGCAGCTTTGTGGCCCGCAAAATGGTGGGTTTTGGCGGCATGCCGGAATACCGCGAAGGCTTTGTGACCGATAATGGTTGCCAGATTCTGGACGTGCACAACC
>JALWKC010000234.1:651-2499 GCA_026996795.1 Lysobacterales bacterium | reverse complement strand
CACCAAGCGCACCCTGTCCGTTTTTGCCACTGCCTGTGTCTTTGGCCTGTTTGCCGCTGGCACGGCCGTGGCACAACCGGCCCTGAGCGACAGCGAAGCCTGTCAACTGGCCGTGGGCGGCGGTGGCACCGGCAACAAAGTCGGCGGCAATGGATCCGGCAACAAAGTTGGCGGTGGCGGCTCTGGCAACAAAGTTGGTGGTGGCGGCACCGGCAACAAGGTTGGCGGTGGCGGCACCGGCGCGCCTGACGCGGCCTGTCAGCCGGACTGGACCAAGGGCTTGTGGAACCTGTTTGGCTAGGGAAGCTCTGCATTGAATCTGGACGAAGCAGATTATGCCTGAAATGTTCGAGAACAAGGCGAAGTTCGCAGCCAATAGCGAGCTATTGGCAAGGACTTCAACGCAGTTATCGGGCATTTCAGGTATGAGAAGCGAGTTTATGATTCGATCAGAGATTCCCTGGGATTTTATAAACTATAGTTATGAAAGCCTGCGCCCCTTGCGAAAAAAATGCCATAAAGGCTTGCCGCAAGGGGCGTTTTTTGGTATCACTGATACCGAATCGGATGAAATCTCACTCACAACCACCTCAACACGAGCCACGCCCATGAGCCAACACACCGCCCCTCAAAAAACAGACCTTTCCCGCCAGCACAAAGCCGTGCTGAAAATGCTGGGCAAGGCCTTTGCCCGCATCAGCCACCTGTTTGGCTACAGCGCCCACGCGGTCGCAGCCGCCTTCAAGGAAGGCTACCTGGAATACCTGCTGGACAAATCCCCGCGCGCCAAGGTGGTGGAACTGGCCATCCGCAGCGGCCTGGACCGGCGCCAGGTGAGCGAATACCTGAAAACCCGCAGCGTGGCCAGCTGGCACAAGCCGACGCGCTTCGACCTGATTCTGTCACACCTGAAATGGATCAGCGAAAACCACGCCCCAAGCGGACGCATTCCCATCAGCGGCAGCGAGCACAGCCTGGAGGCGGCCTGCAAGCAGTTTGCCACCGGCTGCTACACCCTGCCTGCGGTCTTGAATGAATTGATTCGCCGTAAGAATGTCACTTTGTACGGCGAAGAGATTGAGTTGAATGATTGGTACTTTGTGCCCAATGAAGAAGAAAACGACTTTCAGAAAGCCGCCATCTGGTCCGTGGAAACCCTGACCAAAACCCTGGACAAAAACAAACACACCGCCAACCCCGCCCAGCGCAACTTCCAGCGCATGCTCTATTCCAGCCAGATTCCCGAATACCGGGTGGAACAACTGCATGGCGAGGTCATGCAACGCTTGAGTGGTTATTACGAGGAATTAACGCAACTGCTGGAAAAAGCCGAAAGCGATGTTCGCCCCGGCACCTTTCCCCTGTATGGCATTGCGTTCTATGAATTTGGCCGCGATACCTTGTCAGGTGGCCTGGACACCCCCGCGCCACAGGAAAAGCTGGACCTTGACGAGGGCTAAGGGGTTTCTGCTGCCGGCGTGCTTTTCCATGCATTGACGACCGGCAAAAAAAACCGCCATTCGCTGATGCGCTGGCGGTTAATCACGACCCGAGAGGGTCATCCTGTTTCCCCGAACTGGTGCGTCCCGTGCACCTGATTGCCGAATCCGTGCGGCAACCACTCCTTGAGGCTTTTTCACTAGTGGCGTGTGCCAAAGTGAAAGGTCATCCCTGGCCACTTCCTGTGGCGGCTGTTTCCAGCTCCCTGGCCTCAACTCCATTGACAACCATTGTGCCTGAGTCAGCACAAATGAACAGACGCCGCTTTCTGGCAATGCCCTGCGATTGTGACCCGCCGGTTTGTAGGAAATTTCCTACAGCGCCACGCCGTAAAGGAAGCTCTGATCG
>JALWKC010000234.1:0-641 GCA_026996795.1 Lysobacterales bacterium | reverse complement strand
CCTTGCTATTACGTGCGGTTTGCGCCTTGAACTAAACAATTTTTCACGCCAATCTGCTCGCGCCAGATTCAATCAGCGCTTCCTAAATGAACTGTGCGAAAATAAACCCTTTGTTCTGGAGCACCGTGACATGATTGCCCTGATTCAACGGGTGCGCAGCGCCTGGGTCGAAACCGGACAAGAGCGCATCGCTGATATCGGGCCGGGCTTGCTGGCCTTCATCGGCGTGGAAAAGACCGATCAGCCCGAACAGGCCCACAAGCTGCTGCAACGCCTGATTAACTACCGGATTTTCGCGGATGAAAAAGGCCGCATGAACCGTTCCCTGCAAGACACCGGCGGCCAATTGCTACTGGTGCCGCAATTTACCCTGGTGGCCGACACGCGCAAAGGCACCCGTCCGGGTTTTTCCCGTGGCGCCGATCCGGAAACCGGCCGGCGGCTGTTTGATGAACTGCTGGCCTGCGCCCAGGCCGCCTTGCCCGCAGCCGGCCGGGTTCAGGCCGGGCGCTTCGGCGCCGACATGCAAGTGGGCCTGATCAATGACGGCCCGGTGACTTTTCACTTGCAACAATAGCGGGACAGCCATTTGCTACACGATGAAACAGCGCATGGCGCCTGAATGGTTTAAAATACGCCGC
>JALWKC010000233.1 GCA_026996795.1 Lysobacterales bacterium | reverse complement strand
GCGGCAACTACCCGGCGCCATTGAAAATCATCGAGTGTGTGGAAACCGGGCTGGATTACGGTTTTGAAGCCGGCATCGAATGCGAAAGCAAGGCCTTTGCCGAACTGCACGGCACCGAAGCCTGCCATAACCTGATCCAGCTTTTTCTGGACATGCAGGACAACAAAAAGCTCAAAAATCCGGACAAGGGCCTGCCCGTTGACACCATCGGTATGGTAGGTGCCGGGTTCATGGGCTCGGGCATCACCGAAGTGTCCATACGCAACGGTTACGACGTGGTGCTCAAGGATATCTCGCTGGAAAACCTTGGCCGTGGCCTGAAAACTATCTGGAAAGACCTGGACAAACTGGTGCGCCGCCGCGCCATGTTGCCGGTGGAACGCGACCGGCTGCTGGCAAAAATCAAAACCACTTTGCAGGATGAAGACCTGAAAGCAAGCCAGCTGGTGATTGAAGCCGTGTTTGAAGACCTGGATTTGAAGCGCAAGATTCTCGCCAGCACTGAGGCGGTGACCGATGAAAACACGGTGTTCGCCAGCAACACCTCGTCCCTGCCCATTGCGGAAATTGCCCGCGATGCCAAACGCCCGCAAAACGTGCTGGGCATGCACTACTTTTCCCCCGTTCCCAAAATGCCCCTGCTGGAACTGATCGTGACAGACAAAACCAGCGAGGCAGCCCGGCAAACCGCCATTAACGTTGGTATTGACCAAGGCAAAACCGTCGTCGTGGTTCATGACGGCCCGGGGTTTTATACCACCCGCATTCTCTCGGCCCTGACCCATGAAGCCATGCGCGTCATCGCCGAAGACGTGTCCATTGAAGACGTGGACAACGCCATGAAAGACTGGGGATTTCCTGTGGGGCCGGCGGCATTGCTGGATGAAGTGGGCATTGACGTAGCGGCACATATCGCCAAGGGTGCGCTGGGTGAACTATTCGCCAAACGCGGCCTGGAGCCCGATGACACCATCGAAAAACTGACCGAAGCCGGATTGCTGGGCCGCAAGGCTGGCAAAGGGTTTTACCGCTACCCCAAAAAAGGCCGCAAAACTGTCAACACGGACATCTACCGCTTCTTCGGTGGCGAAGAACGCAACCCCATGGACAAAGCCGAAATTCAGGACCGCATTGCCCTGGCCATGATCAACGAGGCCATGTACTGCTTGCAGGAAAGCATTATTGCCAACGCCAAAGACGGCGATCTGGCCGCTATTCTGGGCTTGGGCTTTCCCCCGTTCCGCGGCGGACCATTCCGCTACACTGACCGCATGGGGCCAGACAAAATCCTGCAACGCCTGCAGGAATTCGAGCAACGCTTCGGGGTGCGCTTCAAGCCGGCCGAGATTCTGCTTGAATACGCCAGCAGCGGCAAAAAGTTTCGCCCCGACGACTGAAGCGCTATTGCACTAAACGCAGCTGGCCAGACGCTTATTCAGAAAACCCGCCCAGCAAAAAGCCCCGGCTGGCCGGGGCTTTTTGCTGTATTCCTCCTGCGAGGGCGGGTTAGCCAAAAATACCATTGGGGTAATTGGCCAATAATGGCGCAAACACCAGAGACACAATCGCCATGACATTGATCAAAATATTCATGGCCGGACCAGACGTGTCCTTGAAGGGGTCGCCCACGGTATCACCGACCACGGCGGCTTTGTGCACATCAGAGCCCTTACCGCCATGATAGCCTTTTTCAATGTATTTCTTGGCGTTATCCCAGGCACCACCGGCATTGGCCATCATCAGGGCCAGCAAAACACAGGAAATCAGTGCCCCTCCCAGCATGCCACCCAGGGTTTTGGGGCCAAAGACAAAGCCCACCACGATGGGCGAAAACACCGCCAGCAAGCCGGGAACCACCATGCGTTTGAGTGCTGCGGTGGTGGCAATGTCCACGCAGCGATCGCTGTCGGGCTTGGCCGTGCCTTCCATCAGGCCGGGTATCTCCTTGAACTGGCGTCGGATCTCCTTGATCATGTCAAAAGCCGCATCACCCACGGCACGCATGGTGATGGCGCTGACCAGAAACGGAAAAATGCCGCCAATGAACATGCCCACCAGCACCCGGGGGTCACTCAACTCCAGCGAAAAATCCGGAATATGCGCCTCGATGACCTCATTAAAGGCCGCTATGATGGCTAACGCCGCCAAACCGGCTGCGCCAATGGCAAACCCTTTGCCGATGGCCGCCGTGGTGTTGCCCACTTCGTCCAGGCCATCGGTGATCTTCCGGGTTTCTTCGCCCAGACCGGCCATTTCAGCGATGCCACCGGCGTTGTCGGCCACCGGCCCGTAGGCATCAATGGCCATGGTAATACCCACGGTGGACAACATGCCAACCGCTGCCACGCCCACACCATACACGCCCGCGCCTTCAGGCAATAGCAGGGAACAGACAAAAATCACCGCGGCAATAGTCATCACCGGAACCATCACCGACTTCATGCCCACCGACAGCCCGGCAATCATGACCGTGGCCGGGCCGGTTTCACCCGAAGCGGCGATTTCGCGC
>JALWKC010000232.1 GCA_026996795.1 Lysobacterales bacterium | reverse complement strand
TTGCGACAACAAGCCGCTGGCTGAGCTGTCCAGGGATTCTGCCAGCGGGTCAAAAATCCCCGCTTGCAGCAGAATGGACTGATTGTGACTGGCCTGGCGAATGGCCTCCGGGGTGGGTTGGCCGGCGGGCACAGGCTGCCCGGTGCTGGCGAAAACAGCTCCGGCAAACAGCGCGGTGATGCCGGTAAATTGAATGAACAGTGAACGTAAAGTGGCCATGGTTCCTCCCTCTGGCAAAAAAGTCGTCTTTTTCACGATGATCGCGTCAGCTTCGTGGCCGGGCCTGTCTGCGTTCAAGGACAGCGGCGCAGCGCGATGGCGTTTCCTTGCACTGGCGAAAAATCCGGATGCCAAGGACGCCTTTTATCGTGAACGGGGTGTGATCGGTGGTTTGTTTTTTTGTTATTGGTGACCCGATTGTGCTTGAGAAAAAGGTTGGTTGCAATAAGTATTGTTTCTCAACGTTGTTGCGGAGAAGGGCTGAGGGTGATGGTTAGCCTGCGGTCAGGCTTGAACCAAGCAGGGCATATAAATGCCTTCGACATCGGGCACAAAAAAACCCGGCAGGCGCCGGGTTTTCAAACGGGGGAGGGTGTGGTGTTCAGGAAGCCGATTTCTTGGCCTCAGCCAGTTTCAGCCAGGTTTCCACCACGGTGTCGGGGTTCAGGGACACGCTTTCAATGCCCTGATCCATCAGCCATTGCGCCAGGTCCGGGTGGTCCGATGGCCCCTGGCCACAAATGCCAATGTATTTGCCTTTGTTTTTGGCCGCTGCAATGGCCATGGCCAGCAGTTTCTTGATGGCCGGGTCGCGCTCGTCAAACAGGTGGGCGATGAGGCCCGAATCCCGATCCAGTCCCAGGGTCAGTTGGGTCAAGTCGTTGGAGCCAATGGAAAAGCCATCAAACAATTCGAGAAACTCATCGGCCAGCAGGGCATTGGAGGGCAGTTCGCACATCATGATAATCTTGAGGCCGTTTTCCCCCTGTTTCAGCCCGAACTTGTCCATGATTTCCAGCACCTTGCGGCCTTCTTCCACGGTCCGCACAAAAGGCACCATGGCCCAGATATTGGTCAGCCCCATTTCATCACGGATGAATTTCAGTGCTTCGCATTCCATGGCAAAACAGTCCTGGAAACTGTCGGCAATGTAGCGGGAGGCGCCGCGAAAACCCAGCATCGGGTTTTCCTCATGCGGCTCGTATTTTTGTCCGCCGATAAGGTTCGCGTACTCATTGGACTTGAAGTCGCTCAGGCGCACAATCACGGTTTCCGGAGCAAAGGCCGCCGCCAGCGTGGCGATGCCTTCGGCCAGTTTTTTTACGTAGTAGTCCCGTGGCGAGTCGTAGGCGGCAATCATGGGGTCAACAATGGCGCGGGTTTCGGCGTCCTGGCGGTCGTATTCCAGCAGCACCTTGGGGTGAATGCCGATCATGCGGTTGATAATGAATTCCAGCCGCGCCAGGCCGATGCCGTGGTGGGGCAGGTTGGCAAAATCAAAGGCGCGGTCGGGGTTGCCCACGTTCATCATGATTTTCAGCGGCGCAGGTGGCATGTTTTCCAGGTCGGTGACCTTGACCTCATAGGGCAGAACCCCCTCGTAAATATAGCCCGTGTCACCCTCGGCGCAGCTGACGGTGACGTCCTGACCATGCGTGATGGCTTCGGTGGCGTTGCCGCAACCAACCACCGCCGGGATGCCCAGCTCGCGGGCAATAATGGCGGCATGACAGGTGCGTCCACCACGGTTGGTGACAATGGCCGAGGCGCGTTTCATGATCGGTTCCCAGTCCGGGTCGGTCATGTCGGTGACCAGCACATCACCCGGGTTGATTTCATCCATCTGTGCGATGCTCTTGATGACCTTGGCGGTGCCGGTGCCAATTTTCTGGCCGATGCTGCGGCCTTCACACAAAACCGGCCCTTTTTCTTTCAATTCATAGCGTTCAATCTTCTGGCCACGGTTTTCACGGCTGACCACGGTTTCCGGCCGTGCCTGAACAATGTACAGTGTGCCGTTGATGCCGTCCTTGGCCCATTCAATGTCCATGGGGCGGCCGTAGTGCTCTTCAATCACCAGTGCCTGACGGGCCAGTTCCTCGACTTCGGCATCGGTCATGGAAAACTGCTGACGGCGTTCGGTATCCACCGGTTGAGTGACCACGCCAGCGCCATCATCGGCATAGACCATTTCAGTCGCCTTGGAACCCAGGTTGCGGCGCAGCACGGCGGGACGCCCGTGGCGCAAGGCCGGCTTGTAAACGTAAAACTCATCCGGGTTCACCGCGCCCTGAACCACCATTTCTCCCAGACCATACGAGGAGGTGATAAACACCACGTCGTCAAAGCCGCTTTCGGTGTCCAGGGTAAACATGACGCCGCTGGCGGCCTTGTCGCTGCGCACCATTTTCTGGATACCCGCTGACAGGTACACATCGCCGTGATCAAAGCCCTGATGCACGCGGTAGGCAATGGCGCGGTCGTTGTATAGCGAGGCAAAGACTTCGTGCACCTTTTCCAGCACCTGCTCAACGCCGCGCACATTCA
>JALWKC010000231.1 GCA_026996795.1 Lysobacterales bacterium | reverse complement strand
AATACCGCGAAGGCTTTGTGACCGATAATGGTTGCCAGATTCTGGACGTGCACAACCTGAAGATTATGGATCCGGTCAAGCTCGAAAGCGATATCAACCAAATTCCCGGTGTTATCACCAATGGCTTGTTTGCCTTGCGCAAGTCCGACGTGACCCTGATAGCCACCCCGGACGGCGTGCGCGTGCAAAAAGCTTGAAGGGCACCGCTGAAAGCGATTTACCTGGCGGCCAACGCGTTAGGGAGCCTCTGAAAGATGCCGTGTCACGATTCAATCAGAGGGCTCTTAGGGAGCCAGGAACCCGGCAATGCTGTCTTTTTGCTGCAGGGCGTCACGGTAGCCCAGTTCGATCAAGGTGGTGGTGTAGGCCGGTTCAAACAGCAGGTAGCTGGGCATGCGCCAGTCCTTGCCCCAGCCGCCGATCACTTTCAGCAGGTTCTTGACCGGGCGGGGGATGGCCTCGGCGTGTTCGCGGGTAATGTCGCGCACGTCCCGGGAAGGCTTGATGACCAGGGTGTCGATGGGGCGCAGGCGGGATTTTTTGCGTTCCTGTTCCGGCAGCAGGCTCAAGGTACGGTTTATGCGCTGCAAGCGCGACAGGTCAGACCACAGCGTGTCCATAAAGATGGTGTCCAGCAGGTAGCCGGCCAGTTCGCCCATACTTGGGTATTCCACCGGCTGTTCGGGAATTTCTATCGGGCTTTCATCGCGGGTGCCGATCACCAGAATCTTGTTTGCGCCCAGGTGAATGGCGGGGCTCAAGGGCGCCAGCAGGCGTATTCCGCCGTCGCCGTAATACTGCTTGCCAATGCGCTGGGCGGGGAACAGAAATGGCAGCGCCGCCGAAGCCAGGATATGTTCCACGCCAATCCGTTCCCGGTGACCCACGCGCCGGTAGCGTTGCCATTCATGCAAGTCAGCAGCGCCCTGGAAAAACGTTTCGGCAATGGCGGTGGTGTAGGACGATGCGGTGATGGACAAAGCGCGCAGTTGGCGTGTCTCAATGGCGGATTCCAGTTCGTGTAGCTGCAGTTCGCGGCGCAATAATTCGGCCAGTGGCGTGTTATCCAGCAAGGAACGCGGCGCGGCCACGCCCAGGCGGCCAAAGGTCAGTGCGGCCAAGGCGCGAAGGCCGGTTTTCATCACCGTCCAGGCGTCGGTGCGGTAAATGTCCTGGCAATGCAGGCGACTCCAGAATAGCTCCAGCCGGTCGATGCCATGGGCAAATTCCTGTGCGTGGGTGGCCAGTACGGTGGCGTTGATGGCGCCGGCGGATACTCCACATACTATGGGAAACGGGTTGCGCTCGGCGTGATGATGGCCGCAAATTTCCGCGATGCCCTTCAATACCCCCACTTGGTAGGCGCCACGCGCACCACCACCGGGCAGCATCAGGGCAGTCTTTGGTGTGGTGCGTGATTGAGGCATGGTCATCCTGGGAAAACACTCGTGATTAATTTGGTTTCTGGTGCTTTTTTGCGCCTGCTTTTATGACCGGTAAAGGCGCCTCAGGCTTTCATTGCCCCCTTTGCTTTTCACTGCCTGGCTGCCAGACAGGCTTTACTCTTCACCGGTGCCTTTCGCACTGTTTTGCGACACCTCATGCAGCAGTCGGGTGACTTCCTCCTCGCGCGCATACAAGGCGCGTAACACTTCCTCAGACAGCGCGGCCGGGTTCACGCGTGCGTTTTCCCAGTACCCCGGTTTTGCCTGCCGAATGGCCGCCAGTGGCAGTCGACCCAGCTGTTCGAGGCCGGATTCGTGCAGCAACACGTTCACGCTCTCTTCGATGGTCAGCAGTTCTGGATCGGGCTCGCCGGTGGTCGGTTCAGGCGGTTCCAGACCGGCTGTGGCCACCGCCTTGTCGCCTTCGCTCCAGCCCAGCCAGTCGGCCAGCCGGCTCACATCCCCGGTCATGTTTTCCAGGTTCAGGCTAAAATCCGCCAGCGCATCGGCCAGGCTCGTGGACAGGCGCCACAGGGCGTAATGGCGGAAATACCCGTGCCGGCCGGGCTGTGGTGCCAGAAACGGGAAATCCGCCGCCAGCGCATTGCTCCACTGCATCAGCTCATAGGCATCGGGGTGGCTTTCATTGCCTTTTTCAGACTCGGGCAGGTGGCGCCGGGTGGAATGCCACAAAGCCTGTGGTTGACGGCGAATGCTGACAATGCGGGCCTCGGGAAACTGCTCCCGCAGCCAGCTCAGGCGCAAATCCATGCGAGTGAACTTGATCACCGGCGTGCCACTTGATTGGGCAATCAGCCAGTCAAGGTAAGCTTTCAGCGCCGGCCAGGGCGAGTTGTTTTCCAGGTACAGCCGCCCGGTGGCAAAGTCACGCCGCCAGTGTTGTGCCAGCGCGTCAGTCAAGCCCCGATAGGGCAGCCAGTAATCGTGCACGTGCCGGTGGGAGCGTTGCGGGCGCGTGTAGGCAATGGCCGCGGGCAAATTGGGGTGTAAAGGTTCGTACCAGGCGGTGTATTCCGGCAGGCGGTCAAAAAGCTGCCACAAGGCCGTGGTACCCGAGCGGAACCGGCCCACCAGAAAAATCGGTG
>JALWKC010000230.1 GCA_026996795.1 Lysobacterales bacterium | reverse complement strand
TGGTGACAACATTAAGATGAACGTAGAGCTGATTGCTCCCATTGCGATGGAAGAGGGCCTGCGTTTTGCGATCCGTGAAGGCGGTCGCACAGTGGGCGCCGGTGTGGTGTCCAAAATCATCGAATAAGAATTCGATTGTACTAGTGTATTGCAGGGCGGGCGCTCTCATGGCGCCTGCCCCTTAAAAATTTAGCTTTGAGGCAGACGGTAATGGCCGATCAGAAAATACGAATCAGATTGAAAGCTTTTGATCATAAGTTGATTGATCAGTCAGCTGGCAGAATAGTGGAAACGGTTAAGCGGACAGGCGCACAGGTCAAGGGTCCTATCCCTCTGCCAACACGCAAGGAGCGCTTTACCGTTTTGATTTCTCCGCACGTCAACAAGGACGCGCGTGACCAATACGAAATCAGAACCCACAAGCGCCTGGTTGACATTGTTGATCCCAACGACAAGACCATTGATGCGCTGATGAAACTCGACCTGGCTGCTGGTGTCGACGTACAGATCCAGCTTTACTAATAGGTGTTGAGATGACAATTGGAATTATAGGAAAAAAAGTCGGCATGACACGCGTGTTTACCGAAGACGGCAGCTCCGTCCCGGTGACCGTGATTCAGGTGGAGCCGAACGTGGTGACCCAAATCAAGACCGTGGATACCGATGGCTATGAAGCCATTCAGGTATGTACGGGTGAAATCAAGGCCTCAAAGGTAAACAAGCCCATGGCGGGACACTTTGCCAAAGCCGGAGTCACCGGCGGTCGCACCGTGATGGAATTCCGCGTGGATCCGTCCGAGTACGAAGTGGGCAAGGAACTTGGCCTGGACATTTTCACCGAAGGCCAGAAAGTTGACGTCACCGGGCGCAGCAAAGGCAAAGGCTTTGCCGGTGTCATCAAGCGTCACAACTTCGCCATGCAGGACGCCACACACGGTAATTCTCTGTCCCACCGGGCACCCGGTTCCATTGGTCAGTGTCAAACACCTGGCCGCGTGTTCAAGGGCAAGAAAATGGCCGGACACATGGGCGATGAACGCGTCACCACCCAAAGCCTGGAACTGGTAAAAATCGATGCCGATCGTGGTTTGTTGCTGATCAAGGGTGCCGTCCCGGGTGCGGCCAATTCCAATGTCGTCGTCAAACCGGCCGAAAAGGCCTAATTGGAGAAGTATCGTGGAACTCGCTGTAACAGGAAAGAAAACCAAAATCGAAGTTTCTGATGCCGTTTTTGGCCGTGACTTCTCAGAACCCCTGGTTCATCAGGTGGTGACAGCCTATCTGGCCGGTGCCCGCGCTGGTACCAAGGCACAGAAAAACCGCTCGGCTGTCAGTGGTGGCGGCAGAAAACCCTGGAAACAAAAGGGGACAGGTCGTGCAAGAGCTGGTACAATACGCAGCCCGATTTGGCGTGGTGGTGGCAAAACATTCGCCGCAACCCCGCGCGATCACAGCCAGAAGCTCAACAAGAAGATGTACCGCGCTGGTATGCAGTCCATCCTCTCCGAGCTGGTTCGCCAGGATCGCCTCAAAGTCGTGGACAAATTTGATATCTCAGCGCCAAAGACCAAGGACGCCGTGGCATTCCTGGACAAACTTGGCGTGACCTCAGGCACTTTGGTAATGGAAGAAATGTCCCCCGAAGTGCTGTTGGCAACCCGCAACATTCCCGGTATTTACGTGACTGATGTCGCTGGTCTGGACCCGGCTTCCCTGGTTTCTTCAGACGACGTGGTCATGACCGTGGACGCTTTGCAGAAAGTCCAGGAGTGGCTAGCATGAGCTTGAACAAACTATACACAACGCTGATGTCGCCGATTATCTCGGAAAAATCCAACCGGGTTGGCGAACAAAGCAACCAATACGTTTTCAAGGTGGCAACGAATGCCACCAAAAAACAGGTAAAAGACGCCGTGGAAAAGCTCTTTGACGTGCAGGTTGAGAAAGTTCAGATCCTCAACATGAAAGGCAAAAGCAAGGTCTTTCGCCAACGTCAAGGCAAGCGCGCCGACTGGAAGAAGGCCTACGTGCGTGTGCAAGACGGTCAAATGATCGATTTCGGCGTCGCCGAATAATCCGGAGATAATCATGGCAGTAGTCAAATTAAAACCAACATCTCCAGGCCGGCGCGGAACCGTCAAGGTTCTTCGCACGGGTTTGCACAAGGGCAAGCCTCACGCGGCGCTGGTTGAGAAGAAAACGAAAACCGGTGGTCGAAACAACTACGGCCGCATTACCACGCGTCATCGTGGAGGCGGGCACAAGCAACATTACCGTCTCATCGATTTCAAGCGCAACAAGGACGGCATCCCGGCGCGTGTGGAACGCCTCGAGTACGATCCCAATCGCACCGCTTACATTGCCTTGCTGGTTTATGCAGACGGTGAGCGCCGCTACATTATCGCGCCCAAGGGCCTGGAGCCAGGCATGACGGTTGTGTCGGGTAATAACACCCCCATCAAGGTCGGCAACTGCATGCCCTTGAGCAATATTCCGCTGGGTTCGGTAGTTCATAACATCGAAATGAAGCCAGGCAAAGGCGCCCAGATGATCCGTTCAGCGGG
>JALWKC010000229.1 GCA_026996795.1 Lysobacterales bacterium | reverse complement strand
GGACCGCATCACGTCTCATCTCTCGTCTTATCCGCTCAATAGCCTTGCTGGCAAATAGCGAGCCGTAAAAAACCAGATCAAAGTCGCTTTTCTCTACATGCCCATTGGGGCCGACTGTCCACTTCCATGTGTTTTCCCCATAAGCCCCTCGTTCCAGTAGCTTGTCAATAACGTAAGCCCTGTGTTCCTCAGTCAGAAGGCAGCCTGATTTGAACCCATGTAGTTCCTCTGGCGGTTTTTTGGAGTTACCGGATGTCCCCAATGTGGACTTTTCACCCGGCTTGTCAACTTCCGGTATATACCGGCTTCCACCGGCCAAAAAGAATGCGATTTCCTCTTCTTCGGTGAATCCGATCGAGATAAGGGGAAGGTTGGCCACCCTGTAACTGACATCCAGACTCTCGTGCAAAGAGACACCATCGTTGCAGTATGCGCGAAGGTGCGCCCCTGATGAAATCCTCGTGTCCTGGAAATGGCACCCGCAGGAGTCACAATCAAGCAGGCAGGACGCAAAAAACGGTGCGTTTATGGCGTATCCGCCAAGTATGATGCAGTCATCCAGCCGGGTCAGCCCACCGGTTATTTCGCACACATCCAACACGGATTGACTGACGATGCAATCATCCACAGAGCACTTCTGCAATAAGGCATTCTTAATTTTTAAGCCGCGCAGGTTTTCCTTGGAAAAATACAGGCGTTGGCCCGGCTCAATTGTCTTCAATGCCTTGTCGATGGCGTCCTGAGTTGCGTCACAATGAACTAGGTTATTATCCATTGCCACCCTCCGAGGCATCAAAACTCATGTCGTAATCTGCTAAATTATCGTGTTGTTGTATTTTGGCCTTCAGTGTTTCCTGATTGAGCTTTGTGGCGGCCTTGCCGACGCTCTCAGCGGCTTCCTGCAACATTCGTGTTGTTTCCGTTTCAATTTTGTCAGGCAAATCAATATGGTAGGCGGTTCCTGCTGGCGGGGCAGGTCCTATGGCCTGGGTGATCTCCTTCTGTGAATCTGTGGTAATACCTTGTGTTTCTTCTTCCGCACCTGGTTCTGCCTCTGGCGTTACATCCGGGGACTCCATCATGAGATGGGATAGCTCGCCGGTGGCCGCATTTAATCTTTTCACGTTTCTCATGACCACTCCGAAAGACTTGTCTTCCGGGGCCATGATGAGTGTGGAGTCCTCAAGGATCACCTTGTCTCCTGCAGACTCCAGCGCCTGGTGGTTCCCATCCACGGTTATCTGGCAGTTGCGGCAAACAAGTTTTCCATTGCCTTCAGGCACCGGCAATGATGAGGTTGACAAATTATTATGTCCTTCAATGAGTACATGAACAGCGGTTTTATTTTTACCATCAAATTCCACGGATTCATCAAATTCAAGTTTATGGGCACCGGCAAGAAAAACATTCTTCATCCGTATCGGTGCTTGCCGGGTCGCGCTAAACTCGCAGTCTTCTGTCGTGACATCACTGATTTCGCATGATTCCAGTACGCAGTCGCGCAGGACTCCGCCGGCAATCCTAGAGCGAGAAAACACCTGGTCTTCTGCGTGCTGATTGGCAAGCAAATCAATGGTGCAGTTGTCAAAGGTGGAATAATCAGGCAACGGCGCACCATTTATCGCGCACTCGAAGAATGTCATTTCTTCTGGCAGTTCCACCTCTGCTCCAGTAATAGTGGATTCGGATAGCTGATGGTTTTTCACTTCATCAATTAGACTTTTACCGGTAATGGTGACTTGTTCGCAGGCTTTGAGAATCTGCACATGGGAATCTGTCAGCGTCAGACCAGGGCCTGCGTCCAAATGGTCAACCATGGCTCTGGCGATGGTGGCACCTTTCCCCAGATGAACCTTGCTGATTTTGGCCGGTGAGGCATTTGTGCCTTTAAGGATTGTACTGTTTCCTGCTTTGACTTTATTGACGTTGATCCGCTGGCCTTCCAGATTCAGTCCGTAGCCGGCGGTTATGCTTTTGAAAGTGGAACCATCGCCCATCTTCAATAATCGACCGGCTTTAATGTGTTTGCCGGACACGCCAACCAGAGTGCAGTTGTCACCCAGGTGAGCCTTTTTCCAGAGCCTGCTGGATGTGATGGATACATCTGACCCCACCCTTAAAAGGCTTCTTACAGTGGTGGCATCTCTCAGGTAGGGGAAACCGGCTGGACGAAAATCCACCTCGTTGAGCAGGGAGCCAGAAGGGATGCGCTCGGCTCGATTTAACACTGTTGTGTTGGTCTTAATGGGTTTGCCGGTGCTGCTCTTGGCAATGGCCACCGGGCTGTCAGGCAACTTCAAGTGGGAGTAGTTATAACCGGGAGCAATCAGTATGCGCCCTGATTTGTCACGCGGGCCATTGGCCAGGTCGCGTTTGTTCGCTTTTTTCATGTCACTTCCTGTAGTTTCAGGTAGTTAAACTCTACCATGAAACCGGGCAGGCAACAACCGGCGACGACTAATTCATTGAGGGGGCATCATCTGAAATCCCGGCTGTTGGCCCCACTTGCAAATGGGGCGTGGTGATAGCTGCGGACAGGTCGAAAGTGCTAACCACCTCATTCCTGGCTTGGCTGATCACTGTTGACGGGTTTAACACCTCATCAAAGCTTTGCGGCGGATTGAAAACACCCATGGCATGGACCTTGCCTGACAGCATCCGTGTTTTTTTGGCAGCCAATTCTGTCGCGCTCACCTGAGCATGGAGAACTTTGTCATGAATGATGTTCAACCCCCCATCAATGCTTACCGAGCCGGCCAATGCCGAGGTGCTCGGTTCAGTGGCCACGACCAGATTTTGACTGCTAAGGCGGGTGGATTCCATGATCATTGGATTAACCAGTAAGCTGCCATGTGACGTGCAGGCATTCGATGTCACCCCGTAAATGAGGGACAACTTGGCAAGCAGTAGACCCTGGACATTAATGTTATTGATAATGCTGTGAGTGACGCTGACCACAGCAGAGCGGCTGTGTGTGTCTTCAGAACTCACTTCAAGCCCGCCTTCCAGGCAAATGCTGTGCCTGATATTGCGCTTGGTGCTGGGATCTGCTGGTTCTGGCATGATGCAGTCACGACCAATAATGGCGCGTTGAACCTGTGGTGGCAAGATGCTGTTGTGCCCGATAACATAAACCCACCCATCGGCCAAATCCGGCAATCGACTCATGCCAGAAAGGTCGGAGTAGGGCGGCATTTTGACCGCTTTAGTATTGCGCCTGGCTGACTGTTCAATGATGGAGAAAACATCTTCCAGCCCCAGTGGGGTCGTGTCCCTTGGGAGGAAACCTGGCTTGTGGTTATTCATTTTTAATGCCTGTTGGTTTCGTAAATTTTTAATGCATAATCAACCAACCGTTCGGTCAGGTTGGTATTCTCGCCTTCCTTGCCTGCTGTCCCTTCAAGAATCATTTGATCACGCTTGCTTTCTGCCGATGGCCCAAAGGCGAACGAGAGAATCTCCAGAGCGCGGCCCAGAGAGCCCACACGCTTGATCATCAACTCCTTGACCAGAACATCATCGTGACTGGTGGTGGTTCCCCAAAGCTGCTCTGCTGGTAAAGTATTGAAACATTTCTGCACAAAGCGACCGCGACTGCTTTTGGTAATCATAAGAAATGCCGAACCATCCCTGGTTGGTTTACCCAATGAGGAAATGACCTGCGCCATCTCCTTTGGCAGATCATACATTTTGACCGTATTATTGGCCGCATCACCTTCTGATGTGTTGAGAATCAAAGCGGTTTGGTATAACTCCTTCCATTGCCCCTTGAACTCATCGGGCAACTGCGAAGCGATAATGTATTCTATCTTCTCTGCGCGGGCCTCCTCCCGGATGTTGGTGATGATCTCCTGTTTTACCATATCTGCAAACGGGGTATCGCCTCCGGTTGACATTTTGTGCATTTCGTCAAAAATCGCAGTACGGGTGGACTGGCTGTAATCGGCAATGCGTTTTTTCAGAAAAGGATGGTAACGCGGGTGAATGCCCTTCAGGTCCTCCTCGGTGATACGGAAGTTCTGAGTCACGACGTGCATGGCTAGGGTATAGGTGGCGGCAGCCAACTGTGCCTCTTCGGCGCCTTTTCCCTTAACCATGTGGCGTATGTCGATGGAGATAACTCTGGCATCCCCGGCATTCAGACGACTGGGATTGGAAAATACCGGGTATTTCTCAGCCAGTGCCACTAACAAATTACTGACGTATTCGTTGGCCGGCTGGTTGTTTATCATTAGACCCGCCGTGGCACTGACAACCCGCTGGTCACGCGCCACCATGATCATGTCTTTCAGGTTTGGAACGGCCAGGGTTTGGACGAAGGCCGCCTTGTCCGGCTTGTTCTGGTCATTGAAATAATCGAAGATTTCCCAGTAGGTTGTGCGGTCATCAGGTTCGTATCTCTCCTCAGCGAGCCAGTTGTCCAGCACAGGGTGGTCGCCCTTGGTGTATTGCTTCGCCGATGAATTGTCCTCTTCATCGCTGCAGGCGTGGTAGGCAGCGGCCAGAATCGCGTCAATGGTTCTGGAAACCTCATCAAGGACTGTTTTGGCGTGAATGGGTTGGCAATGGATTGACCAGAACGCCTTTTGCATGCGTGCCTGGGCCTGAGTTGGGTAACGCGCCCCGTACAATGTGTCGTTGGGGTTAATGGCGTGTTCCGGGGTGTTGGTCAGAGTGATCATTTGCACCTGGTGGCGCTTGCTTTCCGGCAATGCCTCCTTGATCAGACGTAATGCACCGAATGAGGATGGCTTGATGTCAACCACACCAATGAGCGGCAGGTTATTGGCAGCCGGATCTGTGGCAATGGCCAGAATCATGTCGTTGATCAGGTTTGATTTACCCGAGCCTGGCTCTCCCTGAATCAGGGTCATGTTATAGGGTTGTTCCTTGGAAAAACGCTTGACCGGAATGATTTCGCCCAGACCGTTGCGGTATATGCTGTTGGCCATTTTGTCCCAGATACGCGCTGTTTTGTAAAGCGGCGCCAAGGGCGCCACTCCAAACAGTGGCGGGAAGGAGGCATCAGCGGTGTTTGGAAAGCGGAAACCGGGTATGGTATTGGCTACCTGATCAATGGGGTCTGTGCCCTTGGAATCAATTTCAGCACCGCCCCATGCCTTGACCACATAGCGCAGGCCCAGCCCTCGCTCTGACAGCAGCCTGGCGCGGTCGCCGTCGTTTGGGGCTTCGTGCTCATCAGTCCAGGTGGCAATGGAAGCCTGGGCGGCCACCACGGTGTGTTCTGCCTGCTGGGTTGCTTTTAGTGCCTGGTACGCCTTTTTTTCCTTGCCAATGGAAATGACATTCATTACGTCGTGGTAGCGCAATGAGGGGCCACCTGCAATCCGCAGTGAATAGCGAAAGGGCAGGCGTTTTTCGGCGGCACGATAAAGCAGGCTCTCGAATGTTGTGGGCCGAGCGGGGAAATACTTGATGTCAAACGCCTTGTAGGTGCGAGACCCAATGACGCAAGTGTCGAAATCAATGGCCTCCACCTTTCCGGGTGTGACCTGATATTTTAGTGCCGGCGGCAGGTATAAAACATGCTTTCCGTCTGTTCGCATGACGGGATTATCCGAGGGTTTAAGTAGAGGCTTCCAGTTGGGTGGTGTTTCCTCGTAATTGAACATGCGCCGTATTTCGGCAATGGCGCGGTAAAGGTTCATTGAATGATTCACGATACCGGCACGATTCAGTGCGCTGCGCACAGAATCCAGGAAACCCAGGTGCGTGTTCCAGGTTTCCTGTGAGTAATTGCCCAACGCCTCTTCCCGCAAAGCCCCGGAATAGGCTTTACTGTCATGCGCTCCCTTGTGTAACGTCCACACTGCCAGAAAAGAAGAGGTGGCCGCACAATACTGGGTGAGCTTGTCGATTTTTTTGTCGTAAAGCCATTCCAGGTCCAGCCCCATCCGTTTGGCGGCCTCCTTGTTCGGTCGCCAGATGGTTTCCAGTTCGTTCTTGATGCGAACACGGGAGGGATCAAACTCTCCACTGGCATGTATCACATGCCTTCTTTCCTGCAGGAAGGGCTCAATGTTGACAGCAAATGCCTGCATTTTGCGGACGAAGATTTCGCCAATGGGTTGTTCCCGGTTGCCACCAATATGAATCAGCGTGCACAGGTCGCCGTTGTCATTGCTGAACACATAACCGGTTATGGGAGCGTCCAGGTCACTGTAGGCATCCAGGGGGCGGGCGGTACTGCTGGTGACCGCCCGCTTGAGTTTGGTAAGGATCGACATTCTTAATCCAGTTTATAAACCTCTTCTGCTGCATCAATGTTGCTTGTGTTGCTGTTTCCGAAGTAACCTGACCCGGCCTCACGGGCAAACCAGAAAGCAAAGCCAGACAGAATGAGGACGCCGTACACGAAAAGGGCCACGCCCTGTTTCTTGGTGCCTGGCTCCTGTCTGTCCTTCTTCCAAAAAAGCAACCACAATCCCCAGCCCAGGCCAATGGCGCCTGATGCAATAACAAAGGAGAAGAAGATAGATAGACCCGCTGAAACATCCGGTTTTAGGTTGTTGTTAAGCGTGTCTATCGGGGTGGCGAGCACGCTCATGGCGAGCAGAGAGCTTGCCCCGATCAGTGCTTGTGAAATGCGTTTCTTTTTCATGCCAGTAACTCCTCATGTGTTGAAAAATCAGTGGTATGCGACCATGGCAGCGCCAAGTCCCATCACCATAATCGCGCCCAAGGCCCCGTAAGTCATAGACTTGCCAGTGGCCTTGACCATATTGACGCCCAAATAGGCGAATCCGATAAAGATAAGGTATGCCCCGATCACTTTCATGGCCAGAATAAATGGATTGTCAAGCCCTGATATATCGCTATCGTCAATAAAATTCAGGGTCTGCAGGGGCGTTGGTTTATTGGCATAATCCCGGAAAATCTGCAAAATCATGTAGTCGATATTAGCCAGCAAAATGCCACCGGCCAGCATCCATAGCCCCATCTTCATCTGGGAGCCGTAGTTCCTTACCTGGTAGCCCATGAATCGCTCCATTCTCGGCCCGAGCAAAACCCACCATGCGGTCACAAACATAACTGCCGCAATCGAGACAAGTATCAGATAGGCCATGCTGTACAGAATGCCAATGTCATGATAGATGTCAATAATCTCTTGCATGCTCATGCTGAGGGCTCCTCGTTTTCTCGCTGCGCTGTTTGTGTGTCTGTTTCAGGAATAAATATGATGCCAATGGGTTTCCATGCTTTCTGGATATGGGTGGGCTGGCGGTAAGTGCCGGCCTGTTGCAGGGTGTCTGCTGCGGTACTGATTCCCACCCCACGTACCAACTTGTCAGAATCAACGGTCCTGGAAACCACGGCGCTGCCAATGGGCAGGATGCCACCGACGTTGGCGGTGGCCGCGATAGTCTCGCCGTATGCTTTCAGAAAGGACGTGCCAAACCCGAAAACCATGTTCCGCAACAGGTGACGCTTGACCTTGCCCTTAATTGCAGGAATGCGCGTATCTGGGTCAACGGCAATGGCCTGAATGTGCTGTGGGTTTTTTCCCTGAGCATCAACCATGGTGTCAAACATGAAATAGGCTGTTTCCTTGTACTGACCGGTGGGGGCGTGGCCATAAAGCCGGTAGCCACGCAGTGGGCCTGATGTAATGCGGGCAATCATTTCGTCCCCCTTGTCGCTGTTCAGGCCGATGACGGTGACCGCCGGAAAGACCTTCAAATAGTGGATTTGCGCATGATCAGGTCGCTGGGATTGCCAAAAATCCTCGCTGAGATCGTCGCCGGTGGCACCTGTTTTGCCAGCACCTGCCGGGTAGGTGGTGGTGTTCACCTGATAGAACCCGGCTTTAGAAGAGAGGGTTTTCTGATAGGCTTTGGCGTAGGCTGCATACAAGGTGGCGTCCAGTGTGATGAACTTTTTATTTGACGCGGGGGTCTCTGGCAGCGTGGTTCCGGCTTGTTGCTCCAGATAGCGCGCGTAATCAAACGGTTCGGTTTTCATCAGGCTTTCAGAATTCCCGTATTGCTCTTGTTCTGGTTCGCTTTCTTCAGGTAGGTGGCCTATGGCGTCTGTATCAATGCTTTTGTTGCCAGGGCCTTGCCTCAGTGCCTGCTGTGCCTCTTGCTGCTCTTGTTCCATGGCGCGTTGTTTCTCAACGGGATCGGTGCCTATGGTTTTTTTCAGGTCTTTATTTGCCTTGAGCGGCTTCTGTTCGTTGTAGCCGGCAGGAGGGGGCGGCGTTACTGCCTCCTCCTGTTTTCTTCCAAGCAGGTTGATGCCAATAGTCACAAGAGCCGCAAACGACAGAGCGCCAAACACGTATTTGCTGTTTTTTTTCAGTTTTTCGCTGCTGATGCGAACCGCCGGCGGCGGTTTGGACTGGCCAGAGTCGCCCTGTGCTCGGGCGATAACCACGGACTCTTTGTTTTCGTATTTGTTACTCATCCAACACCTTTTGGGCGGTAAAAATGCGACCCTTGCGATCCAGTAGAGTCAAAGCCGGGCGTGAGGAAATTTTGTAGGCATTAACGCCTGAAAGCGAACCCGATTGACGCAGGCGTGCCCCCAGCAGCCTGGCTTTTGTCCGCACCCACAAGTTGTGGCCGTCGTCCCAGGCAGTGAGGTTTTGATAATCAAATGGTACTTGCCGGTAGTTGTCTCCAGGGGCTTGCCAGTTCAATACCCGTAAAAGTTCGGTGCGATCATCCAGTGTTACCTCGGCTTCGGTATCAGGTAGTGACGGGTCGTTGATGATGACCACGTAACGATCCACATACGGCTTGTCTGGCCTGCCAATACGATAGCCCACCGACAAGGGCAGGTCGGACAGTTCGGTCACCATAAGCACGTTACCCTGGGCCTCGATGACATTGGGCTTGAAAATGGCCATATTGTGATGCACGACAGTATCTGCAGTATCTGCCGGTTTGCCCGCTTCGCCTGTTTCGCTGTTTTTGACCGGCTGTGCTTTTTGTTGGCCTGGCTTGAATACGCTGAGGGCCCTGGATTGGCTGGCAAAGACCCAGTTGACCGCTTCGCCACGCTGGTTCTTGAGCGTCAGAGACACCGGCAAACCAGGGGACAGGGCAATGGGGATAAATGCCTTGCCTGGGCGCAGGTCCACAATAACGGTTTTGCTGGCGAAATCGCTCACCGGATAAATGGGCGCAACCGTGACTGCCTGTGTTTTTTCGCGTCGTTCAATCAGGTCGCGGGCCTTGTTGGGCGAAATGGGCAGGTTGAGCTTGTCCAGCCGCTTTTGCACCGCCTTGTCGATGGCTTTTTCGGTTTCGGCATCCGGTAGTTCAATCTGAATGATTCCTTTTTTGTCATCATCCTGGTTCTGGGTCAATGCCGGCGCTGAGAACAGCAACAGCATCGCAAGCTTTATTTTACTCATTTTCTTTTAATATCCTTCAGTTTCAACGCGTGAGGGGATTCAATACGCTTGGTGATCAGATAGCCTGCCGGGTACTTGGCCGCATCACCCCGAACCACCTCGAATGCCTGATAATGGTTCTTGACATGAATGGGGTCGCCGTGAGAACGAATGGTAGTGATAACGTGGGCGCTCCATATCTCCGCCCGTGAGCCGTTGCTCAGTTTTCGCACATCCAGCAGGCGAATATCTTTCACTACCGTGTCGGTGCCGATTTTCCGCGCGGACATGACGCCGGGGTTCAGGTAAGTGTCGCGGTTTAGGTCAGTGAGCATCTGGGTGTAAACTTTCGGGTAGAACATCGGACGAACCGAGGTGAGTATTTTTTTGCGGTTGTACCAGGATAGCGAACCCAGTTCATTGATCAGGTCGGTTAAACGCTGGCGCATTTGCGCCTCGGTGAGAATCGGTACGTCATAGGCTTTCATGGGCACAGGCTTGTTCGTCACCGGGTCAATGTAGAAATAATTCTGACCGGTGGGTGTTTTGATTTTCAGCAGCATGAAATTGGCCACCACCAGAACCACCAGAACCACAGAAACCCCAACCAGCGCCATTATCAATGTCCGGTTGGCTTTGTCCAGTGTTTCCTTTTCCCGGTCAGCACCGGCCAGGGCGCGGGACAGCATCATCTCCATATCCACGTCGGCCATCCGGCTAGTTGACTCTTCACCCCTGGCGTTCTTTTCTTCCTCACTCATCGCTTAGATTAACCCTTGTCAGTAATGAAATCTTGAACCAGGTCGCCGCAGACACGCCCAGCCACATAAACACAAAGCCAATGGTCACCGCCGTTCCCAAAGAGCGGCTGGCAAAAATTGTTGCTGCGGTGGTCACCACCCAAAGGATGACCTGGGTAATGATGTTTATTTTCAGATTGCGCCATTGCGCCTGTGTGACGGTGTAAGTTTGTTTTGGCCTCCGCAAGCGCCTACCATTCTTGAGCAACCAATGCGCGTGGTCACGAATATCGGTTGTCAACGCCTGCCACATGGGCTGCAGGTAACTCCACAGGGTGCCCCACCTTGATCGCATGTAACCAACGCGCTCCTTGAGCGCGTAAACCGGCAATGGGGATATTTTCTCCACCGCTTGCACAGTAAGCCGTCTTTTGGCTTTGGCTTGCTTGATGTAATCAGGCGCCGACAGCGTTCTTACTACCCGCCGCCACCATGTTTTCTGTTTGTTGTCTTTGAGTTGCTTCATGCTCGTATCACCTTCGGGTGTTCCCGCTGCTTGTGATTATACACATAAATTCGCATCTGTTTATGCGATATTTGCAACACCCGCCATATCGCATCATATCCCACCACATCACCCACACGGCATAAATCATATCCCACTACACACCCCCCCCCAGCAACAACCTTTCCCCCTCCGTAGCTCCACTTCCCCCCTGACTTTCCTGAAGGATAAAAGCCCGCCCCTTTTACGTTTATTTGATTGACTGATTCCTTTGATTGCCAAACCTTTATGACCAGCAAATTTTTGTGCCAGGCAAATTATTTGGT
>JALWKC010000228.1 GCA_026996795.1 Lysobacterales bacterium | reverse complement strand
AGTATTTTTCGGTTGGCAAAACACCTTCAAGTCCAGTGGAAAAATAGTAAAAGTCTACATCCACCTCGGTATTGGAGGGGTACGGCATCACGGGTATGGAAGCAATCAGGCCGTTAAAATATTCGGGATCGTCCTCATAAGGACGGAAGAAGGCGCTGCCGATAAGCGGAAAGAATTGACGCCAGTTCTTGGCTGTGGTTTTGCGGTTACTGTAAAGGAAATCCGCGTCCCAGTCTGAACCGCCAAACGCATCCAGGCTATAATCAAAGGTGGCATAAACGTTTAAACGCTCCTGCTGATTGATGGCATACTCGGATTGGGTAAATTCACCCGTGAGCACGTCATTGTAAAACGCCACCCCTTCTTCATCATCATAGCGGCCATTTTCTCGTGGGCGGTAGCCGGAAATTGGTCCAATGGTGGTGCCGTCCCAGGAAGGAACCAGGCGGACTCCCTCAACCAGATCAAGTATGGTATTGTAGTACAGGTTTTGACAACCAGAGAGTCTTGTCCCTGCGGTAATCGATCGGTCCTCCCGGTCAATATTATTTCCCTGCGCATCCATGTAAAGATCCCGTGGACAGGACAGAAAATCGCGATCACCAATTTTAAGCGGCTCACGGTATTGCCATTGTGCTGACACGGTGGCATTGCCCTTTTCAAAGTTCCACCCGTTAATAAAGCCAAGGCGATACATTTCACCGCCACCGGCTTCTGGTAACTCGGTCAAGGCATTAACTTCAAAGCCGTCCACCTGGCGACGAGTGATGATATTGGCCACACCGGCGACCGCATCGGAACCATAAATGGATGAGCTACCATCCAGAACCAGTTCAACGCGTTGCACAGCGATCTCAGGCAAGGTCGCCAGATCCAGCGATTGGGTTTGTCCACGAACACCACTACCCCCTGTGCGGCGACCATTGAGCAAGACCAGGGTACGCGTTGCGCCCAGGCCGCGCAGATCCAGTGTCTGGACACCGGTACCGCCCTGGATTACAAAACCATTAAACTGGTTATTGAGCTGTGTTGTGCCCGCCGCTACGGTACTGCCCTGCAGGATATCAGCCATTTCAAGCTGGCCAACCTGAGCCTGTGTGTCAGCGTTAATAATCTGTACCGGAGAAGTTGAAACAAAATCTTCGCGTTTGATCAACGAGCCGGTGACTTCAACGCGTCCCAGATCAACACTTTTGTCCTCCTGATTGTTTTCATTCTTTTTCTGGTCTTTGTCTTTTTTTGCAGCTTCTGCCTCGTTCTTTGTGGCCACGCCTGATTGATCGCCGCTGTTTGCAGCTTGCACATTATCCTGTGCTTCAGTCTGGGCAGAAAACACTGATAATGAGACGGCCAGCAGAACGACCTTCCAACGTGAAGGCGACTCTTGCATGTCTTGAGTTTTCATAAGGTTCTCTCCAGTTAAAACCAGCCAAATATCTGTCATTGAAATAAATGCAGAACCATCAGCAGCACCAATGGTCAAAAAGCATCCTAAACCAGCAGTTTGTTAACAAGTCGTTAACAACCCGCCTAGTTGTTCAGTTTACAACGAACTCACCCCCCCCCGTCAACTTTATTGACTGGTCTGCCATCGACAAAACAGCTATGAATAGACCGCCCTCTCAACACAGAGACGAAATAGGTCATTCGTCCTCTTCTTCAATCGTTGCCTGGAAAATCGTTTACGCAACAACCAGTCACATTCCCTCAGTCCACTGCACAACCGGCAAAAACACAAGTCCTAGAAAAACGCTGATCGAGTTGTGAATTCGCATCTCATGCCTGAGAAGTCCTTGCGAATAGCCTGCTATTGGTAGCGAACTTTTCCCTGATATCGAACATTTAAGGCATAATCCGCTTTGTCCAGATTCGAGCAGAGCCTCCCTAAACGCCATAAACACGCGTAAGACCAAGCCGGGCTTACTGAGCCCGGTTTTTTATGCCCTCAAACGAATACCCACAACCGAAGACCACCTGTACCCTTCGCGTATGGCGGGTTTTCTGCTATTCTGTGGCAAAGGAATTCATACCTTTTTCCACCCGGCATCTAAAAACGGCTGGCAGTCTGGCGGCCGTCAATACCTAGCCACCAACCGAAACAAGGGGACACATCATGAACAGAACCATTCGTACCGCGTTATGGATTGCCATGCTGGCAAGCCTGAGCGCCTGTTCCGCCTTGAAAAAAGGCGACAAAGACACGCAAGATAAGCACGTTACCCAGGCCTCACAAGCCACTCCTGAAAAGGACCACATGACGACGGACGACTCCGACGATCAGGCCACGAAAATGGCCAGAATGAAAGCGGAACAGGAAGCCGCGGCTGAAAAAGCACGGGCCGAAAAAGAAGCACAAGCCCGCCAGGCCGCCCAGGCCGCAGCCGAAAAAGCCAAAGCCGAGGCTGAAATGAAAGCCCGACAAGCCGCTGCGCTGGCCAAGCAGAAAGCCGAAGAACAAGCCCGTCAGGCTGCGGCTGAAAAAGCCAAAGCCGAGGCTGAAATGAAAGCCCGACAAGCCGCCCAAGCCGAAGCTGAAAAAGCGAAGGCAGAAGCGGAAGCGCAGGCCCGGGCAGAA
>JALWKC010000227.1 GCA_026996795.1 Lysobacterales bacterium | reverse complement strand
CCACCGGATTGCCCGACAGGGTGCCAGCCTGATACACCGGCCCCAGCGGGGCAATGTGCGACATGATCTCGCGCTTGCCGCCAAAGGCGCCCACCGGCAAACCGCCACCGATGACTTTGCCGAAGGTGCTCAAATCCGGGGTCACGCCATACAGTTCCTGGGCACCGCCACGCGCCACCCGAAAGCCGGTCATGACCTCGTCAAAAATCAGCACCGAGCCGTGTTTGTCGCACTCGGCGCGCAGGTGTTCCAGGTAGCCCGGTTGCGGCTTGATCATGTTCATGTTGCCGGCAATGGGCTCCACAATCACCGCCGCAATGTTATCGCCTTCGGCGGCCATCACCTCGGAAAGCGCCTGCGGGTCGTTGTAGGGAATGGTGATGGTCAAATCGGCCACCGCCTCGGGCACCCCCGGCGAGCCAGGAATGCCCAGGGTCAACACGCCGGAACCGGCCTTGACCAGAAACGAATCGGCGTGGCCGTGGTAGCAGCCTTCAAACTTGATGATCTTGTCCCGGCCGGTGTAGCCGCGCGCCAGGCGAATGGCGCTCATGGTTGCCTCGGTGCCGGAATTGACCATGCGCACCATGTCCAGCGACGGAATCATGTCACACATTTTCTCTGCCAGCGTCACCTCACCTGGCGCCGGTGTGCCAAAACTCAGGCCATTGTCCACCGCCTGATGCACCGCTTCCAGCACCCGCGGGTTGCCGTGGCCGGCAATCATCGGCCCCCAACTGCCCACGTAATCCACGTACTGACGGCCTTCCACGTCCCACAAATACGGGCCTTCGGCTTTCTGGATAAAAACCGGCTCGCCACCCACGCCGCGAAACGCACGCACGGGGGAATTCACGCCACCGGGAATCACCCGCTGGGCCTGTTCAAAAAGTTCGTGGCTGGTGGTCATGGTTACTCCAAAGGTCATTGACGAATGAAAGGATGGTGATCGCCTGAGGCAATCCAGGCAGGCGTTAACCGGGTAATTATCTCAGGTATAATCGCGCAATGCCACAGGGCAAGGCCCGTCAGCACATCGGCTGCCCCCGAGCCAGGCCCGGAGTTTTCCAAAACCCCTAAGGAAGCTCTGATTGAATCTGGCGCGAACAGATTGGCGTGTAAAATTGTTCAGTTCAAGGCGCAAACCGCACGTAATAGCAAGGCTATTGCGAAGGTTTGCAACACAGAAATGGACGATTTTACGCCACAAGATGCCGTGTCACGATTCAATCAGAGCTTCCCTAAAACATCAATGAACCAAATACCCCAAAAACCAGCCACACCAACTCACCTGAGACAACGCGCATGACAGCCACTCACCCGCCTGAGGTGGCCGGCATTGCCGCCGGCAGTCGTCACACCAGCCGTGCCGGCTTGCACGCGCTGGAAAAAGGCGGCAACGCCTGGGACGCGGCCATTGCCGCGCTGGCCATGGCCTTTGTGGCCGAACCCCTGCTGGCCAGCCCTGGCGGTGGCGGCTACCTGCTGTCTGACCCGGCCAGCGGGGATGCCGAAGTGCTGGACTTTTTCGCCCAGACCCCCGGCCAGTCCCCGGCTGAAAACAGCATCAATACCGAGACGCTGGACTTTCGCCCCATTCACGGCGATTTTGGCGGCACGAAACAGGAATTCCACATTGGCGCGGCCGCCGCCGCGGTGCCTGGCGCCATCGCCGGCTTGCTGGCCATGCACCGTCAATACGCCAGCCTGCCCCTGCGAGAACTGCTGGCCGATGCCATTGATGCCGCGCGGGCGGGCATTGAACTGGAAGCCAGTCAGCGCTACGTGGCCGACATCCTCGCGCCCATCCTCCAGTCCAGCAGCCTGACAAGTCAGACTTTTCTGCCCGATGAAAACGGACGCTACCGCAACCCGGCACTGGCGGATTTTCTGCACACCCTGGCCAAGCTGGGCTGTGAAAAAGCCCACCACTGGTTCTACCGTGGCGAAGTGGCCGAAGCCATTGCCGCTGCCCAGGCCACAGCCGGGCTGATCCGCTTGCAGGACTTGGCCGACTACGCCGTGATCCCGCGCCAGCCGTTACGACGGGACTTTCCCGGCTATGCCGTGCTCACCAACCCGCCACCGTCCACCGGCGGCCAGTTGATTGTCGCCGAACTGGCCCACGCCCACAGCAACGACGCCCCGTTGCCGCTGCGCCTGGCCGAAGCCATGCGCGAAGCCGACCGCCTCAAGGGCACGGCCAGCCGCCGAGGCACCACCCACATTTCCGTTTTCGACTCCCATGGCAACCTGGCCTCCCTGACCGTTTCCAACGGCGAAGGCAATGGTCAGGTCATCGCCCCATACGGCTTTATGCTGAACAATTTTCTGGGCGAGGAAGACATCAACCCCGGCGGTTTTTTCCGCTGGCCTGCGGCCACGCGACTGGCCTCCATGATGGCCCCCACCGTGCTGCACAGCGACAGCGGCCACCGTTTTGCCCTGGGTTCGGGTGGCTCCAACCGCATCAAAACCGCCATTTTTCAAGTCATCTGGCACGCCATGATGGGCGCAGGCAACACGCCCGGCCAAGGCAAACCGCTTAATTTCGCCATCAGCCACCCGCGCCTGCATTACGAAAACGGCGTGCTGGATATCGAAGC
>JALWKC010000226.1 GCA_026996795.1 Lysobacterales bacterium | reverse complement strand
GCGGCATCATTGGCCTGGACCGCAATGCCAAACCGGTGATGGTATTCAACTCCAAGGGCATGTACCGGGCCTGGCGCACCGCTCGAGACAGCGCCCCCATTATTGGCCTGTACGACAAGGGCAGCGAGAAACCCTGGAAGAACTAAGGAGCCCCTGATCGAATCGTGACACGGCATCTTGCGGCGTAAAATCGTCCATTTCTGCGTTGCAAACCTTCACAATAGCTTGCTATTGCGTGCGGTTTGCGCCTTAAGCTGAACAATTTTGCACTCCAATCTGTTCGCGCCAGATTCAATCAGAGGCTCCCTAACGGACGAGCTTGGTCAATAACCGGAATTTTTTGCCAGCAGTTAGTGGCTGAAAGATTATCAGGGTTTTGTCAGTAACCCGATCAGTGCCCCGCCGGCGGCTGGGTAAATTCAACCAGCCAGCGTTCGATGGCCAGCCAGGGTTGCGACAGGGCGTCATCCTGACCGCGACTCTGGCCCTTGATTACCCGGTCCAACTGCGCCAGTTGGGCGTGCATTTTTAGCAGGCGGCTTTCATCCAGGCGCGCCAGTGCCTGATTGATCAGGCCCTGACGCTGAGGCCAGATGCCCAGTTTGCGGTAATCGGCAGGCCGGGGCCGGCGTAAGGCCGATAATTTTAGCAGGGTGCGACTTTCCCGCTCCAGCGCCCAGTGCACCACTACTGGGGGAAGGTCGTTGGCTCGTAGCCCGCGCAAAACCCGCAAGGCACGATACAGGTTGCCACCGAGCAGCGCATCGGTGAGCCGAAACACGTCAAAACGGGCGTTGTCGGCCACCAGCGAGGCCACATCCCGGACCGTGACCTGTTGCTGCCCAAATCGCATTTTCAGTTTTTCGATTTCCTGTGCCGCAGCCAGCAAATTGCCTTCCATGCGTGCGGCCAGCTGAATCAGGGCATCATCCGCCACGCGCAATCCCACTTGGGCACAGCGCTGACGAATCCAGCCGGGCATTTCTTCTGGCCTGGGTGCATACACCCGCACAAAATGCCCCGCCTCGACAAACGCCTTGACCCATTTGGTTTTGTCGCTGGCGCCTTGCCACTGGTGCGCCATCACCAACAGCATCACGTCCTGGGGCGGGTTGGCGATAAATTCGCTCAGGGCCTTGGCGCCCTTGGCGCCGGCTTTACCATCGGGCAGGTGGACTTCGATCAGGCGCTTTTCAGCAAACAGGGACAAAGTGCCGGCACTGGCAAAAAGGCGATTCCAGTCGAAACGACCATCCACGTGCAACACTTCCCGCTCGCTATAGCCCTGGGCTTTGGCCTGTTGGCGGATGGCATCGGCGCATTCCTGCAGCTGCAATGGTTCGTCACCGGCCAGCAGGTAGGCGTTGGCCAGCTGGTTTGGCCCTTGCGCGAGGAGTTGCCGGACAGAGAGTTTGGCCATTTTCAAGACCCGCCTGCACCGGGGTCCGGTGACGACCCTGTCTGTGCCTTCTCGGGTGCAATCAATGCGTGATTTTTCAATCGCACACGGAACTGTGCTTCCATGCGGCGAATGACCTGCCAGGCCATGTCTTCCAGCAATTTTTCACGCAGCAGGTCTTCTTCCTGCCGCGCAGCGGTAATCTGGGTGATATCAAAAGCGTAATCGCGCTCCAGATGCAGGTGCTGCTCCGGGATGATGGTTTCACCGCTGCGGCTGTCCAGCACCTGGAACTTGAGGTCGTATTCCAGGCGGAATTCCTGCACCCGATTGTTGGCGCCCACCGATTGCACCACGCGTCGAATGCGATTCTCGGTGACTTGCAGCACGGCATTGGCTTGACGGGCGTTTTCCTGCACGGCAATGCCATTGGCCAGCAAGGTGGAGATCAACACCGGTTTGAGGTCATTCTCGCCGGCTATTTCCACCGCCATGCGGCGGTAGTCGGGCGGAATGCTGACGGTCTGGCGCAGGTGATAGCCGCAGCCACTTAACAGCAGGGTCAGCGTCAAAAGCCAGCCACTGGCACGCATCAGTTGGCCACCACATTGACCAGGCGGCCCGGCACCACAATGACCTTGCGCACGGTTTTTCCGTCAATAAATCGCTGCACGTTTTCCAGTTGCATGACCTGCGATTCAATGCGTTCCCGGTCGGTGCCAGCCGGCACCGACACCTTGCCACGCACCTTGCCGTTGACCTGCACCACCAACTGGACAGTGTCCTGTTTCAAGGCCGTCGGGTCATGCTGCGGCCAGGCCTGATCAATGATCAGCCCCTCGCCGCCGAGAGTTTCAAACAGGCTTTGGGTGATATGAGGAACGATAGGCGACAGCATCAACACCAGCGAGCGCCAGCCTTCATCGGCCACGGCCAGCCCGTTGGCGCTGTCGTCACTAAATTTGTTGAGCGCGTTGGTCAGCTCCATGGCCGCGGCAATGGCGGTGTTGAATGTCTTGCGCTGGCCAATGTCTTCGCTCATTTTGCGAATGGTTTCGTGCACTTTACGGCGCAGGGCTTTCTGTTCCTCGGTGAGCGAGTCCGCCTCCACGATCAGTTCCTTTCCGCCGGTTTTTGCCGCATGCTCATGCACGGCCTTCCACAAGCGGTTCAAATACCGATGCGCACCTTCCACGCCCGCGTCCGACCATTCCAGCGATTGTTCCGGTGGCGCGGCAAACATGGAAAACAGCCGCACGGTGTCAGCGCCAAAGCGGTCAATCAGCGCCTGAGGGTCCACCGTATTGCCTTTGGACTTGGACATCTTGGCGCCGTCCTTGAGCACCATGCCCTGAGTCAGTAGATTGGTAAATGGTTCATCGCTGCTGACCAGCCCCTCGTCACGCATGAGCTTGTGATAAAAGCGGGCGTAAAGCAGGTGCAGGATGGCGTGTTCGATGCCGCCAATGTACTGGTCAACCGGCAGCCACTGATCGGCCCGTTCATCCAGCATGACCTGATCGTTATCCGGGCAGGTGTAGCGGGCGTAATACCAGGATGACTCCATAAACGTGTCAAAGGTGTCGGTTTCGCGCGTGGCACCCTGGCCACATTGCGGGCAGGTGGTTTGATAAAATTCCGGCATTTTCTTCAGCGGCGAGCTACCGGATTCATCAAACTGCACGTCTTCGGGCAGAACCACCGGCAACTGGTCTTCAGGCACCGGCACCGCCCCGCAGTTATCACAGTAAATGACCGGGATAGGACAGCCCCAGTAGCGCTGGCGGGATACGCCCCAGTCGCGCAGGCGATAGTTGGTCTGCACCCGGCCGGTGCCCTGACTTTCAAAATGTTGCGCCATGGCCTCGAAGGCCGCTTGCGAGGTCATGCCGGAGAACTTGCCAGAATCCACCAGCACGCCTTTTTCCGTGTAGGCACCCTCGTCCAGGTCAACAGCCCCTCCATCAAGTGGAGCGATGACCTGCTTGATCGGCAGGTCGTATTTTTTCGCAAATTCCCAGTCGCGCTGGTCATGGCCAGGCACCGCCATCACCGCGCCGGTGCCGTAACCGGCCAGCACAAAGTTGGCTATCCACACCGGCACCTTTTCGCCGGTGAGCGGGTGAATGGCATCAAAACCGCTGTACTGGCCCTTTTTCTCCATGGTGGCCATGGCCGCTTCATTCACCTGTGCCTTGGTGCACTCCTCGATAAACGGCTGCAGGCCGGGGTTCTGTTGCAGCGCCTGTTGGGCCAGCGGGTGTTCCGGGGCCACCGCCAGGTAGGAAACACCATACAACGTGTCAGGGCGCGTGGTGTAAACCGTCAGCGGCTGATTGAAGCCTTCCACCGCAAAATCCAGTTCCAGGCCACGGGATTTGCCTATCCAGTTGCGCTGCATGGTCTTGACCGATTCCGGCCAGCCATCCAGGCTGTCCAGGCCTTCCAGCAATTCATCAGCGTAGGCGGTGATTTTCATAAACCACTGGGGAATCACCTTGCGTTCCACCAGCGCACCAGAACGCCAGCCCCGACCGTCAATGACTTGTTCGTTGGCCAGCACAGTCTGGTCCACCGGATCCCAGTTGACCATGGCGTCCTTGCGGTACACCAGGCCCTTTTTCATCAGACGGGTAAACAGCCACTGCTCCCAGCGGTAATAGTCCGGATCGCAAGTGGCCAATTCCCGGTCCCAGTCAAAGGCAAAGCCCAGCCTTTTGAATTGCTGGCTCATGTAAGCCATGTTTTCGCGCGTCCAGGCCACCGGGGCGGTTTTGTGCTTGATGGCGGCGTTTTCTGCCGGCAAACCGAAAGCGTCATAGCCGATGGGTTGCAGCACGTTTTTTCCCAGCATCCGCTGATGGCGCGAAATCACATCGCCAATGGTGTAATTGCGCACATGCCCCATGTGCAACTTGCCGCTGGGGTAGGGAAACATGCTCAAGCAGTAATAGCGGGGCCTGGGATCGTCATCGCGGGCATGAAAGGCATTTTCACTTTCCCAGCGGGCTTGAGTGTTTTCTTCAATGGCAGCCGGGGTGTAATCCGGATTGTGTGTTGTGCTCATGGTGATGGATTGTTATTGTCTTTGGTTGTTAGGCGGATTTGTGCTAGTTTTGGAGTCTGTGGATGGTTCAGGTGCGCAAACGCAAGCCCAACTCAGTGCTGTAACCGATGGATCGGGAACGAACCCGCCCCTGTTCGTCGATCACAAAATAAGTGGGAAAGGCCTTGATGCGATAATCGCGCATCAGCTGGTCGTTGCCGATCAGCACCGGGATGCCTTGCAACTGCAAGTCATCGGCGAATTTTTTTAACTCATCAATGGTGTTATAGCTCAGTCCCACCAACAGGATTTGCAACTCATCGGGCGACCGGCTGGCCTGCAGGGCCTTCAGGTTGGGTGCGCTGAGGTGACAGATGGAGCACCATGGCGCGAAAAAATACAGCACCACCTTTTTGCCACGGTAATCCGACAGCCGATGACTGTTTCCATCCAGAGACTGCACGGTGAAATCCGGCGCCATGCCATTGTCACCCGGCAACTCGCCCCGATTCTGCCACCAGGAAATGGCCAGCATCAGCACAATAATCACGGCCACTTCCACGATCAGCGAAACCCAGCGGTGTTTTTTCAGGTATTTGCCAATGGATTTGATCATAGCCGGCTATTGTACACACCTTGCGGGCAATTCTCAGTTAAAATATCCCCCCGAAACCGTCGCCACAACGACATTCCTGCCCGGTTCCAGCCCGTTCTGTGCCACGGGGCAGACACGCCTGTTTTTCGTTTTTTTATGAGGGAGCGCCAAACCGCATGTCAATGAAAACTCCGTTAATCCGCCTGATTATTTTCGCCTGTATGTGCCTGCCGGTGGCCGTCAGTGCGATCAACCTGCATACCGAAGACTTTGAAACCGATGGGAACGGCACGCGTTATACCGTATCGGTGGAATTTGGCCCAGGCGATCCCAATGCCAGTGTCAACGACTATTTCACCCGCACCGATGGCAGTGACATTAGTGAATCTCCGGCCTATGCCGGACAGAATAACAGCTGGTTCTGGGCCGCCGAAGACACCGACGACAACGGCGGCAACAGCCAAAAGGAACAGTGGCTGATGATTTCGGGCATTAACATTAGCGGCTACTCCAACCTGCAGTTTGCCGGTCTGTTTGCCGCCACGCGCACCAACAAATACGACCGCCCGGATCACATGCAGGTGGAAGCGCGCATTGATGGCGGCACCTGGGTAAAGATTCTTTGCTTCTCCTACTTTAATAATGGCGACAACTTCAACGAACCACTGGGTTTCGATGCCAACTGCGACGATGAAGCCGATGGCACCCAACTGACCAATGCGTTTCAGGAATTCACCGCCAACATTGCCGGTACCGGCGCGGTGCTGGACATCCGGGTGCTGGTGTATGCCGATGCCGCCAGCGAAGAAATGGCGTTTGACTTTCTGCGCATCAATGGCGACCTGGCGGGTAACCTGAGTGTGGTTTCCACCAACCCGGCTGACGGGGCCACCAATGCACCAGTCACAAGCACCGTGCAAATCAGCGTTGACAGCGCCGCCAACTGGACAGCCAATGCGGTGACCATTGAATGCCCCACCGGCAACGCCATTGCCTTTGCCGGCCTGCCGGCCAACAACACCGCCAGCGTGACCCTGACCCCGACAACGCCTTTGCCAGGTGGTACCACCTGCACGGTGACCGTACTGCAGAACCAAGTTACCGATGCTGGCAACGCGGCCATTACCCTGGCGGCCGACTACGTTTTCAGTTTCACCACCGAGAACCCGTTTGCTTGCGGCCAGCCGGCCACACCCATCAACCAGATTCAGGGCACCGGCGCAACCAGTCCGCTGGTGGGCAACACCGTCGATGTGGAAGCCTACGTGGTGGGTGATTTTCAGGACAACGCCAGCCTGAACGGTTTTTACCTGCAGGAAGGCACAGCCAGCGAAGACGGCAACCCACTGTCCTCTGAAGGCATTTTTGTGTTTGAAGGCGGCAACACGGTGGATGTGGCCGAGTTTGACCGCGTGCGCATTCGCGGTGCGGTTGCCGAATTCAATGGCCTGACCGAACTGACCATCGACCAGATTCTGGTCTGTGGCGCCGGCTCGGCCGCGGACATCACACCGGCCCAGATCAGCCTGCCGCTGAACGGTTTTGACCCGGAAACGGTGGAAGGCATGCGTGTGGTGCTGAGCCACCCGGCCACGGTCACCGACACCTCGGATATTTTGCGCTTTGGCCAGTTCGTGGTTTCCAACGGCCCGCTATACACGCCGACGGCCATTGTGCCGCCTGGTCCACCGGCCATTGCCCAGCAAGCGCTCAATGACGACAACAAGCTGATCGTGGACGATGCCCGAAATGGCTCCTACCGCACGCCGTTTGTGGTTGGTCGTGATGACAGCACGCCCTTGAATGCCGCCAATCCTGTGCGTACCGGCTACGTCATCAACCCGCTGGAAGGGGTCATGCACTACTCCTTTGGCGATTACAAAATTGAACCCGTCGCCCCGTTGGTGTGGGACGAAACCGCCAATCCCCGCGCTGCCTCACCCGCCCTGCCAGGCGGCGACATTCAGGTGGCGTCCATGAATGTACTGAACTTCTTCAGCACCATCGATACCGGCGCACCCGTCTGCGGCCCGGCCGGCAATGCCGGCTGCCGTGGCGCCGATTCGGCCAGTGAGCAAACACGTCAACTTGACAAACTGGTGTCTGCCATCAATGCCATTGATTCGGACATCATGGGCCTGGTGGAAATCGAGAACAACGCCACCGCCTCGCTGGATATGCTGGTCAACGCCCTTAACACCGATGCGGGCGCCGGTACCTGGGACTACATCAATACCGGCACCATCGGCACTGACGTGATTAAAGTGGCCCTGATTTACCAACCCGCCAAAGTCATGCCCGAAGGCGCCTTCGCGATTCTGGATTCCTCCGTCGATCCGCTGTTCAACGACCAGCGTAACCGGCCCGTGCTGGCACAAACGTTCCGCAACGCCGCCAACCAGAAAATTACCGTGGCCGTGGTGCACCTGAAATCCAAAGGCGGCACCGGCACCGGAGCAGATGCCGACCAGGGCGATGGCCAGGGCGCTTTCAACGACACGCGCACCAAAGCCGCCACGGCCATTGCCAACTGGCTCAATAACGACCCCACCGGCGTCGGACCAGCCGTTGGTGCACTGCTGATCGGGGACTTGAATGCCTATGCCATGGAAGACCCCGTTACGGCCTTGGCCGCAGGCGGCTTCACTGACCTGGTGGCACAGGAGATTGGCACTGGTTCAGCCTGGTCCTACCAGTATGCCGGCCAGCGCGGTTACCTGGATTACATCCTGGCCAACAACACGGCCCTGTCTCAGGTAACCACCGTCAGCGAATGGCACAGCAACACCGATGAACTGCCATTTTTTGATTACAACGAAGAAAACCTGCCCAATGGCGGCCCGGCCAAACCGGCGGATTTTTATGCGCCGGATGCCTTCCGCGCATCAGACCACGACCCGCTGGTGGCCGGGCTGAGCCCGGAGGCCATTCCCACCGTCGCCTTTGCCGCGGCCAGCTCTTCGGTGCTGGAAAACGCCGGCAGCCTGGATGTCACCCTGAGCCTCAGCAACGCCTTCAGTCAGCCCGTGTCAGTGCAGATTGTTTCCACTGACGGCAGCGCCACTGCCGGCAGCGATTACAGCACCATTAACCAGTCAGTTACTATTCCGGCCAACACCACCAGCTGGCCGGTGAGCCTGACCATTCTGGATGATGCCCTGCTGGAAGGCGACGAAGACTTCAGCCTGAGCCTGTCCAATCCGGTCAATGCCGACGCCGGCACCCAGTTGATTCACACCGTCACCATTCTGGATGACGAGTCCCCCGTTACCACGTACACCGGGCCTTCTCCCACTGGCAATGGCCCAGTGACGGTGGATATTGCCGGCGGTGGTCCGCTGTGTGGCTTCACCAGTGTCCAGTTTGTAGACGAATCCAGCCTGCCCTCGCAGCCGCCGGGCAACTTCAACTTTCCGTATGGATTGGTGGACTTTGTCGCCAGCCAGTGTGTTCCAGGTTCCAGTCTGACAGTCACCATCACCTATCCGGCGGAAGTGCCGCCCAGCCGCGCCTTTTTCAAGTTCGACGGCAGTTGGAACCAATACCCGGCCACGGTGGCCGCCAATGTGGTCACCTACACCATCACCGATGGCGGTGCCGGAGACAGTGACGGCACAGCCGATGGCATCTTTACCGACCCGGCCGGCCTTGGCCATGCGCCGGTTGAAGCCATTCCGGCGCTGCAACCGCTCTGGCTGCTGCTGTTGAGCCTGATCACTGCCGCCCTGGCCGTGCTGGCGCTATCGTCCGGCAGCACCGGCCAACGCGGCAAAAAGGCCGTTCGATAGCTCCCGCACCCAGGCATCATCACATGCCAATAAAGGCCGGAATCGTCCCCGGCCTTTTTTTTTGTCTTCGCTGGCCGCATAATGGCCCCATGCGTACTCCCACCGAAAACTCCCACCCGTCCCATCGCCAAAGAAAACGGCTTAAAACGCTTTTTACTGCGCTGCTGGCCGCGTATGTGCTCTACGCGGTGGTGGCTTATTTTGCGGTACCGAGAGTCGTTTCCAGCACCGTTAAGGACCTGGCTGAAAAGCAGTTAAACAGCGAATTTCAAGCCAATACCATCCGCTTCAACCCGTTTAATTTATCGCTGTACATCCACCAACCACGCCTAATTGACCGCACCGACGGCACCGCCTGGTGGCAAGCCGACTCGGTCACTACCAATCTGGATGGCATCACTTCGGGCATCAACCGCAATCTGGTGCTGGATGAACTAAAACTGGATCAGCCGCAGGCACGCATTGAACGCACACCGAATGGCCGTTTGCGTTACCCGCGGTTGTCATTGGCCAGTGATAAAAACAGCGATAGCCCGCCCCTCACGTTACGCATTAAACAACTGGCCATCGAAGGCGGTCGGGTGCAGTGGCAGGACGATACGGGCAGCCAGAGCGTATCAGTCCAACTCAAGCGCGTGAACTACCACCACCAGGGCTTCAATACCGGCACTACGCCGTCGCATTTCAACGCCACACTGGAAACCGCCGATGGCGCTCAGCTGAGCCTCACTGGCAGTTACGTGCACCAAAACCCGATCATTGATGCCCGGTGGGACCTCAGCCAGCTGAATCTGCCACAGTGGATGAACAAGCTGCACATGGCGCTTCCAGGCCTGTCGTTACAACAAGCCCTGGTTTCTGGCACCGGCAGCCTGCACTGGCAAAGCCAAGCCACATCGCCAAGCGCAAGCTTCACAGCCGATGAACTGACGCTCAGAGACGTTCGTCTGGGTGTGCCACTGGACACCGACAAAACTGAAAAAATCGCTCCCGTGCTGCAAGCCCCGACCATTGCCATCACCGGCGCTTCCCTGAGCACCCAGAAGAAACACCTGAGCATTGAGCGCATTGGCCTGGATCAGGCCCGACTCCGTGCCCCGTTGCGTGTGCTGGAAGCAGTGGGAAAACACTCACCAACGGCCTCAAACAACAAAGACGGGGCAACAAAGGCCACCGCCACGCCGCCATATTCATGGAACATAGCAGATGTTTCCCTCAGCAACAGCGAATTACAGGTGGAAAGCACAGCGGACAATACCGGCCCGGCCCTTGGCATTAAATCCTTACGGTTGCAAAACCTGTCTGACAGTGACCAGCCGGCCAGCCTCACTGCTGAGTTGACTCTGCCGGGGGAGTCGGACCAGTCGCCGGGAAGCGCCCGCCTCAGTGGCTCCTTCTCACTGGCTAAGGGCACGGGGGAACTATCCCATCAACTGGAACACGCGTCTGTGCGACCCTGGTTGCCGGTGTTGCAGGACTACCTGCTGGTGTCCGACGTCACCGGCGTGCTTGACAGCCAGGGCCGCTGGCAATGGCAGAGAGGGGCGGAGGATTCTACCGGTGCTTTCAGTGGCACGCTCAACGCCAGCCTTACGGAGTTCTCACTGGCCGATAAATCGCAGAAAACCGTTCTGGCCTGGGACAAAGCCAGCCTGGGTGAAACACGGGTCGATGGCACCAAACGGCGGCTGCGCCTGGGGCCGATTCACATTCAGGGACTGGCCAGCGAAGTGCGGCTGGAGGACACCGGCAATAACCTCAAGGCCCTGCTGCCACCGCCGACCCGTTCAAACCCCGGCCAATCCCGCCCGGATAAAAATCCGAGTAAAGCGAAAGCCGGCACAGAAAAAGAGAAAAAGCCCTGGCAGATTGAATTGGACAGCGCCTCAGTGAACGACGGCCAACTGGGTTTTGTGGATACGCGCCTGCAACCGCCGTTTCACTGGCAGGCCACGCACCTGAAGGCCACTGTGGCAGCGGGCAAAAACAATACCGGCAAGGGGCCAACAATGTTCACTGTCCAGGCTGAGTTGGACAAATTCACCCGTGCCACGGCCAAAGGCCAGTTGCGCTTAAACAACAATCCCGTGGCGCCACAGGCCCAGGGAGGCATTCGTAACCTGGATCTGTCCCGGCTTTCGGCCTATGCCCAACGCTACCTGGGCTATGCCATTAAAAGCGGCAAGGCAGACGTGGACGTCAATTACCGGATTCGCGACCAACGCCTGAAAGG
>JALWKC010000225.1 GCA_026996795.1 Lysobacterales bacterium | reverse complement strand
CTGGCTCCGGCATCAATGGCAGAAGAGGGAGGGCCTAAAAAAGCCCTTTCAGAGTGCCTACTGCCTGACCAGACCAGGCTGGACAGAAGCAGGCCCTGAAAGGGCAGCGGAGAACACGGTTAAAGTTCGCTTGTGTTGTTATAAAACGGGCAATTATTTGTAGCAGTTTGTATTCCTGTCAGGTCAACGGCTCAATGCCCCGGGCCGTTTGGCCCGGGTATTGAGGTCCCTTTTTAGCATCCTGCCAGGTTTTCCAGCCGGGACTTATCCCTCAGGCTTGAGCCTGCTGACCATGGGCCTGCTCTTTGCGGTCTGCTTCAATGACGGACTGCGGCACGTCCTTGCCGATGGTCATCAAATCCCACACCAGCAGCACATAGCCCAGCGCAGTGGCATAGCCAAACAACTGACGCCACCACATGCCCTGCACGAACCACTTGGCTGTCTGGGCCTTGAAATACCCGGCCCAAGTGCTGCCTTCAATGGCCCGCTCAACAAAGGATTGCTCGTAGCCGGAGATCAGCAAGGCCATGGTCATGCCCAGCACACCAATGTTGAGCAGTGCCAGGGCCCACTTCCAGCGCCAGGCGTGGGGTAGGCGGCTGTCAAACGGCACATCGCCCCGGAGTTTCTGCACGGCGATATACCACATAGCAATATTGATGGAAGCATAGGCGCCGAAGAAGGCGAGGTGACCATGTGAAGCGGACCATTGGGTGCCGTGAGTGTAAAGGTTAATTTGCGGCAGGGTGTGCATGAATCCCCACACGCCGGCCCCAAAGAAGTTGCCAAAAGCGTGCGCAATCAACCAGGCCATGGCCGGATGATTGCGGTTTTTGAAATCATGCTTGCCGGCATCGTAAACCGCGTGCACCACCATGGCGACCAGAGGCACGGGCTCCAGGGCAGAGAAGAAGCCACCAATGGTGAGCCAGTATTCGGGGGTGCCAATCCAGAAATAGTGATGACCCAACCCCAGAATACCGGAACCGAACATCAGCGCTACTTCGATATAGAGCCAGGTTTGGACGATTTTCCGCGGAGTGCCCAGCACCTGCATCAAGCCCCAGGCCATGATACAGCCAACCAGTACTTCCCAGGTGGCTTCTACCCACAGGTGAATTACCCACCACCACCAGTACTGGTCAACGGAAATGTTGGGGGTATAGAACATGCCCGCCAGATACAGACCGGCCAGCGCCACCAGATCCAGCACCAGCACGCCGGCAATGCCTGTCCAGCGGCCCTTCATGAAAGTGGCTGCCACGTTGTAGAAGAAAATCAGCACACAGACCACAATGCCAATGTCCGCCCAGCGCGGGGCTTCTATGTATTCGCGGCCTTCATTGATCAGCCACAGGGAGGTCTGGTTTCCCGGGCCAATCTGGATGAACAGATAAACCACCACCACCACGGCCACGGCCAGAGTGAAAATCCAGAAAGCCAGGTTGCCGAGTTTGTAACCCACCAGTTCGGTCTGGGCTTCGTCTTCAATCAGCCAGTAGACCGATCCGATGAACCCGTACAGCATCCAGATAACCATGGCGTTGATGTGCACCATGCGCACCACGTTGAAGTCCAGCTTGTTGTAAAACAGGCCGGGCATCAGGTACTGGGCACCGGCAATCAGGCCAAACAGAATCTGGGCACCAAACAGAATGATGGCCACAATAAAATATTTGACGGCCAGTTTTTTGCCGGGAGTCAGTGAGGAATAGTCAAAGTCGAGAAGGCTCATTGGTCACCCTCCTGTGGAATGGTTTTAAAGTTATGTGGAAAACCGTTGGTGTCAATGGAGGACATCCATTTCAGGAAGGCCACAATGCCACGCGCTTCTTCTTCGGTAATGCCCAGGTTGGGCATGCGGCGCATGGTTCCATAGCCGCGGCCATTGGTTTCTGGGTCCATGAGAAAGCTGACCATCATGTTTTCCCGTACCGATTCGGCGCCCCAGCCCTGATCCAGCCAGGCCTTGGTGAGGTCAGGTGCGTAGTAGGCGCCATTGCCCAGCAAGGTGTGGCAGTTCATGCAGTTTTTGGCCTGGATGGTCATTTTGCCCAGAGAAACCAGTTTTTCGGCTTCTTCCTCGCTCATCATCTTGCCAAACAATGGTGCATCATCACCAATGACCGGCTCCATAAACCCGCGTTCGGGATTGAAACGATAGTAAATGCGTTTGTTAATGACGCTGTAAGCGGGGACGCGACTGGAGCCGGCGGTGATCTTCTTGACGGTATCAAAGGTCAGAAAAATCAGGATAACCAGCATGCCCCCGGTTATCCAGACGGCGACCTTTCGCCAGAAAGATTCACTGGCCCACCACGGTGTTTTATTCATAGCAATTCTCCTGCTGAAACGTGAGGGTTAAGACAGTCCGCTTGATTTGCCTGGTGTGCTGGAAGCCGCCATCTCCTCCTCGTGCGGGTGGGTGCCCACGCACAGGTGCCAGATGCCATGAGGAGCCAGCAAATAACCCAGCAAGAGCAGCGCGACAAGAATCCGCCAATACCCGGACAGGTGAAGCACCTGCACCAACACCACGGTAAAGACAGCAAATATCCCGTAGCTGAGGTAAGCCAGGGTGGCGTAGGATGTGTTGTTCTTGAGGCGCGACCAGGCAAAGAAAAAAGCATAAAACGCGCCAAACAGGATCATCATGGCACCGGCCATGGTGGCCAGCATGATGTTGGACGCGAGCACAGGTTCGGTCATGATGTTCTCCGTTGTTTGACGCGGGTCAGTGTATTGCCACTGTCAAAAAACGGCCTTGACCTAAGTCAATTCGTTAAAGCGGAAGAAAGAATATTGTTTACCAAATAGAAAGGGAAAGAAAATTGGATGGCAGTTCAGACGAGCAGTCGTCCCGGTGATGGCGTATTTAGATTTGTTCCAGTTCCAGCATTTTTCGCAGCTGTGGAACGTTTTTAAGAATAATGTGATTGTCTGCCAGTTCAATCAATCCGCGTTGATTCAGTTGTTTCAGGGCGCGGCTGAACGTTTCCGGCTTGATGGAAAGGCGCGAGGCAATGTCGCGTTTGGGGATGTTCAGGCACAGGTCAAAAGCCTGACCAGATTCGGCACTGGCGTTGTCCACCAGCGAAACGAAATAATCCACAATGCGGAACGAGGCATTGTGCAGTGTTTGCTTGTCCAGTTCTTTCAGCATCCAGTGCAGGCGTTGCGATAAATGCCCGAGCATCTTGATGCACAACTCGGTGCTGCCGCCAAGGATGTCCAGGTAATGATTGGCGCTGATGGCAATGACCATCGAAGGTTTGACTGCCGTGGCAGTGACCGGGTAGCGTGGTGCGCCGGCAAATAACACCCCTTCGGCAAAAGACTTGCCCGGTGTGACCACCTCAATGATTTTTTCATCACCGCTCAAGGCGCTGCGGGTGAGCTTGATGGCTCCCTGCTCAACAAAGTAAATGTGGGTCAGGTCGGTGCCTTGCTGAAACAGAATCTGCTCGGCATCCAGCTCAACCCGGTGGCAATGTTTTTTCAGTTGGGCGAATTGAGCATCGCTCATGGCGGAAAACAGCAGGCAGTCGCGCAAAGTTGGTCGTTGCAGGTTGTCGAAAAACAATGGGGGCATGGCACACCAATGCACGGCAGAAACGGAGTGCCATTATAAACGACCCGAAGAAGACGGTCACCCGGCTGGGCAGGCCATGCCTAAGAAAGAGGTGACGGAGAAAATGACGCCAATGGGCAGTCCAGGCCTGCAACAGGCAAAATTTTGTCCCGCTCCATTGCCATCAGTGGAAGCACAGAGAGGCTCAGTGTCATTTGGCCTGTTAAGTGGTTAATTAAGTGGCGTTGAGGGAAATCAAGCCAGTAATTACCTTCCGCGATCAACCTGGGCCTTACATCAGCGAGCTTAGACTCCGGACACTTTTTTCAGCTCCGTGGGCAACCCGCCCAGGGCGTTGATAAATGCACTCGCCTGTTTCTGGATGCCTGCCGCATCGATGCCGGCTTCGGCCAGTAACTCCTCACGGCTGCCATGTTCCTGATAGGCATCGGGCAGGCCCAGGTTCAGAACGGGAATCTGGATGCCCATGGCGTGCAGGGCTTCGTTGACACCGCTGCCGGCGCCCCCGGCGACCACGTTATCTTCCACCGTCACCAGAGCATGGTGGGTCTCGGCCAGGTGACGCACAAGCTCCAGATCCAGTGGCTTCACAAAACGCATATTGGCCACCGTGGCATCCAGGCCATCGGCCACGGACAGGACGTCGCTCAGGGGCGAGCCAAAAACCAGAAAAGCCAAGCCGTTGCCCTGGCGGCGAATCTCGCCTTTGCCCACGGGCAGGGCTTGCATGTCTTTTTGTACGGGTACGCCCGGGCCACTGCCGCGCGGGTAGCGCACCGCTGCCGGTGCATTCAGTGTGTGACCGGTGTACAGCATTTGCCGGCATTCATTTTCATCTGCCGGGGCCATAATGGTCATGTTGGGCACGCAGCGGAGAAAACTCAGGTCCATGCTGCCGGCATGGGTGGGGCCATCCGGGCCAACCACACCGGCCCGGTCAATGGCAAACAGGACGGGTAAATTTTGCAGCGCCACGTCATGAATCAGCTGGTCATAGGCCCGTTGCAGGAAGGTTGAATAAATGGCCACTACCGGTTGCATGCCTTCGCAGGCCATGCCGGCGGCCAGGGTGACGGCGTGTTGTTCGGCGATGCCCACATCAAAATAGCGTTTGGGGAATTGTTTGTGAAATTCCACCATGCCGGAACCCTCACGCATGGCGGGGGTAATGGCCATGAGCTTTTTGTTGATCCGGGCCATGTCGCACAGCCAGTCACCAAACACCTGGGTGTAGGTGACCGGTTTGGGTGCGTTTGAGGGCTGCACACCTTTTTGCGGGTCAAAAGGGGACACGGCATGGTACTTGACCGGGTCTTCTTCGGCGGGTTTGTAGCCTTTGCCTTTTTTGGTGATGATGTGCAGGAATTTCGGGCCTTTCATGCCCTTGATGACCTGCAGTGTCCGCACCAGCTGATCCACGTCGTGACCGTCGATGGGACCCAGGTAGTGAAAACCCAGTTCCTCAAACAGCGTATTGGGCATCACCATGCCCTTGGTGTGTTCTTCCCAGCGGGACATGAACCGCCACAGCCAGGAATCGCGCCGCATGATGCGCTTGGATTGCTCACGCACGCGGTTGTAAAAACGCCCGCTGACAATCTTGGCCAGCATTTTGGTCAGATAGCCCACGTTGGGCGAAATGGACATCTCGTTTTCGTTCAGGATAACCAGCATATCCGGCGCCAGTTCACCGCCATGATTCAGCGCCTCGAAAGCCATGCCAGCGGTCATGGCGCCGTCACCAATCACGGCAATGGCCTTGCGATCAATGCCCTGGCGGGCTGCGGCAATGGCCATGCCCAGTGCGGCCCCGATGGAGGTGGAGGAATGCCCCACACCGAAGGTGTCGTACTCGCTTTCGCAGCGTTTGGGGAAGGGCGTCAGGCCGCCTTTTTTCTTGATGGTTTCAATGCGATCCTTGCGCCCGGTCAATATCTTGTGCGGGTAGGCCTGATGGCCCACGTCCCACACAATGCGGTCGTGTGGCGTATTGAACACGTAGTGCAGGGCCACGGTCAGTTCCACGGTGCCCAACCCGGAGCCAAAATGGCCGCCGGAGCGGGAAACAGACTGGATCAGGTAATCACGCAGCTCATCGGCGACCTGGCGCAGTTGTTCCGGCGCCAGCTGACGCAGATCAGCCGGAACCGTGATCTGGTCCAGCAATGGAAAGGTTTTGGTGGTCATGGTTGCTTGATTCGGGGTAGCTGTTTATTATCCGCCAAAGAGGAAAGCGGGTCAAATAAGGCGCCTGCCAGACTATCGGGTCTGGCACGCACTCATGCCGTTGTTAATGCCGTTACTAATGCCGCCGGGTCAACACCCACTGGCCAAGCTGGTTCAGGTAGTCGGGATCGCCCGGTAATCCGGCAACCGCGGCGGTGGCTTCACCAATATGTTCCCGGGCGCGTTCAATGGAACCTTCCAGCCCCAACAGTTGCGGATAGGTGGCCTTGTTCTGTTTCTCGTCCGAGCCCACGGGTTTACCCAGGGTGTTGGTGTCGCCGGTTACATCCAGTACGTCGTCCATGATCTGGAAAGCCATGCCGAAATGGGTGGCAAAGGTGGCAATGCCGGTTTTTTGCTGTTCGCTGAGTGCGGGCTGCAAGCTGGCGGTCATGTTCATGGTGGCACTGATCAAAGCGCCGGTCTTGAGGGCATGCACCTGATCCAGCCGCTGTTTGTCCAGTTGCTGGTTTTCGCCTTGCAAATCCAGCGCCTGACCGCCTGCCATTCCACAAGTGCCGCAGGCGCGTGCCAGTTGCCGCACCAGTTCCAGGGTGATGGCAGGCGACGCTTCAGCCAGTGCCAGGGCCTCAAACGCCATGGCCTGCAGCGCATCCCCGGCCAGAATGGCGGTGGCCTCATCAAAAGCGATGTGGCAGGTGGGCTGTCCGCGCCGCAAGTCATCGTCATCCATCACTGGCAAGTCGTCGTGAATCAGCGAGTAAGCATGAATCATTTCCACGCTGCCGGCAATGGCATCGGCGTGTTGCGGTGGTAAATCAATGGCTTCGGCGGTGGCATAGGCCAGCAATGGCCGGATGCGCTTGCCGCCTGCCAGCAGGGAATAGCGAATGGCTTTCAGCAGGGTGGCGGCGGCCGTTTCATCGGCTGGGTAATGGGTGCGCAAAAAAGTGGCAAGCCAGCGATTGATGCGCTCTTGATAGTGTCGGTTTTTTTCCTGCATGGTTCAGTCAGTCCGGGGCTTCAAGAGACAAGCGAACGCTCTTCAAGCAGCGACGGGTGAAGGCAGTCAGGGTGAGCAATGGATGCCAGCCGGTGCTTACTGGGCATCCGGCAGTTCCTGCATAAGCTTCTCGATGCGTTGTTCGGCCTCGCTGAGAATGGCCTGGCACTGACGCGTGAGGGCCATGCCACGCTCAAAACAGCTCAGCGACTCTTCCAGCGACAACTGGCCAGACTCCATTTTCTGCACGGTGGCGTCCAACTCGGCCAGCAGGGACTCAAAGGCCAGCCCGTCTTTTGTGGCGGCTTTTTTTGATGCGGGAGCCGGGTTTGATGATGGCTTTTTGCTCATAAAACAGGTATCGGGAGAAAACCCCATTTTATCACAGCCACGGGGCGGGTCTGTGGCTGTTCAGTCCTGAACGGAGCTAAATGGACAGAATTATGCAGTGGCAGAACGGGTGCTTTGCCGGTGCCATAAAACACCCCGAAAAGGGGCGCCTTCGGCCAGCCAACGGTCGCCAACCGCCAGCAGGGTGTCCGCTTTGCCTTTCGCGTCGGTGGCGAATATCAGCGGTAGCCGTCGCCGCTCCCATGGGGGGACGGCGTGCTCCTGAAACAGGTTTTTCAGGCGCTTGCTGTGCCGGTGTTGTGGCAGCCGGATGGATTCGCCACCGCGATAAAACCCCACCTGCAAGCGCAAGGGGCGGTTTTCGGAACTGCCCGTCAATTCAGTCAATTCAAGGGAGCCTAGCGCGGCAGGCAGCCTCAGCGAGCCGGTGCCATCCCAGCACTTTGTCCAGTGGCTGAAATCCTCGGCAGTGTCGTTGCTTTTGTTTTCCACCAGATAGAGGGCATCGCGCCAGCGGATGATGCGGCCATTGCCCAGGTCCAGCTGCGGGTTGTGGTCGGCAGCAGCGCGCTGGCATTGGATCAGAAATTCCTGAACCCTGGCGCTGTCGGGCCGCTTTTGCCCATGATCGGCCAACCACAGGCCCAGCCAGGTGCCGTGTGCGGTTTCTGGAAGCTCACTAAAACTGGACAAGGGCAAGGGGGCGCCAGTGGCCGGCCCGTGGCGGCGGTAAAAATGCTGCAACAGGCTTTCGGCCGCCTGCGCGTGCTCGGCTGCCCGGCTCAGGGCCTTTGGGGCCTGTGGCCAGTGTTCCATCAGCGTTGGCAACACCCGGTGACGAAGAAAATTGCGCCGATAGCGGGTATCGCGGTTGCTGGGGTCAGACACCCAGGGGATTTCTTCGGCCAGCAGCCAATCGTACAACTGTTGCTTCGACCAGCGCAGCAGTGGCCGTGCCAGCCAGCCCGATGCAAAAGCCTGGAGTGGACGAATGCCTCCAAGTCCGGTCAAGCCGCTGCCACGCAGCAATTGCTGCAGCACGGTCTCGGCCTGATCGTCACGGTGGTGGGCGGTTAGCAGCAGTTCATCGGGACGCAGCAGGGCTTTCAAGGCGGCATACCGCGCCTGACGGGCGGTGTGTTCCGAGGCATCCTTCAGGCTCAGGGGAATAACAGTGAGCGGCACACCCAGTGCCTGAGCGGTGAGTTCGCAATGCGCCTGCCAGGTGTCGGCCAGTGGCTGCAACTGGTGGTTGAAATGCACCGCCCGGATGGGCACGCCAATGGTGGGGGTGATTTTTTTGGCGCGCGCCATGGCGTGCAAGAGGGCGGTGGAGTCAACACCGCCGCTGTAGGCGATAAGGACAGAAGTGGGGCGATTTTCAGCATCTTCCGGCCACTGGCGATGCCACCACTGGGTCAGTGCTTCGGGCAGGTTCGGGGGTGATTTCCCGGGTTTAGTTTTCCTTGAAGACGCCATAGCTCATCAGCCGCTGATAGCGTTTTTCCGTGAGCTTGTCCGCCGGCAGGGACTTGAGTGTGTTGAGGTGGGCTTCAATGCGGTCACCCAGTTGTTTGGCCAATGTTTCCGGATCACGGTGCGCGCTGCCCAGTGGCTCCTTGATGACTTCATCGATCAGGCCCAGGTTTTTCAATTTTTCCGCCGTGATGGACAGCGCCTCTGCCGCTTCCGGGGCCTTGTCAGCGCTGCGCCAGAGAATGGAAGCGCAGCCTTCGGGGGAAATCACCGAATAGGTGCTGTATTCCAGCATCAATGTCACATCGCCCACGCCAATGGCCAGCGCACCACCGGAGCCGCCCTCACCAATCACCGTGCAGATAATGGGCACCTTGAGGTCGGACATTTCCATCAGGTTGCGGGCAATGGCTTCGTTTTGGCCGCGTTCCTCGGCGCTGATGCCGGGGTAGGCGCCGGGCGTGTCGATAAAGGTCAGAATGGGCATGTTGAACTGTTCGGCCATTTTCATCAGGCGCAAGGCCTTGCGATAGCCTTCAGGCCGTGGCATGCCAAAATTGCGCCGGATTTTCGACTTGGTGTCGCGGCCTTTCTGGTGGCCGATCACCATCACCGGCTGGCCGCGAAACTCGGCCATGCCGCCCACAATGGCCGGGTCGTCGGCAAACATGCGGTCGCCATGCAGCTCTTCAAAGTGCTGGCACAGCAGGTTCACGTAATCCAGCGTATAGGGCCGCAGGGGGTGACGGGCCAATTGCGTGACCTGCCAATCGTTGAGGTGGGAGAAAATCTGCCGGGTCTTGTTTTGCAGCTTGTCTTGCAAGCGCGAAATTTCCTCCTCGATGTCCAGAGAATTGTCATGGCTGACATTTTTCAGTTCTTCGATTTTGGCTTCCAGTTCCGCCAAAGGCTGTTCAAAGTCGAGGTAGTTGCTGTTCATGCGCTGGCTTCGTTGTCCCGTGAATCCGGCATTTTACCCATTTGAGGCCGGTTTCACAAAAGAAAAGCGCAGCCGTTGGCCCCAGAGCGGCTGCGGGCGCTACCCCGGCGGTGCCTCCATCTGGTAAAATGAGCGGCTTACTTTTATCTCCGTGCACCCTTAAGGAACAACGCCGTGGTCAAACCTTTGCCCCGCCTGAAGCTCAGTGGTTTCAACAACCTGACCAAAACCCTCAGCTTCAATATCTATGACATTTGCTACGCAAAAACGCCCGAAGAGCAGAAAGCCTACATCAAATACATTGATGAGGAATACAACTCCGAGCGTTTGACGCAAATCCTGGTGAGTGTCTCCGATATCATCGGCGCCAACATCCTCAATATTGCCAAGCAGGATTACGAACCCGAAGGTGCATCGGTCACCATTCTGATTTCCGAAGGCCCGGTGACTCCCCCCACCACTGCACTGTTGCCGGAAAAAGAATCCGTGGTCGGGCACCTGGACAAAAGCCACCTGACGGTGCACACCTACCCGGAATTGCACCCGCACAACGGCATCGCCAGCTTTCGGGTGGACATTGACGTGTCCACTTGCGGCGTGATTTCGCCCCTGAAGGCGCTGAATTTCCTGCTGCAGGAATTTGACCCGGATGTGGCCACGCTGGATTACCGCGTGCGCGGCTTTACCCGCAAGGCCGATGGCAAAAAGATTTTTATCGACCATAAAATTCATTCCATCCAGGACTTTCTGGATAAACGCTTCAAACGCGACTACACCATGTACGACGTCAACGTGTATCAGGAAAACCTGTTTCACACCAAAATGATGCTGCGTGAATTCGATCTAGACCGCTACCTGTTCACCACCCGCAGCCACGAATTGTCGCGCCGGGATCAGAACACCATTTCACGCCGCCTGAAACGGGAAACCCTGGAGCTCTTCTATGGCAAGGTGCTGGCCTGATGGTGCCGCCTGGTATGGTTAAGTCGGCGGTGTGGTGCCAGCGGGGCTGGTTGCTCAAACACCTGGCCTGGCTGTTACCGGGGGCACTGGCAGTTTATCTGTTACAGGAGTGGGGACTGGATCACCAACTGGCCGCACTGTTCTACCGCTGGCAGGGCCATGCCTGGGCCTGGCAGCAACACTGGTTGCTGGAAACCGTTATCCATCGCTGGGCCAAATACGCCTTGCTGGCGGCCTACCTGGCCATTCTGGTGCTGGCGGGATTGTCCCTGAAAAATCCCCGGCTGGCGCCTTACCGGCGGGGTTTATGGTACCTGGTGCTGGCCCTCGGCTTGGGCACCTTGAGCGTTTCGGCCCTGAAAACCGTCACGCACATGGACTGCCCGTGGGATTTGCTGGAATTTGGTGGCGACAAACCCTATGTGGGTCTGTTTCACCCACACCCCGGCAGCTTTGACTATGGTCACTGCTTTCCCGCCGCCCACGCCAGCGCCGCCTATGCCTGGTTTGCGCTGTATTTTTTCGCCATCGTTTACTTCCCCCGCTGGCGCTGGCGGGTCTT
>JALWKC010000224.1 GCA_026996795.1 Lysobacterales bacterium | reverse complement strand
CAACGCTTCTGATGCCAGTGACTACGCGTTTGTTGCTGAGCAGATGTTGCTCGCCGGTGATTATTCCAAGGCATCCCACCTTCTTGAAAGTGCGTTGGTTAAACACCCTGATGACTTTGGCCTACAAGTGCTCAAAGCGCGAGCATTGCGCACCCTGAAGCAACTGGATAGCGCACTGGCCATTCTTGACCAACTCGATAACAAAACCGACAAAACCGTTGATGCGGCCCTGATCGCAGAAAAATACTACGAGCAGGGAGCCGTTTTTGATAAAAAAAAGCACTTTGACAAAGCGTGGCACGCCTTTCTCCAGGCCAATGAAACCATGCAAAAGGAGTGGAGAAAAATAAACCCTCATCCAGATACTTTTCTTAATAATGCCCACTCACTGGCGCAAGGCTTTACTCCAGAAAGCCTTCCGGCACAAAGCACAACGGCTTTCACCGATGTGCATCAGGCCGATTCTCCCAAACTGGTGTTTGTTTTGGGCTTCCCGCGTTCAGGCACGACGCTCATCGATAACATTCTTTCTGCCCACCCTGAGGTGAGCATACTGGAAGAAGCCCCCATACTTGGCGAGGTGTTTGATCAAATTGCCAATGCGAACCCTGCAACCTATGCCAAGGCAATCAGCCAGCTGGATTCGAAACAGGTAACGCACCTGCGTCAACGTTATTTCAGCCTGCTTCCGGACTACCTGGCCAGGGAGCCGACAACCACTGTTATTGACAAATCCCCCATGAATACCTTGCATGTGGGCCTTATACACCGATTGTTCCCCGATGCAAAAATCCTCTTCGCCCAGCGGCATCCGGCCGATGTGGTGCTCAGCTGTTTCATGCAGAACTTTTACCTGAACAGTTTTATGACCAACCTGCTCGATATCGACCACGCAGCTCGCACTTATGATGCGATGCTCAAAGTATGGACCAGTGCCACCGAACAGTGGAATATTCCATATTATCCGGTGGTTTACGAAAAACTGGTGTCTGATTTTGAGCCCCAGGCACGGCAACTGGTGGCCCAGGCCGGTTTGGCCTGGCACGATGACATCTTGCGCTACCACGAAAAAACCGCTGAGCGTGGCACCATCACCACGCCCAGCTACAACCAGGCATCGCAGCCGGTGTATACCAGCTCGCGCTTCCGCCACCGGAACTACCTGCCTTACATGCAGCAGGCGCTGAAAATTTTGCAGCCGTGGATAACTCGTCTTGGTTACAGTGAAGAACGCCCTGAAAACAGAGGTCACTAGGACGATTCCAGGAACAAACACTCAAAACCCGCCAATAAAAAACCCGCCAGTTGGCGGGTTTGGTGTTTCTGATGGTGATAGGTGTTATTTCTTCACTGCGTCCTTGGCCACATCCTTGACTTCCAGCAATTCCACGTCGAAGATCAGCACCTGATTGGGGCCAATGGCCGGTGGTGCATTTTCGCCATACGCCAGATCAGCCGGGATGTAAAAGCGGTATTTAGCGCCTTCTTTCATCAACTGCACGCCTTCGGTCCAGCCCTTGATGACCTGGTTCAGCTTGAAGGTGGCTGGCTGGCCACGCTTGTAGGAGCTGTCGAACTCCTTGCCGTCAATGGTGGTGCCCTTGTAATGCACAACCACGGTGTCTTCAGGGGACTTGGGCTGTTTGCCAGTGCCTGCTTTCAGCACTTCATACATCAGGCCACTGTCGGTTTTCTTGACCTTTTTGTCCTTGGCTTTTTCAGCCAGAAATGCTTTGCCCTTTTCCAGGTTTTCTTTCTTGGCCGCTTCGAATTTCTTCATTTGTTCTTCGCGCATCTTGGCCTGAGCGGCTTGCTGTTTCTTCTGCATGATCATGCGAACCTGCTTCAGTTCATCGTCGGTCAGGGCGATTTCCTTACCCGCCATGGCGTCTTTAACGCCTTTGATAAAGGCGGCCTCGTCGAATTTAGTTTCAGAGGCTTTCAGGTAACGCCCCACATCGCTGCCGACCATGTAGTTGATCTTGGCATCATCGGATTTAAAGTCCACGGCCATGGCCGCGCCGCTCATCAAAACAGCCACTGAGGCCGTTGCTAAAAGTTTTTTCATTGTTGTCTCCATGGGTTTATTCAGTGTTTGTTGGTGAAAGCGGTTTTATCCGCTTCCCGAATTCGGCTCTTTTTTGCCGGGTCGCCGAGGCAATTTTGCCTTAACGGTGAACCCGGCAGCCGGCTTGATTGTCCTAATCACCACAATCAATGACCTTGGCAGGCGGTTGTTTTCCCGCAAGCCGGCGGATACACTAAGCCAGTCACACGCGGTAAGGCAGCCAATCAAACCTGCCCCATAAGGCAAAGTCGACCTATAAAAGTTCACGGAGATTATACATGAAGGCCAATTTTTTCCCAGTTTCCGGCACCAAAACCGTGCTGCTGACACTGCTTGCCCTTGTCCTGGCCGGCCTCACCCTGGCGGCCACATCAGGCACGGATGTCAAGCCCCCGGTTTCGACCGTAGATACCTCCCCTGTCACCACACAAGCGCCTGAAACCGCGAAAAAAGCCGCAACCGGGGTCGCACCCTTGCGCGAAGCCGACTATCAGAAAAAGGTCAGCCAGTGGATCGTGCGCCTGCTCAGTCAAGCACATTACCGTCCGCACAAACTGGATGACGCCTTCTCACGCCAGATTCTCGATAATTTCATCAAGACACTGGATCCAAACCGCGTGTATTTCTATGCCAGCGACATCGCGGATTTCCAGCAGTACGCCACGGCACTGGATGACGCACTCAAAGAAGGCGAAATCAGCCCCGCCTTTGCCATCTGGAACCGCTATTCCCAGCGCATTAACGAGCGCATGGACAAGGCCCGGGAGCTGCTGAAAACCGGCTTTGATTTCAGCAAGGACGAAAGCTACCAATGGGACCGCGAAGACGCCGAGTGGCCCAAGACCCAGGCCGAAATGGACGAATTGTGGCGCAAACGGGTCAAGAACGATTTCCTGAGCCTGAAACTGGCGGGCAAGGACGACGAAAAAACCCGTTCAACACTGGAAAAACGCTACCGCCGCATTCAAAAACGCGTGGCCGAAACCAGCGCGGAGGATGTTTTCCAGTACTTTGTTAACAGCTATGCGTCCCTGATCGAGCCACACACCAGCTACCTGGCGCCGCGCAATTCCAAGAATTTCAAAATCAACATGAGCCTGTCCCTGGAAGGGATTGGCGCCTTGCTGGGCGCCGACGACGAATACACCACCATCCAGCGCATCATCAAGGGTGGCCCGGCCAGCATGGACGGACGGTTGAAAAAGGGCGATCGCATTCTGGCCGTGGGCCAGGGCGAGGACGGCCCCATGGAAGACGTGATTGGCTGGCGCCTGGACGACGTGGTGGACAAGATTCGTGGCCCCAAAGGCAGCACTATCCGCCTGCTGGTAATCAACAAGGACGAACCGGCATCGGCCAAGCCGCACGAAGTCAAACTGGTGCGCGACAAGGTCAAGCTGGAGCAGCAAGCCGCCCAGTACAAAATCCTGAAAGTGAACAAAGGCGGCATCGACCACAAAATAGGCGTCATTACGTTGCCCACCTTCTACCTGGACTTTGAAGGACGCATGCGCGGCGACCCGGATTACCGCAGCACCACCCGCGATGTGCGGAAAATTATTGACAAGCTGAAGGCCGAGGGCGTGGAAGGCATCGTTATGGACTTGCGCGGCAATGGCGGCGGTTCGCTGGTGGAAGCCACCGACCTGACTGGCCTGTTCATTGAAAAAGGCCCGGTGGTGCAGATCAAGGATTCGCGCGGCTTTGTGGAAATCAACCGCGATCGCGATAGCTCGGTGGCCTGGGATGGCCCGCTGATTGTGCTGGTGAACAAACTTTCCGCGTCGGCTTCTGAAATTTTTGCCGCCGCCTTGCAGGATTATGGACGTGCCGTGATTGTGGGCGAACAAACCTTTGGCAAGGGCACGGTGCAGAACATGCTGCCACTGGATTCCTACGTCAATGACAAGGAGCACTCCGCCGGGCAACTGAAGCTGACCATGGCGCAGTTTTTCCGCATCAATGGCGGCAGCACCCAGCATCGCGGGGTAATACCGGATGTGGCATTTCCCAAACACCCGGGCACCGATAACTATGGCGAAAGCGAGCTGGAAAATGCCTTACCATGGAGCAGCATCAAACGCACCTCCTACCGCGTGTGGAATGACCTGACGGCCCTGATCCCCATCCTGCGACAGCAGTTTATGGAGCGGGAAAAGGTCAACCCGGAGTTTGACTTCCTGAAACAGGATCAGGCCCGCTACGCGGAAATGAAGGCCGACAAGATGGTGAGCCTGAACCTGAAAAAACGCCAGGCCGAAGCCGACCAACTGGAAGCGCGCAAGGCCAAACGCAAGGCCCAACGCAAAGCCATCGCCCAGGGCAAGCATGACCCGGCACTGAGCGACGTGCAGGTGGTGCTGGACAGCACCAGCAATAGCGACAAGCCGCCTGTGCTGGACGAAGACGGCGAGCCGGTGGAAGACGCAGAAGACAAGGACCGTGTGGACTATGAACTGTTTGAAACCGCGCGCATTCTCAGTGACTGGCTGGACTTGCAAAAACAGCGCCTGGCCAAGACATCAGAAAAGTCATCCGGCTAAGCACTAACCTGTCAGACCCCATGAAAAAACCCGGTTTGTGCCGGGTTTTTTATCCTGTAATTTTAGCGCGGCGATGTCTGCACAAACCGGCCGGAATCATCCGCTTACAGCATGCCGGTTTCCAGCTTGGCCACGTCACTCATCATGTCATGACTCCAGGGCGGGTCGAACACCAGTTCAGTATTCACGGCATTTATGTCAGGAATCAATTTGATTTTGGCAGAAGCGTCTGAAATCAGCACATCACCCATGCCACATCCCGGTGCCGTCAAGGTCATTTTGATGTTGGCGTCATAACCTGGTTTTCCCTCGCTGGGCACCACATCGCATTCATACACCAGACCCAGATCCACAATATTGACGGGAATTTCCGGGTCATACACGTTTTTCAACTGCTCCCACACCGCTTTTTCCACGTCCTGCTGGCTGGCATTCTCCGGCAAAACGGGTGGGGGTAAGGGGTTTTTACCCAGGGCATCGGCATTATGGCCAAGGATCATGAACATGCTGCCATCCACGTACACGGTAAAGCTGCCACCCAGGGCCTGAGTAATGTAGCCCACCACGCCGGCCGGTAGCTCGATGGTTTCCCCACTGGGCACGGCAATGGCTTCCACATCGCGCTCGAGCTTAAAGGGTTCTGAGGTCATGCTGTACATGCGTATTTCCGGGTTGTTGATGTGGCTGTGTCGCCAGCGGGAAGGGCATTTTACTCCCTGAGCGGGGTTATTTCACCTGCATGCCCCGCTTTTCCGGGCCTGATCGGCGCTTTCGTGCACGGCCAATGCCAACAGGCGTTGGGTGAGTTTGTCCTTGAGCGTGACCGGGGCGTCCAGGCCCATGCGCGCCAACAACGGCATCAGTGAGTGATCCGCTGCGCGCGGCAAGGCCCTGAAGACGGTTTTGACCAACCCCGGCTTGGTGGCTGTGTGGGCCTTGAGCCACTTAAGGGCGTCGATCAGACGCAATTCCTCGGGGGTGAAATCGCAGCCGTGAGGGTAAGCGGGAAAAAGCCCCTGGCCCCGGTATCTGGCCAGCACACGGCTCAGGTTCTCCGGCGTGTTGTTGGCGTAATGGGCCGGCAATGACCAGTTTCGATCCAGCTTGCCGTATTTTTTCGCCTTTTCCATCAATTCATGCTGAAAACGCGCGTCGCAAATGGCCAGCATGGACTTGATGCAGTCTTCATCGCTTTTGCCACGCAAATCGGCGATGCCGTATTCAGTAATGACAATGTCGCGCAAATGGCGGGGAATGGTATCGTAATCGTAGGTCCACACCACATTGCTGCTGAGTCGGCCATTTTTTTCGCGCACCGCGCGCAACATCAACACCGAGCGGCTGTCACGCAAGGCGTGTGCCATGGCCACAAAGTTATACTGGCCGCCCACGCCGCTGACTTCCAGGTTATTGGACAAGCCATCGGACGCGGCCGCCCCCAGCACATTGACCTTCATGGTGGTGTTCATAAAGCGGGCCTTGAGGCGTTGCAGCCGATCCAGTTTTTCCCGACCGTACAGTTCATTCACAAAACTCACCGGCACCATCTGGAATTTTTCCCGCTCGTCTTCATCCAGATCATGCAGCCACTGGTAAAAGTCTTTTGAACCGAGAAAAAACGCCCCATGCAACAGCACGCCGTGCTTGAGGCGATCGCCCAGGCCCTGGGCTTCGATGGCTTTTAGTGCCACAGGATCATTCAGGTCTGCCGCCACCAGCGTGCCATCCGGCAGGCGCAGTTGGCCGTTGTGCCACTGCACGGCTTCACGCAGTATGCCCCAATACCGCAACCACTGCACGTCCCTGGCCGTCAGTCGGGGCGATATGGCACCGGCTTCCAGCAACGCCTGCAGGGTCTGAATCGACACGGTTTCGGTGATGCGGCCTTCATTCAACAGGGCCTGCAGGGTTTCATCGTCGTAAACGTGGCGTTTGAGGATGCCGGATTCCCGTAGGGCCTGAAAACCCTCGGTAAACATTTCGCTGGCCCCGTACAGACCGTGCGAAAACTCGTTCATCTGTTCATATTTCCTGACGGCGGCAGGAACCCGGTGCGCCGCGTCCAGGTCTCGCAACACCGCTTGCCAGGTGGCCGGGTCACGATGACGCAGTTCCAGCGAAGCCACCAGCGCATCGCCCAGGGAACCTATGCCGATCTGCAAGGTGCCGCCATCCTCAATCAGGGACGAGGCCCATAAACCGATGGCATAATCGGTGTCATTGATGGCCTGTTTGGGCACGGCATATTGCGAGAAATAATGCGCCGGATCGTCGATAACCAGATCAAAAAAGTCCGCATCGACTTCCGCCTGGCCGGTCATATAGGGCATGCTCGGGTTGACTTGCGCCACCAGCAAGGGGCGCGGAATGGCAGGCGATTCCTGTAGCCGGGCCACCAGATCCAGGGTCACGTCAGTGTTGGAACCCAATGACAAACGGCGGCTGCCGTTGACCTCGCGCATGGCCACTTGTTGCACCAACACATTCATGCCGGTGGCCAGCATGTCACGCGCCGCGTGGGTGTAGTTGCTGCTGGTGTACCAGCGTTGGGCCTGTGGTGAGCGAAGCATGCTGCCGGGCTGGAAATAAAACTCACTGATGCGGACATTGGGCGGCACCTGACTGCGTTTAAGCGGTTCCAGGTAGCGCAGGGGTTCGTGACCGGCAAAATAGCGTTCAGCAAAAGGGGCCAAAAACCGCTTTTCCAGGTCAGAACCGGCGCTTGGCACGGCCAGTGACAGGGCCGTAAACAAATCCAGCCGAAAATCCGGCTTATCCAGCGCGTGTTGCCAGAGGGCATTCAACACGGGGTTGGGTTTGCCGATGCCCAAAGGCGCGCCCACCACGGCATGGTGCTGCGTGTGCGCCAGTATCTGCTCCAGGCCGGCGGCCAGCGTATCAACCCATTGAACAGCTATTTTTTCAGGCATCAGTGATTAGTCCTCTAAGGCACGCACGAATCAAGAAACGCGGCAATGGGCGTAAAAACAGCCTGATCGGGAAAAAACCGGCTGGCCACCCAGGGCGACAGCAGCGTCCACAAACCGATGATGGCAATAAAGGCCCCGGCGCCGGTGCGCCAGCGGGAACCGGTCAGAACATCGCGCCAACGATGCAATAAGCCAGCGGCCAGAAACATGGAAGGCAAGGTGCCCAGACCAAAAAAGAACATAAACCGGCCACCGGCGAACCAGTCACCGGTGGTGGCCGCGGCCACCAGTACACCGTACAGCAAGCCGCAGGGGATCAGGCCCCAGATCAGGCCCTTGAGCACATGGGCCCATGGGCTGTTTTTTTGCAATTGATGGCGCAAGGGCTTTTGCAGCCGTTGCCACAAGGGGCTGGCGGCCAGAGGCATGGACCAGCCCCGGGCGCGAAACATAAGGGCAATGCCCATCAGCAGCAAAGTCAGGCCCAGGGCCGACCGCAACCAGAAGCCCCATTGCGCCAGCGGCACGCGCAGGGCCAGGCCTTGCACCAAGCCGGCAAAAGCCACACCCAAGGCTGTGTAGGTCAAAATACGGCCCAGATTCACCAGCACCACATCGCGTACCTGAGCGCGCTGGCCGCAGAACAGGCCACACAGCCCACCACACATGGCCAGGCAATGCACACTCGAGAACAACCCGATCAGAAAAGGCGTCAGCCCGCTCATGCGCACCGGCCTGATTGGTGAATTAAGTGTTTTTCCATAAAGCTATGTCTCGGGTCTCTGCCTGCCAAATCGTGGGCAGTGCCTGTTTGGCTTTGGGCTGCATCGATTTTTGCCGCCAATTCAGTACGCATGTCAGGTTTCGATAGATTATATTCTAAAAAGGAGTTATTCTTTGTTCCGAAGCCGTCAGCTGTTAAACAGCTGGTTTAAGCAGCATCTGGAGGAAGCATAACATCATGGTCATCCACCCCCCAAGCCCGTACCACCCTCGAGGTTCGTGCCAAGATCAAGGCACAGCGTGAGCGTAAGCAAGTTGATCTGGCCAAACAATACAACGTCACCCCACAGACCATCCGCAAATGGCAGAGTCGGGACGGTCTGGCTGACCGCAGCCCCTATCGCATTGGAGACTATTCACGGGACGGGCTGGCCCCGGGCCAGTGGCGCGAACAGCTTTTGCCGGACAAGCCGCCTGGCCGTATACACAGAAAACCCCAAGTCCAGCGAAAGCCACCAAGAGGTAAAATAAGAGGTAAAAAGGTCCGCAGAAACAAAAAAGAGAGCTAGCTAGTGGCTCTAAAAGAAAAGGCAATTCTTTTTGGGACAGGACCTATCGAAACCTGACAGCTATTCAGGCAGAGTGCCTCTTTAGCGGTTTGTTCAATGAGTCAACGTTATCCCTGTCTAAATGCTCGGAGATCAAAGTGTCGCCAAGCAGAAAAAAAGAAAGCAAAAAAGATAACCGCCAATCCCGGCCAATTGAAGGTAGGAACCTGAACTGGCGCTAGGCCAAAAATCAATGAAACTTGGTTGTTAAGGGGGATTGGGTCGATATCTTGCGTATTGCCATTGGAGGCAGTAATGAATAGTTGGCGCCACCCTTGGTTGAGCTCAAGCAGATAGTCTACAACGCAAGTAACCGACTCACCGACAGCCAAGTGACTATTCAAGCTCGCAAGAAAAATGTAGTAATCAGACTGGGGTATCGCCGGGCTGATCAACCCTCCTTGGCATACTAAACTGGAAGATGGTGCAATTGAGAATTGAATTTCAGGCCGGCCTTGAGGTGTCATGTTGTCCACAATTTTATTTATTGGCCAAATCTCAAAGCCTGGTGTGCCTGGTGTGCCAGCCGTGCTATCAGGCCCATTGTTAGTAACAGTAATGACGATTTGACCACTTTGATTAGTGGTAACAATGCCCTCCAGGCTAGTGTTTACTTGGATTTCTATGTCTATTACCGCAGCATGGGAAAACATGGGCAACATAAAACTGAATACTAATGCCCGGCGAAAAATATTAAAGAAAAATTCTGTTTTCATGTAAACCTCTGGCGCAAAGTCATTAGTGCTATTGAGTCTCAAACCCGTGCTTAAATATGGCATCAGGCCGCTGCCTGAATTCACTCATATTGGGTGCAAGAAATGACGCTACTCCAGCATTGTTTGTTTCATTTGCAATCCCAATGGCTGTGCCATCAACTGTGATGTTTGGATTTGAAAAATAGAGCCTTCTGGTTGTTGTTGTCGGTTCAATTGACATGATTGTTTTTATAGAGTTGTCTGAACTAACCCATGCAAAAGCCTCAGGGAACCCATTCGCAACAATTTCGTTAACCACCGTGCTTCCCAGGGAAGCTCTAGTGTGATTTGCACCTAACAAATGTCCTACTTCGTGAGTAAATGTGTCGTCCCATAATGAGCAAAACCGGGCCACCAAGGCATATGCATTATCGGAGAATCCCGCACCAGGAGAGCACGTTATAGTGCCAGTTGGAAAGCCGCACCCTGGGTGCGATTGAACAAAAGCAACGCCACAGGCTTGAAGGGTTGTGTAATCCTTAACAATTCCTACCACCAGGTCTGCTCCAACGAGATTCCTGAGCTGTTGAATGGGTTGTAAATCACGAAATTGTGGTAATGCAGTAACCCACGACGAAGTAGGCTCATAGCCATCAACCTTTGCAGAATAGAAATTTACTATTCGTGTTGCCACGTTTGAGTTAATTAAAGCCGTATTGGCGTGATCTATTGACGCTTGTATGAGCAAGTCAATACCTGCCGTGTCGTTTGGGTTGCCAGGGTCGCCTCCTGCGTCAACTCGGGCATCCTCTGTGTACACAACCAAAACATCAAGCTGTGGAAGCGAAGTTAAACTGTGGGGATTTTGTGTTCCATAAGGTATGAGGGTGGAGGGGGGGGGCAGAGGTATTGCGGAATGATGTTTTTTGTGACTTATATAGCTTTGGTTGAGCGGGGTGCCGTCAACAGGGAAAGAAGTCAGGTTGTATTCCGTAAGCCAATAGTTTCCCGCGTCCTGGTTCCATTCGATCCCAAATCGTTTGCTGTTTGCATTGATGTAGGCCATTATTTTCCCGTTAATGGCTGTGATGACAACATCAGCAACTGTTGAACTACCGGCCCAGTAAAAGCTGAAACTGTCATCTGTTGCATTTGGGTCGGGCCAGAAAGGAGGGGTATTCGGGGGATCTTCATCGTCAGCGAACAAATAGCCAGCTCTGGGTTCGAATAACATTCTCTGTACTGCGATGGTTTCTCCGTCAGGCAGCGTTATAGACAATACAGAAGGATTGGTTTTTAAGCCATCAAAGTTCAAATCGACAGAATAAATCGCATTTACCTGTGGAGGAGGGGAAGTTACCGATGCCGGTATGATGGTGCTATATAAGGATGTTGATGCGGTCGATTGGCCGGAAAAGATAGAAACCGCCACCAATAAACAAGTGCGCAACAAAAGGGTTCTTTGTGTTTTCCAAGACAAAAAAGGAAGCATAATATTAGTGTCTACACCAAAGCTCCTCCCTTGTCAATAGGCATTTGTTGGAATATTGAGGAAAGGTGAAAAAAAGTCAGGCCAGTTTTTTCAGCACGTATTCGATTTCCGGCAGCATGCGGCGCACGCAGGCGCGGCCTTCTTCAATGGCTTCGGCGCCACGGTCAAATTCCATCAGGCCGATGTGCGACAGCTTGGGGCTGAGCATGATGTCCGGCGGGTCGCCGGCCATGCGCGAGCGGGTGATTCGGTCCTGGGCGATGTTGATGGACCCGGCGATGGTGTCGAACAGCCCCGGTTGGTATTTACGCCCGGACAGGTTGGGGAAAAAGTTTTTTGACCATTCCTTGAGCGAGCTGGGCAAAAAGTCAAAGCGGCCCAGCAGCTTTTCGCTGGCATCCAGGTTTTTCACAAAGTGCTTGCCGACGATGTCGCCATTGAGGTTAACGGCAATCACGATGTCGGCATTCATGGCCCGGCACAGGGATACCGGCACCGGGTTGACCAGGCCGCCGTCCACGTACCATTCGTTGTTCAGGTGATAGGGCGGAAAAAGCCCGGGCAAGGCAATGGAGGCCAGAATTGCATCGATCACCCGGCCTTGCTGAAACCAGGTTTCACGGCCGTTTTCCAGGTTGGTGGCCACGGCCGAATAGGGTTTGGGAAGTTCTTCAATCAGGCGGTCTTTTTCCACCACGTAGCGATCGAAAAATTCCACCAGTTTGTCGATGTTGACAAAGCCTTTGCGGGTGAAGTTAATGTCGAGGAACCGGGCCACATCCATGCGGGTCAGGGACAGCACCCAGTTTTTGAGTGCTTCCAGTTTGCCTGCTGAGTAGGAAGCCCCGACGATGGAGCCGGCCGAGCAGCCGGAGACGATCACCGGCTCAATGCCGATGGTGGCCAGTTCCTCCAGCACACCAATGTGCGCCCAGCCACGGGATGAACCGCTGCCCAGGGCGATGCCGATTTTTTGCCGGAAGTGAGGGGGGCGAATGACATGAAGTGCTGGCTCCATCGTTAATTAGTCAAGGCGGTTTCAGCCGGCGCGGGCAATGGCTTGCAGTTGTGGCATATTCAGTATTTTCAGGTGGTGGCGTTTGTATTCCAGCACGCTGCGGGTTTGAAACTTTTTGAACAGGCGGCTGAGGGTTTCTTCCGCCATGCCCAGAAAGTTGGCCATGTCGCGTTGGGAAATGGGCAGGTCAAACTCCAGCGGCGAAAAACCGCGCTCTTTGAAACGCTGGGCCAGAGAGAGCACAAAGGTGGCCAGTTTGGCCGGCGCGCTTAATTCTGTGTGCGTGCGTTCGCAACTGTTGAGGTTTTTGCTCATCAGCCGGAACAGCTGTTTCTGCAGTTCCGGGTACTGGCCGGCGGCCTGTAACAGGTCGTTAAACGGGATTTTGCAGTAGGACCCTGAACTCAGCGCGGTGACGGTGGTCTGATAGCGCGAATCGTAAATGCCATCCAGCCCCACCACTTCGCCGGGCAGGTTGAACTGGATGATTCGTTCCTTGCCGCTGTCGTCTTCCACGGACGATTTGAACACCCCGGCGTGCACCACATACAAGGCCTCAAACGGGTCGCCGGCGCGAAACAGCACGTGGCCCTTGTTGACGGATTTTGATGAGTGAATGATTTCGGCCAGGTGATCCAGTTCCGCCTTGTCCAGGCCCGACGGCAGGCAAATGTTATGCAAGGCGCACTTTTCGCATTGGCTGGCCGTTTCGGTAATCGAATTGACCAGGTTGTGCAACTGATGGCGCTTGAGGGATGCTGTGCTCATGTGTGATAGTATGGCCTTTGAAGCCGTAGCGGTTGTTGATTGGTGCGCCAGTGCGCCAGAGTCGCGAATTGACAGCGGTTTGTCCGGTGCGTGGCAAGCGCGTCTGCGTATGATAGCAAAAATTGACGCCAGTCAAAGTCATTATATTAGCAATCGCTTATAATGGCCGGTCAAATGACCAAACCTGTATCAAGAGGAAACCCGATGAACGACGTGACTTATAACGATAAAGTCGTGCGGCAATTTTCTGTTATGACCCTGATTTGGGGCATTATCGGAATGACCGTCGGCGTGTGGATTGCCGCCCAGTTGGTCTGGCCGTCCCTGAATTTTGATGGCGTACTGCCCTGGCTAAGCTTTAACCGCTTGCGCCCGCTGCACACCAATGCGGTGATTTTTGCCTTTGCCGGTTCGGCCCTGATTGGGACGTCATTTTACGTGGTACAGCGCACCAGTCACGTCCGCCTTTTTTCCGATAAATTGGCGGCCTTTGTGTTTTGGGGCTATCAGCTGGTGATCATCGGCGCCGTAGTGACCTTGCCTCTGGGTTACACCCAAAGCCGTGAATACGCTGAACTGATCTGGCCGCTGGATGTGTTGCTGACGGTGGTTTGGGTGGCCTATGCCATCGTGTTCTTTGGCACCCTGGCCAAGCGCAAGGTCAAGCACATTTACGTGGCCAACTGGTTCTACGCTGCCTTTATCATCACCATTGCCATTTTGCATATTTTCAACAACCTGCAGATTCCGGTTAACTGGCATTTGTCCTATTCGGTGTATTCCGGTGCGGTGGATGCGCTGGTGCAGTGGTGGTATGGACACAATGCGGTGGGATTCTTCCTGACCGCCGGTTTCCTGGGCATGATGTATTACTTCGTGCCAAAACAGGCCGGCCGCCCGATTTACTCCTACCGTTTGTCCATCGTGCATTTCTGGGCCTTGATCTCCTCTTACATGTGGGCCGGCCCTCACCACCTGCATTACACTTCCCTGCCTGACTGGGCGCAGTCCCTGGGCATGGTCTTTTCGCTGATTCTGCTGGCGCCTTCCTGGGGCGGCATGATCAACGGCATCATGACCCTGTCTGGCGCCTGGCACAAGCTGCGTGACGATCCCATTATCAAGTTCCTGATTGTGTCACTGTCCTTTTACGGCATGTCCACTTTTGAAGGCCCGATGATGGCGATCAAAACCGTTAACGCCATGAGTCACTACACCGATTGGACCATCGGCCACGTGCATTCAGGCGCCCTGGGCTGGGTCGCCATGATGACACTGGGTTCGCTGTATGTGCTGTTCCCGCGCCTGTATGGCCGCAAGCAGATGTACAGCACGCAACTGATTAATGTGCACTTCTGGGTGGCCACCCTGGGCATTGTGCTTTACATCGCCTCCATGTGGATTGCCGGTGTGATGCAGGGCCTGATGTGGCGTGATGTGAACCCCGACGGCACACTGGTTTACTCCTTTATCGAGAGCATCAAAGCCACTTATCCGTACTACATTGCCCGTTTCCTCGGTGGTCTGATGTTCCTGGCCGGCATGTTTATCATGGCCTACAACGTCTGGAAAACCGTTCGTGGTGACGAGCCGGCTGACCTGCCCCTGACTCACGGAGTGAAAGCCGCATGAAACTGAATCACGAAATTGTCGAAAAAAACGTTGGCCTCATGGGCGTGCTGATCGCGGTGGTGGTCAGCATTGCCGGCCTGTTTGAAATTGTGCCGCTGATGTTTGATGCCAAGGCGGTGGAGCCGGTGCCGGGGTTGAAGCCCTACACCGCCCTGCAACAGGCCGGACGGGATATTTACGTGAGCGAAGGCTGTTACGTGTGCCATTCGCAGCAAGTCCGTCCCTTTGTGTCCGAGGTGTTGCGCTACGGGCCGTATTCGCTGGCGGGTGAGTCCGTCTATGACCGCCCGTTTCAATGGGGCTCCAAGCGCACCGGGCCGGACCTGGCCCGCGTGGGCGGTCGTTACTCCGATGAATGGCACGAGGTGCACCTGATGGACCCGCGTTCGGTGGTGCCTGAGTCCAACATGCCGGCTTTCCCGTGGCTGGCCGAAGAAATGGTTGACCCGGAGCTGACCCAGAAAAGCCTGAAAACCCTGCAATGGATGGGTCATCCCTACAGCGATGAAGAGGTGGCCAATGCAGCCAAGGCGGTGGAAGGCAAAACCAAGCTGGAAGCACTCATTGCCTACCTGCAGGTATTGGGTACCGCGGCGCCCAGGAGTATCCCACAATGATCAGTGGAATTTTTATCATTCTCATGATGATTCTCTTTTTTGGCGTGGTTTACTGGGCCTGGAGTGATCGTCAACAACCAACCTTTGATCGCATGGCGCAACTTCCGCTGGAAGATGACGAGCCTCAAATCAGCAGAGGAGACAAGCTATGAGTAGCAGCTGGAGTATCTACATTATTATCGGGGTGATTATCCAGATCGTCGCTTATGCCTGGCTGTTGCTGGCCACTTCCAAAACCGAAGTGGAAGGTGCCGACCACGAAAATGACACGGGACATGTGTGGGATAAGGATCTGCGTGAACTCAACAACCCGCTGCCCAAATGGTGGTTGAACCTGTTTATCCTGACCATTGTCTTCGGTTTCCTCTACCTGGTCCTTTACCCGGGCCTGGGTAACGTCAAGGGCTTGCTGGGCTGGACGCAGGAAAAACAGTTCAAGGAAGAATTCGCCGTGGTGCGTGAGGCCCGGCAGGAATATTTCAGCCAGTTCAAGGACAAAGGCATTCCCGAACTGGCCAAAGACCCCGAAGCGCTGAAAATTGGCGGTAACATTTTTGCCAACCGCTGCGCGGTGTGTCACGGTTCTGATGCCCAGGGCGCTATTGGCTTTCCCAACCTGACGGACGAAGAGTGGCTCTATGGTGGCGAGCCGGAAAACATCAAGACGTCCATCACCAATGGCCGTCATGGCGTCATGCCGCCTTTTGCCCAGGTGCTGGGTGAGGAAGGCATTCAGCAGGTGGCCACCTTTGTTCGCGCCACCTGGCACGGCAAGCCGGGCGATCCGGCCTTGGTTGAGGCCGGCAAGCAGAAGTTCCAGAACTTTTGTGCCGCCTGTCACGGCGTGGATGGCAAAGGCAACAAGGTCATTGGCGCACCGGATCTGACCAATGATATCTGGTTGCACGGCACCTCCGATGCCATCATCGAAACCGTGCTGCATGAAGGCGCCTCCGGCACCATGCCGGCTCACAAAGGCGTGCTGGAGCCTGAGGCCATCAAGGTGGTGGCAGCGTATGTCTACTCCCTGAGCCACAATCAATGAGCCAGATTCAGGACTACAACCAGCGACAACTGAAGCGGATTTTCTACCGCCGGTTGTCGCTGGCCCTGTGGATATCCTTTCTCACGGCTGCGGCTGAAACCATGGTGTTTTTTGCTGCCTTTGACCCGGATTTGCTGGCCGACATCATGACCTGGGAAAACGATTTTTCCATCATGCAGACCTATACCATCGGCTTCTTCTTTTTCTGGTTTTTCAATGCGGTGGCTGCCATATTGGCCGGCGTGGTGATGGTTTTGCCACGCACCAAACTGGCCAAACGAATTGATCGTTAACCATTGAGCAGCCACTGGCCTTGTGCCAGCTAAGGAAGCTCTGATCGAATCATGAACTCGCTTCTTACACCTGAAATGTCCGATTACAGCGTTAAAGCCCTTGCCAATAACGCACTATTGGCTGCGAACCTCGCCTTGTTCCCGAACATTTCTGGCATAAACTACTTCGTCCAGATTCGATCTGAGCTTCCCTAGAGAGCCTCTGATTGAATCTGGCGCGAACAGATTGGAGTGAAAAATTGCTCAGTTCAAGGCGTAAACCGCACGCAATAGCAAAGCTATTGTGAAGGTTTGCCACGCAGAAATAGACGATTTTACGCTGCAAGATGCCGTGTCACGATTCGATCAGAGCTTCTCTAGACACACCCAATTCACAAAACCCAAACAACGAACTCACAACATAACTACGGAATAACAAGGCCATCGACATGGATAAAAACAAGCACACAGGCGGTGAGACTCAAAAGGTCAAGCTGGAACTGTACAAATCAAAGGAAAAGATTCACCCGCGCGAAATCAAGGGGCGCTTCCAGACCTTGCGCACCCTCGCTGTGTGGGTGCTGCTTGGCCTGTTTTATGTGTTGCCCTGGTTGAACTGGGATGGCCATCAGGCGGTGTTGTTTGACCTGCCTCACCGGCGTTTTTATATTTTCGGCCTGACGTTCTGGCCACAGGACTTTATCTACCTCTCCTGGCTGTTGATCATAGCGGCTTTTTCGTTGTTTTTCTTTACTGCCCTGGCCGGGCGACTGTGGTGTGGTTATGCCTGCCCGCAAACGGTGTGGACCGAGTTGTTCATCTGGATCGAGCGCCTGGTGGAGGGCGATCGCAATAAACAGATCAAACTGGACAAAGGCCCATGGACGCGCGAAAAAATCGTCAAAAAATTCATCAAGCACGCCCTCTGGATCGCGCTGGCGTTGTGGACCGGTTATACCTTTGTGGGTTATTTCACGCCCATACGGGAGTTAGGGCACAACATACTGCATGGCCAGCTGGGCCCCTGGGAAACCTTCTGGATTCTCTTTTATGCGCTGGCCACCTATGGCAACGCCGGTATTTTGCGTGAACAGGTCTGCCTGTACATGTGCCCCTATGCGCGTTTCCAGAGCGCCATGTTTGACCGCGACACGCTGATTATCTCCTACGATGAAAAGCGCGGTGAGCCGCGCATGAAGGGCCGCAAGCGGCGTGAAGAGGCCTTGGCAAAAGGCGAACCGGTGGGCGATTGCATCGATTGCACCATGTGCGTTCAGGTCTGCCCCACCGGCATTGATATCCGCGATGGCCTGCAGTACGAATGCATCGCCTGCGCCGCCTGTATTGATGCCTGCGATGAAGTGATGATCCGCGAAGGCAAGGAACCGGGACTGATTCGCTACACCACGGAAAACGCCCTGGAAGGCAAACCCACACACATCCTGCGCCCGCGCATGGTGTTCTATTTCATGATTCTGATGGGTATGGTCGGGCTGTTTACCTACTCGCTGGCCCATCGCCAGAGCCTGCAAGTGGATGTGCTGCGCGACCGCAATGCGCTGTACCGCATCGTGGACAGCAAAACGGTGGAAAATGTCTATACGCTGAAAATTGCCAATAAGGGCGACAAGCTCCTGCATTTCGAGGTCAGCGCCGAAGGCGTTCCAGGCATGCAGGTGGTGCTGCCCAAACAGGACAAAAACAAGGTGGCCGAACCCGGCCAGCTGATCAACCTGACGGCCAAGGTGCGAGCGCCCATGGACAAGCTCAAGCGCATCCAGACCATTCGCCTGACGGTGCGCGGCAAGGAAGACCCGCAGGCCGAGGATACCGAGAAAACCAAATACTTCGGGCCCAAATGATGAGCAGACGCTACCCGGTGGAAGACGATAAGCCCTGGTATCGGCAGTTCTGGCCGTGGTTTGTATTTGCCCTGCCAGCGATTGCTGTCATCGCCGGCATCACCACGGTGATTATCGCCAATCAAAACCGCCCTATCGTGGTGCCGCATGATGACGCCTTCAAGGGCCCGGCCAAAACACAGCCGGCCAGGATCCCGGCAAAACAGGAGCAGACCCCCGCGCCATGAGCGCCCGCCCGTCTGGCCCGGGTCAGTCTGACACCGCCACCACTGACGCGACTGAGCAGGCGCAAGCCTGCTTCCACTGTGGCGAACCGATTCCGGCCGGAGTCGATATCCGCCTGCCAGTCAATGGTCAGGAGCAAGCCTTTTGTTGCCACGGCTGCCAGGCCGTGGCCCAGTTCATCAGCGCCCAGGGCCAATGCGATTTCTACCGCTACCGGGGCGATGCCAAGCCCGGTGAACGCGCTTTGCCCGACCCGCAACAGTGGCAACACTGGGACGACCCGGCCACCTTCGCCCGCGTCTGTCAGCCGCGTCCCGGTGGTAACAAGGACAGGGACTATACCGCTTCCATTCGCATTGATGGCCTGTATTGCTCGGCCTGCGGTTGGTTGATTGACCGCCAGTTGCGGGAAGTGCCTGGCGTGCAGGACGTGCGCCTGAACACCATCACCCGCCAGTTGCAGATAGACTTTGACCGCCAGCAACTGCCGTTGAGCCAGATTCTGGCGGTGATCGACCAATTGGGTTATCACCCGATTCTCACCAACGCCAGCGCCGATGACGCACCGGAAGCCGAACGCAAGGCCAGCATGAAGCGGCTGGTGGTGGCCGGGCTGGGCATGATGCAGGTGATGATGTTCGCCGTGGCCCTGTATGGGGCCGATTTTCATGGCATGGACGCCACTTCAAAGCGTTTTTTTGGCCTCATCAGCATGCTGGTGGCCACGGCGGTGTATTTCTACGCCGGTTCGGTGTTCGTCAAAAACGCGCTGCGCGATCTCAAAAACCGCCACCTGGGCATGGACGTGCCGGTGGCCCTGTCCATCTCGCTGGCCTACTTCTTTAGTGTCTGGCACGTTTTGCAGGGCGATACCCAGGCGATTTATTTTGATTCCATGGTGATGTTCGTGTTTTTCCTGCTGGCCGGCCGCCACCTGGAAATGGGCGTGCGTCACAAGGGCATGAACGCGCGCGAGGCCCTGGCCTCCATGGTGCCGGTCAGCGTGCGCCGCCTGCTGCCGGATTCACCCCGGAACAGCGATCAAAGTCATGAGCACACAGGTACCGAACACGTGCCGCTGGAAAGCATTCACAAGGGCGATGTGCTGGTGGTGCGCCGTGGCGAAGTGGTGCCTTGTGATGGCAAGGTGATTGCCGGTCAGGCCGAGCTGGATGAATCCCTGCTCACCGGCGAATCCACTCCGGTGCTGAAGCAAACCGGCGACACGGTGCTGGCCGGGGCCAAAGTCCTGCAGGGCGAATTGCAGCTGCGCTCCACTGCCCTGGGCAACGAAACCTTTCTCGGCACCCTCACCGACTTGCTGGAACAGGCGCAAATGCAGCGGCCCAAAAGCCTGCAACTGGTGGACCGGCTGGCTGGCTGGTTTGTGGCGGCGGTCTTGCTGCTGGCGGCCATCACCGCCGGCTGGTACAGCATTCACGACCCACAAAACCTGATCCCCGTGGTGTTGGCGGTGCTGGTAGCCACCTGCCCCTGCGCCTTGTCCCTGGCCACCCCGGCGGCGCTCACCGCAGCCAGTGTGCAACTGGTGCGCAATGGCGTACTCATCAACAGCCTGGACGCCCTGGGTGAACTACCCAAATGCCGCACCTGGGTCTTCGACAAAACCGGCACCTTGACTGAATTCGCCATGCGCATCAGCCACTGGCATCCCCTGGCTGAGCAGGACCAAAGCAGCGCATGCACCATCGTTGCCGCACTGGAAAAAGACAACCACCACCCCATCGCCACGGCCTTTGATGGCTGCAGGCACGCCGGCGTGCAGGCCAGTGAGATTGTGCCGGTTCCGGGCAAAGGCATGGAAGGCCGTGTGGCAGGCCGCCGCTGGCGTGCCGGTAAAAGGGACTGGGTGCTGGCGCTGTTGCCTGAAGCGGATCGTCAGGCCGTCCTGGACAACGCCCCGGCTCCTCAGGGCACGGAAGTCTGGCTGGGCAATGAGCAGGCAGTCGCCGGTGTCTTTCAACTGAGCAGCCGCTTGCGCCCGGATGCGGCGGCAACCATCGCCGCCTTGCAGCAGGCGGGTGTCAACTGCGAGATTGTCAGCGGCGATGCGCCGGCCATTGTGGAAGCGGTGGCCGGGCAACTGGGCGTGGCCCGTTGGCACGGCCATTACCGGCCCGAACACAAGATCAATCTGGTTAAGCAGAGACAAGCCAGCGGAGAAAAGGTGGTCATGGTGGGTGACGGCATCAATGACGCGCCGGTGCTGGCACAGGCCAATGTGTCCTTCAGTTTTAACCAGGGCGCGCAACTGGCTCGTTCTGCCGCCGATCTGGTGCTCATGGGCGGGCGCTTGCGCGGCCTGCTGACCGCGCGGGAGACCGCCCGTCGCACCAGCCGCATCATCCGCCAGAATATCGCCTGGGCCATTGCCTATAACCTGGCCATTACGCCCCTGGCCGTGATGGGCCTGCTCAAACCCTGGATGGCCGCCATTGGCATGTCCGTTTCGTCCATTCTGGTGGTGCTCAATGCCCGCCGCATCCTGAAGAGGAAAGTCCCTTAGACCACTTCCCTAGATCACCGCGCGTTTTTGTGTTGTGTCCTTGCTGGACAGGGTAAAGCGTGGGTGGGTGGGTGTGCGGGCGCCGGTGACCAGTTCCGCCATCCACCGGCCCACGGCCGGGCCGTGTTTGAAGCTGTGTCCGGAACCGCCTCCGGCCAGCCACACATTGGGCAGGGTCGGGTGGCGGTCCAGCAGAAAATCGCCATTGGAGGTGTTTTCGTACTGGCACACGCGCACGCTGGCCAATGGGGCTTCGGCCAGTTCGGGGAAACGTTTGCGCAGGTAGGCGCGCATTTCCCGTTCAGCCGCCTCACTGACGCGGCGATCTGCGGTGTCCGGGTCCATCACCGGCCCGTGTTTGTCATGGGCTATCTTGAAACCATACCCGGCCACATCAGGTATGCCGTAAAACACATCACCGTCATTAAAGTCGGCCCATACCGGAAAGCGAGCCGGCGCATAGCGGGCGGCCAGAGGCGCGGACACGGCCTTCAGGTTCAAATAAAACACCTCTTGGCGGGTGGGCACAATGCGCCTGGACAACAGCTGCGGAAACACTTTTGGCAGCCACGCACCACAGGCATACACGGCCTGACGGGCCAGCAACTGCGCAGGGCCGGTGGCCGTGCGCAAGGGGATGCGCAATCGCTCGCCCTTCTGGCTGGCCACCGGTTCAGGCGCGGCGGCTGTGGCCTGCAACCAGCGTGCGCCGTTGCGCATGGCCTCCTCGGCCACCACGCGCACACACTGCCGCGCGGCCAGCGCGCCGCTGCCGGGTTCCAGAAAACCGGTGCCAATGCCGTGGTAGTCCATCTGCGGGTAGGCCCGTTGCAAGGCCGACGGGCTGTCAAAAACCCGCGTGGGAATGCCCAGGGCCTGCAGGGTGTCCAGGCTGTGGTTAAAATACCCATTGCGGTGGCGCGACAACCACAAAACGCCGGTGGGGTGGAACAGCGGCGTGGATGGCCGGTGGCGGGCATCCAGTGCCTGCCCCAACTTCTGCCATTGGGTCAGGGATTCCGCCGCCATGCGCGAATAAATGGCATCCGGCCCATACGCCATGCGAATCACGCGCGTGTCCCCGCCAGAGCTGGACAAACCGTTGCCGGGTGCATAGGCATCCACCAGTACCACCTGCTGCCCACGTTGGGCCAGGTGCCAGGCAATCCAGCTGCCAAACACGCCCGCCCCGATCACCGCCACATCGCAGACTAAGGGTGTGGTGGCCGATGCCTTGTTCCACCACAGCAGCGCAGGCAGGCAGGCCAGGCCCGCCAGCAGTTGTCGCCGCTGGCTGTCGGTGCGTGCCGCCGCTGGCCTTTTGCCCTTGGAATCTTTTTTGCTGGTCTTCATGGCTAACACCGCTCCATTAATCGGCTTGCTGCCCTGAGAATAACAGAGCCACACGCCAGCGCCAACTTTCCGCAGGCAAAGGCGTGTGCTCACCGCTTGACCGAAAAGCGGCCTTTTGAGCAAAAAATGGCCAGAATTTACCGGGCAACCCCGACCTTTTATTCTCACCTTATTGTCGCCGCGCCCGGCCTGTGCTATACAACAGGTGCGGTCATACATTTGTGTATGACTCGCGCGCAGGGGGGCTGCACGAGGCATTCGGGCTTTTGCCCAAGCGCCTGACCCGCTCCCCAAACCATCGCACAGCCAGCCCCGGCTGGCCCCATCACCCCATCATTTGTTCACAACACAGAGGAAACACCCATGAAAAAAGTCATCACCATCACCGCCATCGCCCTGTTTGCCATTGCCCCCACCGCACAAGCCGGTTGGTTTGGTGGAAATACTGAAGCTTGCTTGATACAAAAGGTTGAACAGGCTGGCACGGATTCTAAAGTGGAGCAAGCTGGCACGGACTCTAAAGTGGAGCAGGCCGGTACAGATAATAAAAGTCAATCATGCGAAATTGCCAATTTTTGGTGGAACTTGTTCTAAATTTATGTGCTTTGCCTTATTTGGTTCGCAGAAGGTGTCAAATAGGGCAAAGCAACCACGTAAAACGATACGTTTGCTTGCGATATGTATGTGATTCTGGTATTTAATGTTTGTTAACTTAAAGGAATGGAAAGTTCGCAATGAAACAAAGAACCCAAAAGGTTGGGAGCCAAGCATTCGGGCACAGTGGCCAGTTTGAAACGCAAAACCGCTATAAACGAGTCATTACGAAGCTTAGGTCAAGTGGTCGCCCGGTTAGTTGGAGTGATAGATAAGCCTTCACTCGAGTTTATTTCAGCATATAAGATGGGTTTAATTGACGCATTGCTACAGTCACACCCTAGGATGCCAATTAGCGAAATTTCCATGAGGACCGGAGTTGATCGAAGACAAGTAAGCCAGTATTTGAACGAAAAGCAAATAAAAGAGCGAGAAAAAAGAAATAAACTGGCAATGATACTGGGGGAGTTAGATCGGTTAAAAAAACAACGGTTTAACTCTGGATGGATTCCTCGCAGAGGCCGCTTGAGCTTTGACCAGATTTGTATCAACTACGCTAATGGAGATTTTAGCCCGGGAGGGATACTCAAAGAGTTAGTCCGATTGGGGAATGTTATTGACCACGGAGATCAGATTGAGCTTGTCCACAGTTACCCTTCCATCCGTGAGGATGCCGTGGAATTTTTGGAACTAATCACGTGGAATATTGATCAGCTGACACAAACAGCTTTGCATAATCGGAACACAAAGGAAAAGCAAAATCGTTGTTTTCAACGTGTTATTTACTCAACTCAGATCCCATTTGAAAACAAAACTAAGGCCAATGCCGAAATTAAGGCCGTTTTATTAAGCGCATATCAGGAAATTCATTGCGTGCTTGAAAAATATGAAGCACCAGTTTCTGTTGGAACCTTTGAGCCTATCGGGGTGAGTTTATTTCAATTTGCCCCGCTTCCCGCACAAACTGATAGCCGTCATTGGGGCGATGAAACTTAATGCCTACCGTTAGTTTGGTTCCTCATAGTCGGACTACCAGTTCCGGCGTCCTGAGGTGTGTTACTGATTTTATTGCCCCGTCTTTGGAAAGCCCATGAAACATCCCTCCGCCAAACCTTCGCCCTCTATGTCGCCAACACCTTCTGCCGCCGACACTCTGGAGCGTCGCTACCAGCGGGCAAAAAAAGTCTTTGCCAAGGCTTTGGCGCGTTTGATGCAGGTACTGGACAAGTCGCCACAGGATTTTGTCAAGACATACAGAGAAGGTATTCTGGAAAGCCTGCTGGAAGAAAACCCACACATGTCGATTGCGGAACTGTCCTTGCGTTCCGGCATGGACCGCCGCCATGTCAGCGCCTACCTTCATGGTGAACGAATGGCGGGGCAAACCAAAAGAAACAAGTTGGTTGTCATTCTCTCTGAATTGGGGCGTGTGGCAGCCAGGCATTACCCCGATGGCAAGATCCCCCGAAAGGGCCCGGCGCCATCTTTTGATTCAGTGTGCAACCGTTATGCCAAAGGAGAGTACTCCCCGGCAGCCGTGCTCAAGGAGCTGCAAAGGCGCGGGGCCGTTGAGGACCACGGTGATAATGTGTTGCTGATCAGCAAAACGTTTGTGAGAGGCGAAAATGCCATCGATATATTTTCTTTTGTGACCAACACCTTCAGTATGCTTGTGGAAACCAGCTTGACCAACCTGGAAATAGAGAATTTTACCGACAGACTGGCTCAGCGTATTATCTACTCCACCCAGATTTCCCCAGAGAAAAGGGCCGAGGTTCAGCAAGAAGTCAAATCACTCATGGAAAAGCATTACCGGGAATACCGCCAACTGCTTGAAAGCCACGAGCTGCCGGTGGCCGCTGGCACTTTTGACCCGGTGGGGGTGAGCCTGTTTCAGTTTGCGCCCCTTTCTGCCGAAGCCGATTCCCGCCGCTGGGGGGAGGACGAGGCTTAGGTTCAGCCCTTTGCCAAGGTGTTCTTGCCAGCTCTTTCAGGTCGCTGCCCAAAGAGGCAGAAAAGGCTTGATTTTCTCGCTTTTGGCCCCACAATAAAGGTTCACTGGAGTTGGCCAGGTAATCGCGGCGGGTTTTCCCCGTCGAGGAAAGTCCGGGCTCCACAGGACAGGGTGCCAGGTAACGCCTGGGGAGCGCAAGCTCACGGCAAGTGCAACAGAGAGTAGACCGCCTCACCCGTGCGCAAGCAGGGGTGCGGTAAGGGTGAAAGGGTGCGGTAAGAGCGCACCGCGTGACGGGTAACCGTTCACGGCAAGGTAAACCCCACCCGGAGCAAGACCAAATAGGGGAACCATGGCGTGGTCCGCGCCGTTCCCGGGTAGGTCGCTTGAGGCGTGTGGCGACACACGTCCCAGATGAATGATTACCCCTTCTGCCCGGCCAAAGGCCATTGGCAGAAGTGACAGAACCCGGCTTATGCGCCAACTCCAGTTATTTTATTTCCCCGACAATGAACCCGAAAAGCGGCGACCTTCAGGCATGGTGGGCTTCTCATCACTCCGCTTACCCACCAGAGCGGCACGACAGCATTAAACGCGCGCTGCAACTGTGCCAGGCCGTGACACCGGATTTGCCTTTTCGGCAATTCACTTCCGAAAATCACCTTATACAGCAATTGAATGTCTTGTCGCAATTGCGTGCCGATGACGAAGTCATCACGGCGGCGCTGCTTTTTCACGCCTGGCGGTTGGGCACACTGGCTGAAGAGTCCGGCACTGAGACCCTTCCTGAGCTGACAGATTTTTCTGACAAGGTGCGGTTTCTGCTGGTGGAGTTGCAGCGGGTTTCCCAACTGGAGTGGCTCAATGGCGCCAAAGCCAGCAGTGGCGATGCCGAAAGTTTGCGTCGTTTGCTGTTCGCCATGATCAAGGACGTGCGTCTGGTGCTGATTCTGCTGGCCGATCAACTGGTGTTGCTGCGTGCCGCGGCCGGCTTCGATGAGCAAACACGTCGCCTGCTGGGACAGGCCACCATGACCCTGCACGCGCCATTGGCCAACCGCCTTGGCGTGTGGCAAGTCAAATGGGAGCTGGAAGACCTGGTCTTTCGCTACCTGGAGCCGGAAAAATACCGCGAAATCGCCAGCCTGCTGGCCGAACGCCGTGCCGACCGCGAAGCCTTTATCGCCCAGTGCACCGCCCAGTTAAAGGCCAAACTGGACGAAGTGGGCATCACCGCCGACATTGCCGGCCGACCCAAGCACATCTACAGCATTTACAAGAAAATGCAGCGCAAGAACCTTACCTTCGAAGGCCTGTATGATGTGCGCGCCATCCGCGTATTGACCAACACCGTGACGGACTGCTACGCGGTACTGGGCTTTGTGCATTCCCTGTGGAAACACATCCCGCGTGAATTCGACGACTACATTGCCACCCCCAAGGGCAATATGTACCAGTCCCTGCACACGGTGGTCATCGGCCCGCAGGGCAAGACCCTGGAAGTCCAGATACGCACCTGGGAAATGCACGAACACGCCGAGCTGGGCGTGGCCGCGCACTGGCGTTACAAGGACGGCAGCCGGCAGGACCCGGGCTTTGACAACAAGGTCAACTGGATGCGGCAGCTGTTGGCCGCCAGTGAATCCGGTGATGACAACCTGCTGGAACAGTTCCAGGCCGAAACCGAAGACGAACGCATTTACGTGTTTACCCCTGGCGGCGACGTGATCGACCTGCCAGCCGGCGCCACCGTGGTGGATTTTGCCTACCACGTGCACACCGAAGTGGGCCACCGTTGCCGGGGCGCCAAGGTCAACGGGCGCATTGTGCCCCTGACCCACCAGCTGGAAACCGGCGACCGGGTGGAAATACTCACCGGCAAGGAAGCCCAGCCCAGCCGCGACTGGCTCAGTGAACAGGCCGGCTACCTGAAAAGCGGTCGCGCCCGCGCCAAGGTGCGGCACTGGTTTCGCGAACGCGACTTTGAACAAAACCTGGCCGCCGGCAAGGACATGCTGGAAAAAGAGCTGAAAAAATTTGCCCTGTCCGACGTGGACATCAAGGCCCTGTTGCCACGCTTCAACCTCAAGCACGAAGACAAGCTGTATGCCATGATCGCCACCGGCGACGTGTCACTGAACCAGTTTTTGCGCCTGGCCGAGGAACAGGTGCGGCCTGCACACAAAAGCCCGTTGAAAGTCACGACGCCACCGGTGAGCGAAGGACACCGTGCCGCCGGTAATGACCGATTTGTGGTGGACGGACTGGCCAATGTGCTGGCCACCCCGGCCCAGTGCTGCGCGCCAATCCCGGGCGATGCGGTGGGCGGATTCATTACCCGCGGGCGTGGTATCAGCGTGCACCGGGCCGACTGCGACAACTTTGTGCGGCTCATCAGTGAGCAGCCCGGTCGCCACATTCCGGTGCGCTGGAACAGCGATCACAGCAGCGCCATCCCCGTCACCCTCAGCATCACCGCGCTGGACCGGAAAAGTTTTATCAAGGACCTCAGCGCCGTGCTCGCCAATCAGCAGGCCAACATCGAATACTTCCATACCGAGCACGACCCCGACAGCGGCCTGAACCGGATGCAGGTGGCCATCCGCATCCGTGATTTCGATCACCTCAGCGCCATTCTCAATCGCGTCAGCAGCATCGAACACTTACTGGAAGTCCATCGCTTGGCTTGATTGGGCCATTCGTTATACACTTGGCAGGTCAACCCACCCCGCAGGAGGCCCGCTATGAAAAAATGGTTATTTTCGGTTTTGATTGCGATAACGCTGGCGGCGTGCAGCACGTCGCCCACCGGCCGCAAGCAGTTTATTATTGTGGGCGATCAGCAGATGAACCAGATGGGCATTGCGTCCTTCCAGCAGCTGAAAACATCCCGCAAAGTCTCTCACGACCCGGCCGCCAATGCCTACGTGCGTTGCGTGGCCAGTGCCATTATTCAGCAACTGCCGCAAAAATGGCGTCAGCAACCTTGGGAGGTGGTGGTGTTCGAAGACGACAGCGCCAACGCGTTTGCCTTGCCCGGGGGCAAGATCGGGGTGCACACCGGCCTGTTGAAAGTGGCCAAAACGCCCAACCAGTTGGCCGCAGTGTTAGGCCACGAAGTGGCCCACGTGCTGGCACGCCACGGCGCCGAACGCGTGTCCCAGACACTGGGGGCGCAAGTGGCCCTGCAGGTGGCCAATGAAATATCGCAACGCAAAATGACCAACCCGGGCAAACAGCGCGCGTTGATGTCGGCCCTTGGGCTGGGTGCCCAGGTGGGCGTTTTGCTGCCTTTCTCCCGCACCCACGAAACCGAGGCCGATGTGTACGGCCTGGATTTGATGGCCAGTGCCGGTTTTGATCCGCGCCAGAGCGTGGCTTTATGGAAAAACATGGACGCGGCCAGCAAAGGGCGCCGCCCGCCGCAGTTCCTGTCCACCCACCCGGAACCAGCCAATCGCATCAAAAAACTGCAACAACGCCTGCCGCAGGCCCTGCAATTAATGCAGAAAGCCCATCAACAGGGCCGGCGGCCTCGCTGCCATCCCCCGGCACCACAACGACGGCACTCAAGCTAATAAATTTTAAACACGGCCAGGCGTGAGCTTCTGGCCGTATCACTCGCCGGTGAGCCCGGCCCGTTGTAAGGCATCCAGAAAGGCCAGCGTGTCCTGCCTGGCCTGTTCTTCGCTGCATTCAAACTCAGCCATTAATCGGCCAATAATCTGCTGTGGGTTTTCGCCTGCCTGCAAACCACGCACAATAGCAGCGCCGGTTTCGTTGACCGAAAAGTACAGCCCTTTTTCGCTGTCCAGCAGCACCGCGCTGTCATCCAGATCGGCGCAATGCACGGCAGGTGACAAGGTGAGGGTTTGCTTCAGGGTTGGGTCAAGGGGTTTGGCGGGTTTCATGGGCAGAGGCGGTCAATAAATAAGGATCAGTTTTCCGGAGTGTCCATTATTGTAGCCTGAGTTTCCTCAGCCGATGGTGTGCCTTTCGTCGCCACAGGGCCAGTCTGTGGCTCGGCGCGTTGATTGGCGCGTTTTTTCTCAAATTCACGCCGCAAGGCGCGGCGTTTTTCGACTGGCAAGTGCTGAAAACGCTGCCAGTTTTTGATCAATCGCTGGCGTTCTTTGGGAGACAAGGCGACAAAGGCCCGCAGGCGTTTTCGCAATTGGCGCCGTTTTGCAGGCGGCAGTTTTTTCAGACGCTGAATCATGCGGCGAACCTGCTTGCGTTCCTGTGGGCTCATGGACGCCCATTTTTCCACACGCCCCAGCCAGCGCAACCGTTTACCCGGCGGTATGCGGTTCCAGCGTTGGGCAAAGGGTTGCAGCGCTTTTTTCTGCTCGGGCGTCAGTTGTTCCCAACGCGGCGCAGGGCGGGATTGTTTAACCCCCGGGAGGGGGTGGTCATCCCCGCCCTGAATCGGATGTTCTGTGGCCGGGGGTGCGGGCTGGTGCGTGGGTGATGGTGTGGTCGGCTTTCCGGCCTCAATGGCATCAACCAGCACACACCATAAACAGCCGACACCCAGCAGCAGGGCTTTTATTGTGACGGGTGGTTTTTTTCTGATTGTGTTCATATCATCGGGCTCTCAGGCGGTTGTTCAGGGGAGTGATCAGGAGTGTTTCGGGGCGTTATCATCAGGCAACTGGCTGTCCAGCCACAGGTAAAATTCCATGTTTTCCAGCACATCCAACTGTTCGCTTTCATTCAGCCCGGCCAGTTCCTCGGCTGTCAGCGCCGGCTCGGCCATTATTTCGGGGCCCAGCTCGGATGGTCCGTCGTGAGGCAGGCTCCAGTTGCCAAATAGCCCGGGCAGCATGAACAGAAAAAGGGCGCCGGCTGCCAGGGCTGGCGTGACCCACCACAACAGCCACCAACACCGCTGGCCGGGGTGCGAATCAATGGCGGCCAGGGCCTTGCGTCGGTGGGCCGTCAGGCGCTGGTGTACCGCCGGTGGCAGGTACTGGCTAGTGCGCTCCAGGTACTCCAGCACAGGGGCCAGGTCGGTCAATGCCGGTTCCATGACATCGCCGGCCGGGGTCAATGGCTGGTTTTGCCGGTCATCGTTTGTGGTGTGAGGTGTTTTTTTCATGACAGTGGCTCTTTGGGGTTATTCGGAGCGGTCAGTGTGTGTTTCAGTCCCGTGATGGACGGGTTCCAGGCGTTGTCGCAAATGTTGCATGGCGCGTGACAGGTGGGTCTTGACACTGCCCTGGCCACAGCCCATGACGTGAGCGGTTTCCGCCACACTCATGCCCTGCCAGCAACGCAGCAGGAATGCCTGGCGTTGGCGAAGGGGCAACTCACGCAGTGCCTGCTCGATGTGCCGGGCCTTTTCGCCGTTTAACAGCGCGTTTTCCGGTTGCAGGTGAGGCTGACCGCTGGTCCGCTCCACCGGGTTATCGAGTGCGTTGTACGGCTCGCTGCTGCCGCCGGATTTCTGACGGAAAAACCAGCCGAACAGGCCTGCCTGTTTCTGATCCTGTCGGTGGAAATCAATAATCCGGTGATGGAGCATGCGGTAAAAAAGAAGCGTCCATTGTTCCTGTGGCTTGTGAGCGTATTTTTCCACAAACTTCAGCATCACGTCCTGCAGGGCATCCAGGGCGTCGTCCTCGTCCTGTAGCGACAGAACAGCCATGCGAAAACCGCGTTTTTCGTGGGTAACAAAAAAGTCATTCAACTGCTGGCGCAAGGACATAGGAACTGTTCGCGAGTGGCCGGGCTTTACGCCCATGTTACACGAGCGGTTGTTGATCGATGTGTCATTTGCCTCCAGGGTCAGCTCGTTACCAATAATTGTCACTTCGCACTCCGGCTCGATTTTTCAGGTGTGCGCCTGGAGTCGATCGGCGCCAGTGCCTGCATGGCTTGCGCCCTGTTTAACGCAGGCCTGGCCTGGTGGTTGACAGGAAAAAGAAAAAAACCGTCAAAAAAGAACCATTCACGCCGTTCGGTGTGACAGTTTTTTATAGTTAGCCGGAGAACAGCAGTTTTATACACACCCTGGTGCGATGATGGCCATGGTGCATAAAGGTCAGTGATTTTTCTGAGCCCAAGGCCAGCGTTCGTTTCTAAGTGACTGATTTATAAGCACTTTATTAGCGCGGTTAATCGTTAACCACTTTGTTAAGAGTTCAGTAGTGACGTCCGTCTATGCCCTGTCCAAGCGCCCTTATGCACAGAGTTATCCACAGGTTTTGTGGATAACGTCATTATCCGTTGCAAAAACAGGCACTTAGCCAGCTTTACCAACAATAAGCCTCAGGAAACGATCGGAAACCCGTGTTTTTTGTTTAAGAAATACGCCGTATCAACTATGGAGGTTTGGCGGACAAGCCGTGTAGTAACCCTGGCCCTGACACAGGCAAAGTGCCGTTGTGAAATGTGACAATAAACAAGCCAGGTTAGAGAGAATATGGTTGCGATTTTGATGACAAAAATCTATTATGGGAGGGTTCACTCCGGGTAATGTGTTACATGCAAAAACTTCCTTCCCATATTGGACGCTTTCCCATTCTTGACACACTGGGAACCGGTGGCATGGGCGTGGTTTATTTGGGCAAGGATCCGGACATTGGCCGCAAAGTGGCCATCAAGGTACTGCATTCGGTGAATGACCCGGCAACCCTGACCCGGTTCAAAAACGAAGCACGCACCATTGGTGAATTGTCCCACCCCAATATCGTCACCCTGTTGGAATATGGCGTGCAGGACAAGCAGCCCTATCTGGTGATGGAATACTTGCCCGGGATCACCATGACGGCGTGGAGAAAGCAGCCGCACACGCTGTTCGAGCACAAAAAAGTGCTGTTGGGTTTGTGTGAAGCCCTGGGTCATGCGCACCAAAACGGGGTTTTGCATCGGGACCTGAAGCCGGGCAATGTGCAAGTCTTACCGGGGGGGCACGCCAAACTGCTGGATTTTGGCATTGCCCGTTCCCAGGACACCGGTTTGACAGCCACTGGCTTTTTTATTGGCACGCCCAAGTACCTGGCTCCGGAACTGCTCACTGGCGATGAACACAGTGTGTCCTCCGACTGTTATTCCCTGGCCTTGATCGCTTACACCAGTTTATGCGGACAAAACCCCTTTGATGCTGGACAGTTTGAAGCGATCATGACAAAAAAGCTGACGGTTATCCCGACACCGTTGCATCAGCTTAATACTGCCATTCCCGTGCCGTTGTCGGATACCATCATGGCCTACCTGCAACGGGATCCTAAAGACCGGCCGCAGGATTTAACCCCCCTGACCCGGGCTTTGGAGAAACTGGTCAGCGAAAAAGTCCTCAACCGCCGCATTCAACCGCTGAGCGGAGCGCAAAAAGACGCAGTTTCGGCCACGACTGTCCTGGAGGCCACACCGCATCGCGGCTCACGCTGGTTGCTGCCCGGGTTGATGCTGCCGGTTGTGGCGCTGCTGGTTTTTTTCTGGTACCGGCAACACGACAGCAACAAAACGCTTGTCTCATCGGCTGAACCGGTTTCTCACAGCAACCAGCGACCAACAGCTTCCAGCGCACCTGACACGGCAATGCCTTTGCCCACCGCGGAGAATACGGAAAACAGGCAGAAACCCGGTGACTCGCCGCAGGAATCACGGGAAATATCGGTAGAAGGCGCAGCCGAATCTCCATCGCCGGCAGAAAAAACACCAGGCGAGAGTAAAAAAATGGCGGAGGAAACGTCGCAACCGGCGAATTCAGGGTCACAAAATATCCGTCCAGGTGACAACTCACCGGCAAGCCAGACGGATAACGGCCCCGCCAATGCCAAACAGGGCAATCCGGCACGGGATACGACGGTAGTGAAACGCCGGAAAAGCACCGCGGAATCCAACCGGTCAGTGGCGTCGCTCGGTCACAGAACCGCAACAAAACCATCGGCCGGCGACACGAACACACGGACGCAACCGGAAAGCACACGAGCGACCATTCAACCCCTGGACAATCGCCTGTTTAATCAGCGGTCGGATCAGAACCGCGGCCAGAATAACGCCCCTGTAGCGACGACACTGCCCGATTTTGGCACTGAATCCAGAAATCGCCTGGCATTGGAGCCGCTGACCAGCACCTTGCTGCCTCGTGGCAAGGCGTCCAGGCTCATGCTGCAACTGCCAGAAGGGTTCACCCTCGACGAGGTGCAGGTAATGCGTGGGCGTAAACCAACCCAACAGATCACGGTGGTGAGAAAAACCCCGTTGCCGGACAACCGATGGCAACTGAATATGTACGTGGAACCCAACGCAGTGCTGGGAGAATACTCGCTGATTGGAGTTCATGGCGATCATAAAACAAAACCCGTTACCCTGGAGGTTACCCTATGAGCACAGGCCAAGCAAAAATCAGACACCTTTCAAACGGCTTGTTGATGGCGGCGATGTTGACACCGGGGTTGGCGCTGGCGCAACAAACGGTGCAGGAAAAACTGTCGGTACTGGAAAGCAACATCCAGGTGTTGCAACAACAGATTCTGGCATTGAAACAGCAAATTGACCAGGATGCCTCAAACCAGCACACACAACGACTGGCAAAACTGGAAGCCTATGCGGTGCAGTTGCACGATGTCTTGTCTGATCTGAAAGCACAGGTCGAAGAAAACAGCACCGAGCTGGCTCAGGCCTCCGAGGCCGAGAGCAAGCGCATCAACTTGAAGGTTTATGGCACCGTAACGGCAGGTAAACGCAGCGACCGGAACAGTGTGATTGATGGTGAATCCTTCGAGCTGGTACTCAGTGGCCAGCCACATGAGCGACTGGGTTTTTTCACCGAACTGGAGTTTGAACGCGCGGCCACCGTGGGTGGTTCTCGCGGGGGCGAGGTGCTGCTGGAACAGGCATATACCGATTTTACTTTGAAGCCATGGCTGAACTTCCGTGCTGGTGTGTTGTTATTGCCTTTTGGCAACATAGAACGGGATCACTTCGCGCCTTTGCGCGATGTCATTTCAAAACCCTACACCAGTCTGGTGCTGGCGCCTTCAGACTGGACGGACAACGGGTTTGGGTTTAATGGTCGCTTTATGCTGGGTAACGAATGGTTTGCCGATTACCAGACCTACGTGGTGGCTGGCCTTGGTAATGGCATAAGCGAGCGCGGTTTGCGTGATACGCGTCAGGGTTTTGGGGTGGACAATAATAACAACAAAGCCTTTGTGGGCAAATTCAGTATACAAAACAGCAACGGCTTTACGCTGGGTTTCAGTGGTTATCACGGCGCCTGGGATGATAATTCAAGCCGATACATTACCGGTTATAACCTGGATTTTGACTGGCAAATTGGCTGGGTGGAACTGGTGGGAGAGTACACCAACATGGACGTGGACCGCCCATTGGCCGGATCGGCGCGCATGGATGGTTATTACCTGCGCAGCATGATTACCTTGTCACACTTTTTTCAACCAGGTTGGCTGGGCAAGAGTTTTCCACACGCGCGGTTGAACTTTGTGACCCAGTACGACACGGTGGACATAGAAAACTTTTTTGACCCGGCCGCACCCAACACCACCGAAGAACGCTATACCCTGGGTTTTCAACTGCGGCCTACACCGTCCTGGGTGGCCAACATCAATTACGAAACCGCCAATGCGTCTGGTCCAGGGGTGATATTACTGGGAGATTCAAGTCAGTGGTTGTTTTCAATCGGCTATCTGTTTTGATGGCAGGCCAAAATGATCGGTGCCCGTCACGCCGGGCAGACACGACCCGGAAATAAAAGGCTTACACAGCAGTCATCGGGCAAAAATGCGGCTAAAAAAGGTCATTTCTGCCGTTGGTCGTGACAATTTTTTACAGTTAGCCGGAAAAACAGCGGTTTTTATGCACAACCTGGTGTGGTGATGACCTTGGCGCGTAAAAACCAGCAAATTTTTCCGAATCCAAGGTCAGCCTTCGTTTCTAAGTGACTGATTTATAAACACTTTCTCGAAATGGTTAATTATTAACCGCTTTGTTAAGAATTCAGCAGTGACGCCCGTTTATGCCCTGTCCAAACGGCCTTATGCACAGAGTTATCCACAGGTTTTGTGGATAACGCCATTATTCGTTGTAAAAACAGGCACTTAGCCAGATTTGCCAACAACAACCCTCAAAAAGAGAGCCTAAATAACGAAATTGGTGCCCAATTGAAAATGCCTTCCCGGTCGGTTTGCGGGATAATGGCAGCCCATGAAACAAGCCTCCATCGCCCTGCCCGCGCCTCACGCTGAGGCTTCCCCCCCTGCCGATTGTGTGGTGCAAGTGGCTGTGCCGGTGCCTTTTGCCGATACCCTCAGTTACCACCTGCCCCCGGCGATGACCGACCGGGTGTGCATTGGTGCACGTGTGGTGGTGTCCGTGCGGAACCGGACACTGGTGGGCGTGGTGACGGCACTCGATGCTTCTGGCACAGCCAGTGCCGTGCGCATCAGGCCAGTGGATACCCTGCTGGATGAAACGGCTTTTCTGCCGGAAAGCAGCCTGGACTTTCTGCGCCAGGTGGGCGCCTACTACCTGACCCCTTTGGGCGAGGTGGTGGCCACGGCATTGCCCAACTGGTTTCGTCGCCTGCCGGCCAAGGCGCCGCCGGTGGCGCGCTGGTGGCGGCTGGCGCGGCCACTTTCTGCGCAGGAAAAAAAGCAACTGGCCAGCCGGGCGCCCCGGCAATGGGAAATTTTACAGGCAGTGGAGCAGGCCGGAGTGATACTGGGCAAGGACCTGGCGGCCTTGTACCCGCAAGCCGCTGCCGCCTGTCGACAGCTGCAAAAAAAAGGCCTGCTGGCCGAACAGGACAGTTGCGTGCTGGAAAACCAGCAAGCGACTACGCCTGATTTTGAACTGACCACCGGCCAGCAAAAGGCGCTGGAAGTGATCCGTTCGCAACAGGGGTTTGCGGTCAACCTGCTGGATGGCATCACCGGTTCGGGCAAAACCGAGGTGTACATTCGCGCCATCCAGCAGCAGCTGGAAAAAGGTCGCAAGGTGCTGGTGCTGGTGCCGGAAATCGGCCTCACGCCGCAGTTATTTGGGGAAATCGGGCGGCGCGTCACCGGCCGGGTGGCCGTGCTTCATTCGGGCCTGTCCGACGGCGCGCGGGCGCGGGAATGGCAGAACGTGCGCGATGGCAAGGTGGACGTGCTGGTGTGCACCCGTTCGGGCATTTTCGTGCCCATGGAGGGCCTCGGCCTGATTATCGTCGATGAGGAACACGACAGCAGCTTCAAGCAACAGGACGGCCTGCGCTATCACGCGCGTGATTTGGCCGTGTTGCGCGGACAGCGGGAAAATATCCCGGTGATCCTCGGCTCGGCCACGCCGTCATTCGAAAGCCTGCACAATGCCCGCACGGGCAAATACCACTGGTTGAAACTGCGCCAGCGTACCAACCGTTCACCCTTGCCAGCCATTCAGCTGCTCAACACGCAAAACAAGCCCATGCGCGGCGGCCTGGCGGTTTCGGTGTTGCAGCGCATCGATCAGGAGCTGGCCGAGGGCAATCAGGTGCTGGTGTTTCTCAACCGTCGTGGCTGGTCACCGGCGTTGTTGTGTCACGCCTGCGGCTGGGTCGCCGACTGCCAGCACTGCGACGTCAAGCTGACCTACCACAAGCGTATTCACCGCTTGCGTTGCCACCATTGCGACCGCGAGTATCCGGTGCCGGAGTTTTGCCCCAAATGTGGCTCACAGGACATACAACCCATGGGCGAAGGCACCGAAAAACTGGGTGACACGCTGGCAGGCGCAGTGGGTACTGAGCGCGTGATCCGGGTGGATCGCGACACGGTGCGTTCGGCCAACCAGTGGAAAAAAACCCTGGCCCGCATTCGCACCGGCCAGCCGTGCGTCATGGTGGGCACGCAAATGCTGTCCAAGGGGCATGATTTTCCCAACCTGACACTGGTGGTGGTGGTCAACGTGGATGCCAACTTCTTTTCGCTGGATTTTCGCGCACCGGAAAAGCTGGCGCAGTTACTGGTGCAGGTATCCGGCCGGGCCGGGCGCAAGGACCGTGCCGGCGAGGTGTTGATTCAAACCCATTGCCCGGATCAGCCCTTGTTTCAGCAGTTGTTTCGTCAGGGTTACGAAGCCTTTGCCGAGGCCGAACTGGAACAGCGGGCGGCGGCCGGCTTTCCGCCGGCTTCTCACATGGCCATTGTGCGCGCCCGGGCGAAAAATGCCGAACAGGTTGAAGGTTTTCTGCAACAAATGGCCGAGGCCTTGCCGGAGAACCCGGAAGTGGCAGTGATGGGGCCGATTCCAGCGCCCATATTCCGCAAGGGGGATTTTTACCACATGCAGTTGCTGTTCAACAGCCACCAGCGCCCGGCCCTGCGTCGCCTGTTACGGCAGTTGCTGGCTTGGCCGGGGCTGAAGCGACCACCTTCGGGCCTGCACTGGAGCCTGGACATCGACCCGCAGGAGTTGGCCTGAGCGGCTGACCTTACTTCAGTGAACGGGTCAGGTTGTAGGCTTCGTGCGTGCCCACGCGCACGTTGTCTTCTATGCGAATGCCGCCATAGGGCAGGAAATGTTCCACCGCGTTCCAGTGAATGGACTGGCCCAGCGGGCTTTCG
>JALWKC010000223.1 GCA_026996795.1 Lysobacterales bacterium | reverse complement strand
ACACTGACCACAAATTCCAGACCAGTGAAATCGCCATCACGATCCACCTGGCGTACGCTTTCAATGTTGGTGCCCATGTCGGCCGTAGCCCCGGCCAGCTTGGCCAGTACGCCGGGCTTGTTGACCACGTCCAGCTCCAGCGTACTGCGATAGGCGCCACGATTCTGGCGATCCCAGTTGACGGTGACCATGCGCTCGGGGTTTTTCTGTAACTCCTCCACATTGGGGCATTCGTTGCGGTGAATAACAATGCCCTTGGATGGGCTGAGGTAGCCGACAATGTCATCGCCTGGCACCGGCTGGCAACAGTTGGGGTAGTGAATGATACTGCCTTCGTCACCAGTAATGCTCAGGGCTTCCTTGGGCGCGTAGTCGTTGCCCAGGCCCCGTTGCCTGAGCAAAGGCAACAACTTGCGGGCAATCAGTGACGGCAGTTGCTCCCCCAGGGCAATGGACTTGAGCAGCTCGTCCATGTTGGCAAAGCGGTACTCTTTCAGCACCCGGCGAATGGAGCGCTTGTCGAGTTTTTCGAAAGAATAGCCGTAGGTGTCCAGCGCCCGGTCCAGCATGCGGTGTCCCACCAGAATGGCCTCTTCGTCCCGCACCTGCTTGAGGGCCTGACGGATGGCGGTGCGCGCCTTGCTGGTGGCCACCACCTGCAGCCATTCGGTCTTGGGGCGGGCGTGAGGATCGGTTTCGATGCGGACGGTTTGCCCGGTGCGCAATTTCTGTTTCAGCGAAGCCGGTGCGTTGTTGACTTCGGCTCCCACCGCGTGATTGCCCACATCGGTGTGGATGGCGTAGGCAAAATCCAGCACGGTGGATTTTTTCGGCAGTTGCACGATGTCGCCGCGGGGGGTGAACACGTAGATCTCGTCGGTGATGAGATCGCGCTTCATGTTCTCGTAGAATTCCAGCGAGGAGCCAGTGTCTTTCTGCAGTTTCAGCAGGTTGTTGAGCCAATTGCGCGCGGCCATCAGGCGGCTGGAAGTTTCCGCCTCGTCATTTTTATACAGCCAGTGCGCGGCCACGCCGTTTTCACACACCAGGTCCATGCTTTCGGTACGAATCTGGGCTTCAAGCATCAAACCATAAGGGCCGGTGACCACCGTGTGCAGGCTCTGGTAACCGTTGCTCTTGGGCACAGCAATGTAGTCCTTGAAACATTTCTCGTTGGGCGGGTACATGTTGTGCAGTACGCCCAGTGTCACATAGCAGTCCTTGACCTCATCCACGATGATGCGCACGCCGAAAATGTCGTAAATCTGTTCGAAGGGGCGATTCTTTTCACGCATCTTGCGCCAGATGCTGTAGATGGATTTTTGCCGCCCCAGCAGTTTCGCATCCAGCCCGGAATGACGCAGTTCACGCGCCAGCTTGCGCTTGACGTCATCCATAATGTGTTGCCGCTGACCAGTGAACTCCCGTACTTTTTCACTGATTTCGGCAAATACGTTGGGGTGCAGGGCACGGAATGCGTGGTCTTCCATTTCGTGCTGGACCTGCTTCAGCCCGAGTCGCTCGGCAATGGGCGCAAACACGTCCAGTGTTTCCCGCGCAATGCGCTTTTTGGCCGATTCGCTCATGGCCTCGATGGTGCGCATGTTGTGCAGCCGGTCGGCCAGTTTGATGAGGATGACGCGAATGTCCTGGGCCATGGCGAAAAGCATTTTCACAAAGCTTTCGGCCTGGGCTTCCTTCAGGTTGCGGAATTTGAGTTTGTCCAGCTTGGTGACCGCCTCCACCAGCTGGGTGACGGTTTTGCCGAAGTAGCGTTCCAGATCGGCCGCAGTGACTTCAGTGTCTTCAATGGTGTCATGCAGCACACCGGCACACAGCGTGGCGATGTCCATGTGGTGGTCGGCCAGAATGGCGGCCACGGTCAGGGGGTGCGTGATGTAGGGTTCGCCGGATTTGCGAAACTGGGTTTTGTGCGCGTCGGCACCAAACCGAAAGGCCGCTTCCAGTCGCTGGCGGTCTTTATCCGAAAGGTAGGACGTTTTGCCTTGCAGGTTTTTCCAGGCGGCTTGCACCGCCGGGTGGTCCAGGGTGCTGGCAGGAGCAAGGCTGTTGCTCACCGCCGGCACCTGGCTGGCTGGTCAGTTGCCAGGGAACGGGCTGGACTGACCGCTGGTCTCATAAGGGGATGGGCATTTCCAGGTCGTCCTGCTCCTGCTGGCGCTGGTTTTCCGCCACGGCATTCCAGGCTTCCAGCTCTTCGTGGCGTTTTTGCTCGGCTTCCATTTCCGCTACCACTTCGGGGTTGATCACGCCTTCGGCGATTTCACGCAAGGCCAGCACAGTGGGTTTGTCGTTCTCTTCTTCCACCAGCGGCTCCTGGCCATTGGCGATCAAACGCGCGCGTTTGGCGGCCAGCAGAACCAGTTCAAAGCGGTTATTGATTTTTTCCAGACAATCTTCAACGGTAACTCGTGCCATGATTTCTTCCTGATAATTCGGGCAGCCTCACCGTGAGGCCGCAACTCGCAAGGGACCGAGCATTTTACCAAAAAAATGTCGCCCTTGGGTGATTTGCCACCGCTCATGCGAGCAGAAAACCGGCAATTACGGGTCAATTCAGATCAATTGGCGTTTTTTCAATGACGCCAGCGCGGTCAGGCCTTGCTGGCGATACGTTTCAGCCTCCAGCGGTTCACCTGCCACGGCCACACACTTACCGGCCAGCCAGACCCGTTTGACGGCTTCCGGCGCGGCAAACACAAAGCGATCCAGCCGCTGCGATTCACGCGCCTGATTCAACAGCGGATGCGCCTCGTTCAGCTCCAGCCAGTTAGCCACTTGCCCCAAAGCGCCTTCGGCAGGCACCTGGCCGGTGGTCGATTGCCAACCGCCGCGCGTGGCCGCCTGCCACAGGCTATCACCGGCATGAATGTCTCTGGCCGGTCGAATGTCGTGCTCGCTGCCAGCGATCACGCGCCGCTGGTGCAGCAGCCGCTGGCCGTATTCCAGCCACTGGCATTCGCGTGTCGGGTTCAGCTCCACGTTGCTGTCGCTACCGATGGCATAGCGGCCACCGGCGGCCTGATAATCAGCCAGGGGAAACACGCCATCGCCCAGATTGGCCTCGGTGCTCGGGCACAGCACGGCCACCGCCTGGCTTTGGGCCAGTGCGCGGGTTTCTGCCCGTGTCATGTGGGTGGCGTGGACCAGATTCCAGCGCGCCGAGACTTCGAAATGATTCAGCAGCCATTCCACCGGACGCTGCCCCAGAAGACGCTGGCTTTGTTCCACTTCGGCGGCTTGTTCGGCCACGTGAATGTGCACTGGCCAGTCAGCCGGTGTGGCCTGAAGCACCTGCTGCATGTCTTGCCCACTGACCGCGCGCAGGCTGTGGAAGCACAGGCCCAGGCGCTGCCCGGGCCGCAATCGGCTGCCCAGTTCATCCAGCAGATTCAGGTATTCAGCCACCGACAACCCAAAACGGCGCTGGTGCGGCTCAAGCGCATCGGCCTCAAAACCGGCACGCCGGTAAAGCACCGGCAACAGCGTCAGACCCATGCCGACGGTATCGGCCGCGGCCAGCACCGCCTCCGCCATGGCCGTGGTGTTGCCTCCATCGGCACCGCTGCGATGCAGGTAATGAAATTCACACACGCTGGCATAGCCTTTAGCCTGCATATCGGCATAGGTCCAGCAGGCCAGGTCATAGAGCTCATCGGGCGAAATGCCATTGGCCAGGGCATACATGCGCTCGCGCCAGCTCCAGAAATCATCGTGATCGCTGCTGCGGAACTCCGCTTGCCCGGCCATGGCGCGCTGGAACACGTGGCAATGGGCGTTGGGCATGGCCGGAATCAGCCAGCTGGTGCGAATATCGCCTTCCCGGGTCGGTACGTCAACCTGCACCTGCGTCAGGCACCCGCGGGCGTCCAGGCCAAGGCGGGCATTGGGCAGCCAGTGCCCGTCGACCAGAATGGCTTTGGCGTGAAAAGTGCGAGGGGAATTGTTCATCATCGGGGACTGGTGTCCGGGCTGGGCATAGCCTATCATTATACGTTGTCCCCACCTCCTGTGAGAACCATGCCTTTAGTTCCACCTGCACGCCTTTTGCTGACAAATGCCACCTTGGCCAGTTTTCAGGACACCGGCCAGGCCTATGGCCTGATGACGGATGCGGCCATCGCCATCGCCGACGGAAAAATTGCCTGGGTTGGTCCGGCGGCACACGTGCCACCGGACTGGAAGGCCGGTTCGCCAAATCTCCGCCGTCAGGACCTGGGCGGCCGACTGGTCACCCCGGGACTCATTGACTGCCACACGCACCTGGTGTTTGCCGGTGACCGTTCCACCGAGTTTGAGCAACGCCTGCAAGGCGTCAGCTACGCCGATATTGCCGCCGGCGGCGGTGGTATCCTGGCCACGGTGCGTGCCACCCGCGAATCCAGCGAAGAACGACTCTATGAGCTGGCGGCAGAACGCCTGCAAGACATGATGACCGAAGGGGTAACCGGGGTTGAAATCAAGTCCGGCTACGGCTTAGACGAGGACACCGAAATCCAAATGCTGCGTGTGGCGCGCCGGCTGGGAGAAAACTTTCCTGTGCGCATCAGCACCACCTTTCTTGGTGCGCACGCCCTGCCGCCGGAATACGCCGGCGACCGCGCCGCGTATATCGAATGGCTCTGTCAGCGCATGATTCCGCGCATTGCCGAGGAAAAACTGGCCGGCGCCGTGGACGCCTATTGCGAACACATCGGCTTTTCACCCGCAGAGACGCGGCAGGTGTTCGATGCCGCCGTGCGTCACGACCTGCCAGTGAAGCTGCACGCCGATCAGCTCAGTGACCTGGGTGGCGCGGCGCTGGTGGCCGAATACTGCGGCTTGAGCGCCGACCACGTGGAATACACCAATGCCCGGGGCGTGAAGGCTCTGGCCGAGGCCGGCAGCGTGGCGGTGCTGCTGCCCTATGCCTTCTACAGCCTGGGAGAAACGCGCAAACCGCCGGTTGCGGCCTTTCGTCAGCACCAGGTTCCCATGGCCGTGGCCACGGATTGCAACCCGGGCACAGCACCCACCTCGTCCCTGCTCACCTGCCTCAACATGGCCTGCGTGCAATTTGGCCTGACCCCGGCCGAGGCATTGGCCGGGGCCACCTGCCACGCGGCCAGGGCCCTGGGTTGGGAGGAAGACAACGGCCAGGTGAGCCGCGGCATGCGGGCGGATCTGGCGGTCTGGGACGTGACTCACCCGGCTCAACTGCTTTACTGGCGGGGTTCCAGCCCCTTGCACGCACGCGTGTTTGACGGCCGCTGGCTGGGCTGAATATGGCGTATTTATGATGTCGGGTTATATGGTTTAGTGACTCAGAAATCCGGCTCGGCCGATTGTTCCAGCCGCTGCTGCTCTCGGTTGATGTTGTCTTCGTTCACCACTTCGCCTTTCCAGCGCGCCAGCATCACGTACAGCACCGGGATCAGCAACAAGGTGATGACGGTGGCAAACAGGATGCCGAAGGCCAGCGAAATGGCCATGGGGATAATCACCTGCGCCTGCAGGGATTTTTCCATCAGGATGGGCACCAGGCCCACAAAGGTGGTCAGGGAGGTAAGCAAAATGGCGCGAAAGCGCTGCTTGCCGGCATTCAACACGGCATGAATCACGTTGTCTCCGGCGGCGCGAGCCTTGTTGATAAAATCCACCATCACCAGCGAATCGTTGACCACCACCCCGGCCAGGGCGATAACACCAAAAATCGACATCATGCTGAAAGTCTGGCCGGTGAGCAAATGCCCGACGATGGCGCCCACAATGCCGAACGGAATCACCGACATGATCAACAGTGGCTGGGCATAGGACTTGAGGGGAATCGCCATTAGCAGATAAATCAGCAGCAAGGCCAGGGCAAACCCTTTCATCAGCCCAATCATCAGGTTCTGTAACTCCTTGCTGATGCCGTCCAGCCCCAGCTTGACGGTGCGGTGCTGTGCCAACAACTGGGGAATGTAAGTGCTTTGCAGCTCATTGATGATGGCCTGTGGGTCGGCCTGGGCAATGTCCACATCGGCAGTGATGCGCACCGCGCGTTTGCGATCCACACGCTCGATGTCATCGCTGGCTTCGGTGAGCCGGGCATCGGCCACCTGCGATAAGGGCACGCGCGCGCCTTGCGGTGAGCGCACCCGCAAGCCCATCAGCGTGGCCACGGTTTCCCGCTCGCTGCGTGGCAGGCGCAGCATGACCTTGACCTCGTCGTCATCGCGCTGAATGCGCTGCACTTCCTCGCCATAAAACGCCTGCCGCACCTGACTGGCCAGGTCGCGCTGGGTCAACCCCAGGTTGCGGCCCAGTGGTTTCAATTTCAGCTGGATTTCCAACTTGCCGGATTCCAGCGAGCTTTGCACATCGGAAACCCCGTCGTAGGCCCGCAGTTTTTCCATAATGGCCTCGGCCACCTGACGCAGCTCATCGAGGCTGTCGCCCACCAGCTTGAAATTGATGTCCGGCCCCTGGCCCGGGCCCGTGGCCCCACCGATGGTCAAATGCGCCACACCGGGTATCTCGCCGACCTTTTCTTTCCACAGCCGCACCACTTCGTTGCCCTTGATGACGGCGTTTTCGTCCTTCACCAGTTCGGCCACCATCTGGCCTTCTGTCTGGCTACGAGTAAAGGCAAACAGGTGTTTGACCACCGCGCCCTTTTCCTTGCCGACTTTCCGGCTGTATTCGCGGTCGATGTCCAGCAACGCGTTTTTGACCCGCTCGATGGCCTTGAGGGTTTTCTCCTCGGGCGTGCCTTCCACCATTTTGATGTCGGCCTGAATGAAGTCAGCGGCAAAATCTGGCATCATCACAAAGCGCACCAAGCCGCTTTGCACCAAGCCGATGGATAAGACAAAGATGGCCACGAAAATGGTCAGCGTCAGCCCCGGGCGGCGTATGGCGCGGCGCAAGGTGGGCAGGTAACGGCGATTGACAAACCGTTCCAGCAGCTGGTTGACCCGCCGCTGCACGCGCAGCAATCGGCCCGGTTTGTCGGTGCCCACGTCACTGAGTTTCATGTGCGCCAAGTGGGCCGGCAGGATAAACTTGGATTCAATCAATGAAAACACCAGCGCCAGAATCACCACCCAGCCGATGGCCTCGAAAAATGAACCGAAAATGGTGCCCACAAACAGCATGGGGGCAAACGCGGCGATAGTTGTCAGCACACCAAAAGTAGCCGGCAGAGCGACTTTCTGTGCACCCCGCACCACGTTTTCCAGCGAGTGGCCGTGTTTCTGGATTTCGGAATAGGCGCTTTCGGCAATGACAATGGCATCGTCCACCACGATGCCCAGCACCAGAATGAAGCCGAACAGGCTCAGCATGTTGATGGAGATGTCCAGCCACGGCATCATCATGAACACGCCCAGGAAGGCCACCGGCAAACCCACCATGACCCAGAAGGCCACCTTCAGGCGCAAAAACAGCGTCAGGATCAACAGCACCAGCACCGCACCCTGCATCATGTTGCGCGTCATCATGTTGAGTCGCCCGCGCACGTAGTGGGAAATATCGCCCCAGGTGTCCACGCGCACGTTGGCGGGCAAGCGCGTGTTGAGTTCGCGCACGTAGCGGTTCACGTCGTCGGAAATGGCCAGCACGTCCTCGTCACCCACCGAATTGACCCGCACCGACATGGTGGGCTTGCCGTCAAATTCCGAATAGCCCGTGCGCTCTTCGAAACCGTCCTTGATGACGGCAATGTCCTTGAGCGTTACGCGGCTGCCATCAGGCAGGCTGCGGATCACAATATCGGCAAACTGGCCGCCGTAGTAGGCCTGGTTGGTGGCACGCAGGAGGATATCGCCCTGCTTGCTTTTGATCGCGCCGCCGGGCAAATCCAGTGACGAAGCCCGGATCGCCTGGGCCACTTCATCGAAACTCAGGCCGTATTCGCGCAGGGTCTGTTCGGGAATTTCAATGGCAATTTCGTAAGCGCGCGCGCCCACCACGTCGGCCGAGGAAACGTGCGGCAGGCCGATGATTTCGTCGCGCACTTCCCTGGCCAGGTCCAGCAGACCCTTTTCGCTCAAGTCACCGTGCACCGCCAGCCACATAACCGGCTGGGAAATGCGCACCTTGCTGATGCGCGGTTTTTCCACATCGCGCGGAAAGGAGTTAATGGCATCAATGCGGTTTTTGACTTCGTCCTTGACGTTGTCCACGTCATAATCGCTGTTGACTTCCACCTGCAAGGTGCCCACATTCTGGCGCGCGAAACAGGTGATTTTGTCCACGCCTTCGGTGCCGGTGACGGCTTCTTCCATTTTCTGGCAGACACCTTTTTCCACTTCCTGTGGCGCCGCGCCCGGGTAGACGGCCGTCGCGGTAATCACGTTGATTTCGGTGGAAGGAAACATTTCCTTGCGGATCGTCAGGGCCGAATACAGGCCCAGCACGATAATCACCACCATCAGCAAATTGGCCGCCACCGGGTTGTTGGCAAACCAGTAGATGATGCCCGTGCGCCAGTTTTTCATGCCGCCGCTCCGCTGGCGTGGCGACTGGCAAGCGAATCAGCGCTTGTCTTGGTGGCTGTCGATTTCTTCTCCGGTGTCTGCTGTGCTTCGGTTGACGGACTGGACGAGGTTTCCTCGGCCAAGCGCAACTTCATGCCGTTGTAGGGCGACACGATGGGCGTGACAATAATGCGTTCGCCAGGCTTCAAACCCCGGTCCACGTAGGCGTATTGCCGGTCCCGATACAACACGTGCACAGGGCGGATTTCCAGTGTGTTGTCGGGTTTGTAGATGTTCACTTCGTCGCCACGCAGCAGCAAGGCGCGATCGATGCGGAACACCCGGTGCAGCGTTTTGCCCGGAATCCGGGCTTGCAGGAACGTGTTGAGCTTCAGCGGCTCGGCCGGGTTTTCTTCCAGCAGGGAAAACGGATCGTTGATTTCCACGGCCAGGTAATTGAGCAAGGTAGAGGCTTCGCGCTGGGCTTCCACGCGCCGGGCGATGCCCTGCCACTGTTCTTTGGCCAGTGTTTCAGGCAACGGCAGTTCCACGGCAAAACGCACCGGCTGGTGCGAATTATTCAGCAGCTTTGGCAGTTCCAGCATGGCCAGTTCTTCATCGGTTAATGGCAGCCGGACTTCGGCCACATCGGAATTGGCGATACTGCCCAGGTTGGCCCCAGGCGTGACAAACTGGCCGATATCGGTATTTTTTTGCAGGACGATGCCGTCAAAAGGCGCGCGAATGCGGGTTTTTTCCAGATCTCGCAAGGCTTTTTTCAAATCCGCCTGTGCCGCTGCCAATGCGGCTTTGGCGCTGGCCACCTGTGGCAGGTTCAGCACCAAAGGCGACGGCTTGCCCTTTTTGCCGTATTTTTTCCAGTCCTGCAAGGCCACTGTGGACTTGGCCTGTTCCAGTTCCAGCTTGGCCTTGGCATTGGCCACGTTGGCCTGGGCCCGTTGCACCGCGACTTCGTAGTCAGCCGGGTCAATCTGAATCAACACCTCACCGGCGCTGAAGGTGGCGCCGGGGGCAAAATTTTCCGCCACCTGTTGAATCTTGCCGGAAACCTCCGCCACCAGCGTAATCTGCCGTTTGGGGCGCACCACGCCTTGCGATTCCACCTGCAATTGCACGTCCTCAGGAAAAACCTGAATCGTCTCCACCAAGTAGCCGCTTTTGATCTGGGGTTTCTTTTCCGGCGGCTGCTTGAACATCATCAGGGCCATGAAAAGCACCACCGTCACCCCAAACACAGCCAGCACTGGCCAGACTTTCCTGAACACAGACGCCTTCACCGGCTGCCTGCCCGATGCCTTGCCTGTAGGGCTTGTTGTGGATTGCTCTGTCATGCGTTCACCGTGGGTAGTGTTTTTTTTAGGGAAGCTCTGGTCGAATCATGAACTCGCTTCTCATACCTGAAATGTCCGATAACTGCGTTGAAGTCCTTGCCAATAGCTCGCTATTGGCTGCGAACTTCGCCTTGTTCTCGAACATTTCCGGCATAACCTGCTGCGTCCAGATTCGACCAGAGCTTCCTTAATTAACTGGAAAACTCTATGTTACGGCAAGGCCGGCTGAAAAACACTGGCCATTGGTCACGGTTTGAGCCCTGAGAAACCCTGCCTTGAGTCGATTGCGCGGTCATGTTAATCTGACTTGTGCGTTTATGGAGTTGGGAATTTATGCACACCAACCCCTCTGGCAATAAGTTCCGGCCCTAAATGCCAGCTATTTCCTTGACCACCAACCATGTTCTGCCCACATTGCTTATGCCACGCATTCAATCAACACTGGATCGTCGCTTGTATTTCTCCAATCCTGGTGTGTTTGTGGACGGCATCCAGACCGGGGTTAGCGGCACAGCAAACAACAGCGCCACATTGATGGATGACATTGGCACCAGCCGTGTCCCTGTTCCGTCAACGTCCCGATGCTGTTTTTTCAAATGGGTTCGAACCATGACAAAAATCCTTTACGCCATTTTGTTCCTCTTGTCATGCCACTGCGCAACGGCTGGTACGACTGAGCTTGAAATTCAAGTGCACACAGACCTTGACGGCTTTGTGCAACCTGGGCAGTCCGGATCAGTGACCGTTGTGGTCATCAACCACGGACCAGACTCCTCACCCAATGACTATCTGGTTTCCCTATGGCCTGTTTACCCCCAAGACGGCACCTTGATAGCCGATCGTCTGCCAGAAATCCCGCTCGAATTAAGCCCTGCATCCGACCCGGGCTGCGATATTTTCTTTATCGCAAACGACCCTTTCAACCCGTTATTTTTTGTCTATCGCCTGAAATCCCCTTCACTGAACAGTAACCAGTCATCTCAATGTGTTCTTGATTACCACATCGATTTCCGCTCGGGCAGCCGATTGCTTAATTGGCAGGTTTCGCCGTCAAACCAAACACAGGACGTTGACCCGGTATTGGATAACAACCTTGTACAAACAGTGACAGTCATTGCCCAGGTTATCCCCTTCAATGCCCCCTGGTCCTTGGTGGCCATACTGTGTGGCATTTTCATCCTGTCCGTGAGAAGTCTGCTATGTCATCAAGACAGAAAGTATCCGTAACCCAGACGGCCAGGCCCTGTAAAACCTTTCAGACCCGGCCACCAGGTGGCCGGATGAATAAGAGACAACGGCTGGAATTCATAGAGAGACACGTGCCGACGTGATTCAGGCAATGATGTCCTGGGCAGCCAGCCGGATGGCTTCGGCCGCCAGGCGGGCCTTTGGGGCAAAATTATGCGGGGCATCACCGGCATAAAGCACGCTGCGCGAAGCCGACAACACCAGGCCGGTGCCATCGGCGGTCAGGCCGTATTTGAGCGTCTTGCGCAAATCGCCACCCTGGGCGCCAATGCCGGGTATCAGCAGAGGCATGTCGCCCACGATGGCACGGACCTGGGCCA
>JALWKC010000222.1 GCA_026996795.1 Lysobacterales bacterium | reverse complement strand
GGACAGGGTGCGCTACTGGGCCAAGCAGCAGGGCCTGTGGCAACGCGTGTACCCGCACTTGATGCGCCACTCATTCGCCAGTCACGTGCTGGAATCCAGTCGCGACTTGCGCGCGGTGCAGGAAATGTTGGGTCATGCTGACATTTCCACCACCCAGATCTACACCCACCTGGACTTCCAGCACCTGGCGCGGGTGTATGACGAGGCTCATCCGAGAGCCCGCAAAAAACGGCCCAATGCGAGCTCCGACAGCCCAGACAGGTAAGTGGACAGGCTGCAGACAGAAACCAGGTTTCCGCTTGAAAAAGACTCTACATGCCCCCATTGCCTAAAACTCTCTCACCTATACCTCCCACTCATCAAGGAAGTTCCCATGAGCGAAGCAAACACCCTTAATTACCGCGGCACCACCATTGTCGGCTACCGCCGTGGCAACCACGTGGTGATTGGCGGTGACGGCCAGGTGACCCTGGGTCACACCGTCATGAAAAGCAACGCGCGCAAGGTTCGGCGCCTGTACCGCAATGAAGTACTGGCCGGATTTGCCGGTGCCACGGCCGATGCCTTTACCCTGTTCGAACTGTTCGAGGCCAAGTTGGAAAAACATTCCGGCCACCTGGTGCGGGCGGCGGTGGAAATGGCCAAGGACTGGCGCACCGAACGCCGCTACGGCAAGCTGGAAGCGCTGCTGGCGGTGGCGGACAAAAACACCTCGCTGATTATTTCCGGCAATGGCGATGTGATCGAGCCGGAGCACGGCCTGATCGCCATCGGTTCGGGCGGCCCCTATGCCCAGGCAGCGGCCCGGGCGCTGATGCAGAATCCGAAGCTCAGTGCCCGCGAGATTGTCACAGAGGCGCTCAATATCGCCGCGGACATCTGCATTTACACCAACCGCAACCAGACCATCGAAGAACTGCGCATCGACTGATGCGCACAGGCTCATCACCCAAGCACAGGAAAGCCCATGTCCAACATAACCCCACGTGAAATAGTTCACGAACTGGACCGTCACATCATCGGCCAGGTCGACGCCAAACGCGCCGTGGCCATCGCGCTACGTAACCGCTGGCGGCGCATGCAACTGCCCGAAGAGCTGCGGCGGGAAATCACCCCCAAGAACATCCTCATGATTGGCCCCACTGGCGTGGGTAAAACCGAAATTGCACGCCGCCTGGCCAGTCTGGCCGAAGCCCCGTTCATAAAGGTGGAAGCAACCAAATTCACCGAAGTGGGCTATGTGGGCAAAGACGTGGAATCCATCATCCGCGATCTGGTGGACAGCGCCATCAAACTCACACGCGAAAAAGCCACGGCCAAGGTGCGGGTACAGGCTGAAAAAGCCGCCGAGGAACGGATACTGGACGCCTTGCTGCCGCGCCCGGCGCCGGTATTTCCCGGTGAGGTAGCCGCTGAGGACGAAAGCGCCAGCCGCACGCGGGAAAAATTCCGCCAGAAACTGCGCGCCGGTGAACTGGACGAGAAGGAAATTGAACTGGATGTGTCGCTGTCCATGGGCGTGGAAATCATGGCGCCGCCGGGAATGGAAGAAATGACCACCCAGCTGCAAGGCCTGTTTGAAAACCTGGCCGGGGCCAAAAAACAGCGCAAAAAACTGAAAATCGCTGCCGCCCGCCCGCAACTGATCGAGGAAGAGGCCAACAAGCTGGTCAACGAAGAAGAAATCAAGCAACAGGCCATCGAACTGGCCGAGCAAAGCGGCATAGTTTTCATTGATGAACTGGACAAGGTCTGCAAGCGCGCCGAAGCCGGTGGCGGTGACGTGTCGCGTGAAGGCGTTCAACGCGACCTGTTGCCACTGATCGAAGGCTCCACCGTCAGTACCCGCCACGGCCCGGTCAAGACCGATCACATGTTGTTTATTGCTTCTGGCGCCTTTCACCTGGCCAAGCCTTCCGACCTGATTCCGGAATTGCAGGGCCGCCTGCCCATCCGGGTGGAGTTGCGCGCCCTCACCGCCGAAGACTTCAAGCGCATCCTGACCGAGCCGGAAGCCTCCCTGACCGAGCAGTACCAGGCTCTGCTGGGCACCGAAGGCGTCACGCTGCGCTTTACCGAAGACGGTATCCAGCGCATTGCCGAATATTCATGGTCGGTCAACGAACGCACCGAAAATATCGGCGCGCGCCGGTTGCACACCGTTATGGAACGCCTGCTGGAAGCCATTTCCTTTGAAGGTGCGGATAACGCCGGGCAGGAGTACGTGATCGATCGCGCCTACGTGGACCAGGTGTTGAACCAGCTGGTGGAAGACGAAGACCTGTCCCGTTACATTCTTTAAAATCAAGAGAGCGTTAAATGATACTCAGCACCACACCGGAAATTCAGGGCCAGCGTATCGTTCATTACCACGGCGTACTGGCCGCTGAAGCCATTCTTGGCGCCAACATTTTCAAGGATTTCTTTGCCGGCATCCGCGATCTGGTGGGCGGCCGCTCGGCCGCTTACGAAAAAGAACTGCGCAAGGCCCGGGACATGGCCACCGAAGAACTGATGGCACAGGCGCGCGAACTGGGCGCCAACGCCATCATCGGTATCGATATAGATTACGAAACCATCGGTTCAGAAAACGGCAGTATGTTAATGGTGTGTATGTCAGGCACCGCCGTAACCCTGGCACCGGCCTGAGCCAGCGGGTGATCCGGTGATTGTCCTTGTGTAGAGCGGTGTAGAGCGCTGGAAACAAGATTTTA
>JALWKC010000221.1:36851-38335 GCA_026996795.1 Lysobacterales bacterium | reverse complement strand
GTGAAGAGGCGGACTTCCTGGAGTGGGGATACCTGCTCGCACTCAGCGCACTGGCAGGCTGCGTTTCCGCCATGTTCTGCCAAAGCCCGCCATGGCGCGGGCTTTTTTGTGATCCTGCTCTTGCCTTCTGGTAATCAGGCATTCGAGACTGCACAAAGGCCCGCCCAGTGCAGCAAGCCAGGCCACAATTTTTGCTGGCCTGGCTTTTTTGTTCCCAGTAGTGGAATCCAGCCTCCCTACAATAAAAACGCAACCAACCACGGAGGATAAAAATGATATTTGATGGTGAAGACAGTAAGGCGACATTTGAAGGGATAGATGATTGGGGGCGGCCTGTTTTTTCAATCATCGACCGTATGGGGAGGAAACTTTATGAGGGTTCGGTTGATGATGTTTTCCCACACTCAGCAAGTGAGGAGGAAGTGCTGGAACGGGTTAGCGAGGAAAATCTGGTTATCTTCGGCGGGCGGTTTGGGTGTGAGCCGCTAGGTTACCCGATTAAGTACGTCATTCTTCCGGGGGCGCAGTGAGCCGCCGTCGATTAACGCTCACCTACAATGACCCTGCAACCAAACAGGAGAATGACCGTGCAAAGAAATGCTTACAGTTTAGACAAGGCGCTGGCTACAGCGCGGAAACTCGGCGGTAGAGTGTGGCAAAACCCGAGAACCGGCACATGGCGTGTGGTTGGTCGAAATTCACCGCTGTATCGCTCACCCTTCGCTTATCGCGTCGAGGAGGTGTCCCGATGATCTTTCTTACCATTGAGGAGCGGGGGGAAGCTGCTTGCCGAGTTATGGCAAAGCGCCTGATTCGGAAAATCTCAGCCGGCGCCGCAGATGCTGATGAGTTGCAGTTACTTCCTGCCGCACTAAAGTTGAGCGGGTGGGTTGGAATGGGGGAGGGAGACTCATTGATTGATACGCCTGCCCCACGGCCCAAACGCCAATAAGCCCTCCAGATTTCCATGCAACCTGCTCCAGGAACCCCGCATAAGGCGGGGTTCCTTGTTGTGGTCCTGATGAAATCGTGGCTTTCTACAATGGGAATGCAACCAACAAAACAGGAGAAAAAAATGTTTAATGTAGAAACCTTTGTAGTTCCCACTTGGGCCATGCCGGCCATTATCAACAATGATTTCTCCGGCCTTGAGCCGGGGGATGAGGCCAAGATTCGCCGGTTCCTGCAAGAAACGGAAGCGGCCCTTGGGCATGGTCATTTTTCTTATGATCCAGAAGCCTACTGCACATTCTTCAGCCGTAATAATGACGTGCACTCATTGTCTGACGAATGTTTGAGTGTGGACTATTGCTATCGGGTGGAGCAAGCCCCTATGTCAATGACCGGCTAAGACTGGCCCCTATCAACCTCCCGGCCACTTACGGCCATTGCCCGCAACACAATGCGGGCTTTTTTATGGACGCAAGGCTCAACCAGTGCTACCCGCACTGGTTGATTATTTGTCACTGCTGCCGGTGACTCCG
>JALWKC010000221.1:0-36841 GCA_026996795.1 Lysobacterales bacterium | reverse complement strand
GGTAAAACCCACATCATTCCATGCTTAGATGTCTCGCTTGGGGGTGTTGGTGCGCCAGTCTTACATAGTCACTGCTCGCTGTCTTTCCGTTCTCTCGTGGTGGTTCCATGCCCCCCTAAAATGAGTGCGGAGTGTGAAGAGGCGGACTTCCTGGAGTGGGGATACCTGCTCGCACTCAGCGCACTGGCAGGCTGCGTTTCCGCCATGTTCTGCCAAAGCCCGCCATGGCGCGGGCTTTTTTATGGACGCAAGGCTCAACCAGTGCTACCCGCACTGGTTGATTATTTGTCACTGCTGCCGGTGACTCCGCACCGGCAGCGGGTTGTGGTCAGTGGCTTTGTTGTGGATGGATACCGCCACCGATTAACAGCCTCTTCAGGACACTATGGCGCCACCACGCCCACCCGCCCACACGCTGCGCGTGCGGGGCGATTTTATCCGGGTAAAATTCCGTTCGTGGGTAGGTTTTCTGATCTGTGTGGAGAAAGTGTTGGGTTGTGATTTTATCCGGGTAAAATTCCGCTCCTTCCGGCGGATTTTACCCGGATAAAATAGATGGCTATTGTTGTGGTTCTGGAATGGTTCTTTTGATGTATTCCAACACCCCCTCAAGCTCAGAGAGTGAGTTCGCTTTAATGATGATTTGCGCCCCTTTGCTTTGTGGCTTCACCTGTACCTTGCACCCCAATGCTGAGGAAATGCTTTCCACATCCCTTTTGAATCTGTCCGGGATCGACTTTTTAGCCTTGGGCTTTTTGTCGGGTTTCTTGCTAGTATGAGCGTTTGCCACCATCTCCCTGGTGATGGTGTCGTGTCTCAGGATTTTTGCAACTGCGTCAGGGTTTTCCTCTCTGAGCCGTAAAACGCTTGCCATGATTGATGGGCTGTCTGTCTTTTCTGCCAGACCACTTTCCTGTACCCAGTCTATGTTGCGGGCAACAGCAAGCCGAAAGCTCACCCAAGTCCGGCTTTTCCCCAGTGATTTGGCTATTTCCCCGCCACTAGCACCGGCAGCGGCAAGATCGGCCACAGCGCGCGATTCCTCGATAGCGCTCATGTCTTCACGCGAAAGGTTCTCCACAAGCTGACACAGACGCACCTGATCTTCGGGGATTTCCTTGATGATGGCAGGGATGCTGTCAAGTCCAGCCATGCTTGAGGCCCGCCAGCGGCGCTCCCCCATGATGATCATGTAGGTGTCATCATCGGATTCGCGGACAATTATGGGCTGCAGCACCCCTGTTTGAGAGATAGTGTCTGCCAGTTCCTGTAATGCGCTTTCGTCAAAGTGCTTTCTGGGCTGGTTCGGGTCTGGCCTGATCTTGCTTAATGGTATTTTCTGGATGCCATCTGCGGCACTCATTTCTTCCAGTTGGTTCTTGGTCATGTCTAGGATTCCCAGATTCATGTTCATGCTGCCCTCCGTTCAATGGCTGTTGTTAAAAGTTGCATCTCCTTACTGGCTAGTACCTGTGACTGTGAACGATATTCCCGGCCTATGTCCCATACCGGCTTGCCGTACTGGTTCATGGCGTAGTTGATGGCCACGCGATCTGTTAGCACCTCGTTTAATACCAAGTCACCGTATGCCTTTTTGATTTGCTTCATCATTTCAATGTGGAGTTGGTCAAACCATTTGACCTTGTTTAATACGAAAGCAACACCGCCTTTCTTTGTTATCAGGCCGGGGTTTACTGTTTTGATGGTTTTCAGCAATGCAGCAACTCCCTCGATAGAAATACTTTCCGGCTGTATGGGCACGAGAAGGAAATCACTTATACTAATAGCGCCAACCATGATAGCCCCCAGGGATGGCCCGGTATCCATAATGCAAATGTCATAGTCGCTTTCAATCTTCTTGAAGGACTCCCTTATGTTGTTTATGACATCCCCTGGGAGCATTCCGGACACAGATGGGTGTGTCAGCCCCTGGTCAGCGCAAATAAAATCCACGCCATATTTCGTCTCAATCGGCTTTCTGTTTTCGTCATCGTTGACCATCATGGATGATGCACATAGACCTTCTGGGTTTTCCGGCACATCTCCAAGAAAGCGCCTTGTTGAGTTGGCCTGCGGGTCGAAATCTATCATCACCACCCGCTTGCCATTCTTGGCAAGGTGGATGGCTTGATGAAAGGCGATTGTTGTTTTTCCAACCCCGCCTTTTTGATTGGCTATGGTTATTGTTTTCATGCTGCCTCCGCATTATATAGGCTGTAGATTGATGATATTTCCTTGGTGATCAAGCTATACAACAGGATATGCTCATCAGGATTGGCCAGGTCAAGGGTTCGCTGTTTCTTCTTCTTGCCTTTGGTTTTTGTTTCTTCTGTGTGGGACTCCATGAAGATGCCCCACGAAGGGAAATGGCGCCCCGTGCTTTCAATCACATCAGTCAGTACGTTGTAGGTGTGCAAAAGCGGCTTGTCCCTGTCTGCTGTGTTGCTTTTTTCATAGATTGACCGGAATACATTGGCGTCCAAAGCCAAAACCAGATTACCTGAAATGATCGCCTTGGTGCGCTTGTAGTCCACAGCCCCTAGTCCACCCCTTTCGGTAACATTCATTAGCTCAGTGATGGATGAAAGTGTGTCAGCATCATACAATCTAACTCCGGTAGCCTTAAATTCCTTTTGCCCGTCTTCGCGCTTGAATGTGACCCCGGTTGTTACGGCGATGACCTGATTGTCGAAGCTGAACCTGGTTTTTAGTAGTTGGATTTCTTCATCTGGTGTTATCTCACGATAGCGACTATGGTGCACCCAGCGGGTCTGATCCAGCGCCTTGTAAATGTGAAAGCAAATGTTGCTCCAGTTATACCCGCCACTGAGTAGCTCTTCTCGCGTCACACTCAATGGCTTGCCAAACTCCTTGTCATCCATAACCTTCTCGTTTAGTTTGGCAGCAATGTACTCCTTACGATAAATGATGGCCGGTGTCATGCCTCGCGTTGTCCAGGCATCGCTACCAGTGGAGAGCAGGGCGTAATAAAGATTTTTATTGATGGATTGCAGCCACTTGAACTCATGAGCGGATGAGAGTGGAATCTGAGACTTCAGGCGCATAAGAACTGTTTGAATGAAATCGTGCTCCATGACTGCCTGATGAACAATTCGATTTGCCATCGGTATGCCAAGGCGCTTCAGGCGGTCCCGGTCGTGCCGTCCCAAAGTCACGCTGTTGGTCATGGCCTGTCTTATCATTTTTTCCGCCTCAGCCAGTTTTGATTTTGGAACACGGAATTGATACCGTATTTCTGTTCCTTTCTCTGTTTCCACTCGTTCTTCTGACCACCATTGAGGTGATTCGTCCGCCCACTGTTGATATTGCTTAATTTCACCCTCAAAAAACGCACAGTACGCAGCCAGAACTATTTTGGCGCTGGCCGGTATTTTCATTGGGTATTGGCTGGATAGGTCCGGCGGAAATAAATCCCCCATCTGATCCATCATGGCTTTTTGACAGGCTTTGATGTCAAAGCTGTCCCGGCTTTCCGCCGGGGTATTGGCCGCCGGATCTATAACACCATGCTTTGCAGCCCACTCCCAATAGGTTTCCGAGCGTGAATAGGCTCCTCGCTCTGCTTCCGTGTGCCAGGGGTGAATGTTTATGATTGGTTTTATCTGAGGATAAAGATTGAGCATTTCCTTCTTCAGACTTTCGTATTCAAAGGTCCTGAAGAACCTGTTCTCCATCCGATAACTATGATTCACAAAGTAAAGCAGGGCAAACATGGCTGGCAGGACAATCAGTGAGAACTCGGTTACTGCGGTTCCGAGTACATGGAACGCGCCTGTATATCCCAGGTCTTCCCCTTGTATTTGAGTAAGCCCGGCCAACTTTGCTGCAACGGTATCGACATTCATACCCAAGCTGTTTAGCCACCACAGTTTGCTCAACAGAAGGTTTTCGCTGATTGAAAATAACGCAGATACAATGGGATCTCTGGCCTTCCAGGCAATGGCCACAATGGCGATAACCAGTCCTATCGCTATCAACAGGGCGTCTGATTCTGAATGATGGTGCTCTTTATGCCTTGCCATGTCTTGCTCCTGTCTCCTGTTTCTCTTTTAGAAATGCTTCCATTTTAGCCCGCATGTCTTTTTTGTTGGCATTCCAGCGGCGGACAGCCTCGACATCTTTTTTCCTGGCCATTACTGTATGCGGCAGTTTTCTGCCGTGATTCTTTCTGGCGTAGTGGATCGTTGCTGTGGCCGTTGATCCGTGTCCCATTAGCGCAGCTTGCTCTTCGCGTGAAAAACCATTGGCCTTCAGGTCGGCTGCGAATTGGTGGCGTGGAGAGTAAAGGGTTACATGCTTTTTTCTGCGTGGAGACACAATGTGGTTGATCTGCAACAGACGATGGCGGCATCGGGTATAGACGGACATCCAACTCTTCCCTTCCTCGTTGGTGCGCTTGGCCAGAGAAATCATATTCCTGACTGCGTTCATGGCGTTTTCGTCAGGGTTCTTCAGGATGATTCCACGGTCATCGGAAAAGCTGCGCCCATTGCTCCGCTTGGCGTTTTTCGTGACTATCAGGTAAGTGGTTCCTTCGTCGTCCGTTTTCTTTAGAATGGTTGCCGATTCCCACTCGACCGGTCGCAGGCCCGTTAATGCCCCGGCCACCAGCCAGTCCGATATAATCCCGTCATACTTACTGCGGCTGACTGCCATATAGTTCATCAGCTTGGAAAATAAATCCGGCGGGAGTAGTTTGTACTTTTGCCTGGATGTTTTTTCTCCGCCGCCTGCAGCGTAATTCCTGCCTACAGACTCCACTATGGTTACCACCTCTTGCGGTTCGTAGCCCCCAATTCCTTTACCTTGCCTTCCCCATTCTATCAATGCGGCCCTGTACCCACCCCAAGTGGACTTCCTTACTGTGCCGGCTTTCTCGATTAACCACTCCCTTAATTTGACCCCCCTTGACTGATTCTCTTTCTGAAACTCCGTCACCAGTCTGGCGGCATCTTTTAAGTATTTCCTGATGGTAGTCTTGCTTCGTTGTCTGTTTTTCATTGCTATTTCCAGCTAACCCCGTAACACCCCCGTTGGTGCGATATTCTAAACCTGTTTATGCGTTGTTGTGGCGATAATTTATGTCATTGCTGTTTTTTCATTTTGCGACAGCCTCATTTTGGTGTTATTATTCGCCACGTAGCGCCGTTTGCGGCATTTTTGAACTACAGGTGACAGATAAATGAACCTACGAAGCATCATATCCACCATCGCGTTATTTTCCGTTCTCACTGGTTGCTCAACTTTCAGGCACAAAAGAGATGTGGTCGATCAAGAACTCGCCAATAGCATACGTGAGCTCAACTCCTATGCCGCGATGTACGCACCACAGCCTGAGACTCGTACCATTCGCCAGATGCCTAAGTTCGATGAGCGGGTTTTGCCGCCAGGGTTGATTGGTCGATACACTGTTCGCTGGTATGGAGACCCTGAGATATTCCTGAACGAAATGTCCAGACAAGGGGGGTTCCCGTTTATGGTCATTGGCCCCCGTCCTGTTCAGCCGATCAATATTTGGCTGGATGAGAAGTCCAAGCCTCTTTATGAAATTCTGTATCAGATTGGTGAGCAACTCGGTCACCAGGCCACGCTAAATTTATTTGTCTCTCCGCTTAAACAGGCATATAGAGTCAATTTGGTTTACCCGCGATAAACGATGCTTCGCTTAACCGCCATTATTTTTCTATTGATGCTGCACTGGGGAATGGCATTAGCCGGCCCGTCGGTAGTCAGCCGAACTGATGTTTTGCGTGGCACCATTTCCAGTGACTACCTGGAAGACAAGGCCAGAGCGCAAACAATCAAAACGGCGGCGCTGGAGTCCGGCGTCATCTGGGGCAGGGCTGATGCTTGGAAGAGGATTAACGAGCATTTTGCTCCTGTGGCTCGCGAGCTTGACAAGCTGAATTTCAACTACCTGGCCATCGGCCCGAACATACTGCCGCCAATCTATGTAGAAGCGTCGGATGCTGTTGAACAACAATCGGGGCGTAAATTGCATTTGGTCAAGCACATATATCGAAAGATTGCCCCTGCCCGTATCGTTGCCCAAATTCCAACCTGGCGAGATTACGTGGTCATTGAAGACCGTGACGATTTGTTTGATGGTTTGGCGGGTAATGCTGTTGAGTTGAAAAACAAGGCCGAAAAGGATCTTTGGGAAAAATATGCCGCTCGCGGGATTGCCGCTGGCGAGCACCAGGCTCAGGTTGAATTTGAATATGCTATCTCCCGGTTGAAGCGGGATTACAAGGGTATGTTGCTGGCTCATTATTTGCACAAGCTGGGCATGATAGACCTGTCGAGTTATCAGGTTGTCGATAGTGGGGTGCTGGTCACCCACAATGCCGCCAACGTGAAAGATACCGTGGTTATTCTCACAGGCGATGACGGATTCTTGCCGCATGATCAATGGCAGCCTTTCATACGCAAGGAGATCAGCACCCCCACGAGTGCAAGAGGCGTTTATCCGGCAGATCGGATAAAGGTTATTGAAAGAAAACGTCCGGCAGTCAGTAGCCCCAACCCCTTGATCATCAGTGATGACGTAGAGATTGACCGTGAATGAGTTAAGCAAAAAAGACCTTCTCATTCGTCAATCTCTGCTGCAGATGGCTGAGAATGGCGCATCGGATTGCATTGTGCTTTCCGGCCTGCGTCCATTCTATAAGGTCAATGGTGAAATGGTGGCTGATAAATCCTTGCGCAAAGTAGAGGATCGGGATTTTGAGGCTTTCTTTGCCCAGGGCGGTTTAACTACATCTATGTTTCAGAATGTGCGATCCGGTAAGGAGCAGATTGACCTCGGCTACACGATTGATAACCGCCGGGAAAATGTAAAAATGCGCTACCGCTTCAATTTCTCTGCTTTTAACGGGCGGCAGAGCAGGATGCGACTGGTGGCCAGGGCTTTACCATTGCAACCACCCATGCCGGATGAGATCAATGTGCCGCCTGAGATAGTCGAGGAAACCATGGCCGCTCCATACGGCGTTGGTGTTGTAGGAGGAGCTACCGGCTCAGGTAAAAGCACCACGTTGTCCGCGTTGATCCGAAATATAGCCTCACAAAAGCCTAAGCACATTTCCACGTTGGAGGCCCCCATCGAGTATGTCTATGACTATGTAGACACCATGGTGCCTGTTGTTCAAGTGGAGGTTGGGGGAAACATAGAATCATTCTCCAGAGGGGTTGAGGCCGCTATGCGTCAGGCTCCGGATTATCTGCTCATCGGGGAGACGAGGGATATGGCTACCGCTGATGGCGTTCTTCAATTTGCCGAGACAGGCCATTACGCACTCACAACCATTCATATCTCCACAGCCGCTGCACTATTTGATCGTTTTAGCGTGTTTTTCAGCCCGGAGCATAGGGACGGAATCATCAAGAAACTCATTTCCCAATTATCTTTCATATTGGTCCAGTCTTTATTGCCGAAGTCCGGCGGTGGCCGTGTTGCGGTGCGCGAATATCTGGTGCTTGACAACCAGATGAAACTGGAACTTCTTGGTTGTTCTGATACGCATGACATCCGAATCAAGATTGGTCAATGGCTGAATGAGCGAGAGACATCATTTCGGCATGATGCTGACAGGCTGTTAGAGGAAGGCTTGATTGAGCCTGAAATACGCAGCAAATTTCTTTATGTGATTGGGGACAAGGGAGGTAAATGATGGATTACGGGATTCGTACCTGGCGGAAAACGGTCAACGCTCCGGCACTTTTATTTTTCGACGGGCCGGCTGTTCTGTTGGTGGTTTTGTGCGTGACGGTGATGAAACCATTTTTCTGGCACAGTGTCGGCATTTTACTTTTTAGTGGTTATCTTCGGGTAACAGATCAAACGCCGATGCGCTGGTTCAGGCGTTTGCTGTTCAGGGTAACCAATCAGTGGCTTGGACGGAGGATTTCCTTGTGAAAATATTGTTCTTTTTGTTGTTATTGTTCAGCTTTTCTGCCAGCGCAAAATTTGTGTTGGTTTTTGAAGAGCCAGAACAGCCGGAAATAAAGCGGGTGGCACCAACACCTGGTTTCCGGCTGAATGTTGTCAAGGAGCCGGCAATAAAAAATACCCACCCCTCAAAGGTGGCTGCAGTGGCCAATTATGGACGCGCATCAAAACTCCAGGAATTAAAGAACAGAGGTGAGGAGATGAGAGGGTCGGTGAACGAGATCAGGGACGAGGTGCAGGATGCCCCTGTCGCAGCCACTATGGAGGATGTAGATGCTATTGATAGCCTGCAAACCGATCCCTCCGGGAGCCTGGCCCAGGAAGAGCGCCGCAAACTTGTTGTTTACCGCTCAGTCAACGGAGAAACCCTGGATAGCCTTCTGGGCAGATGGGGCAACCAGGCCGGAATGGTAATCACCTTGAGTCAATCTGCCTCCCGCCTGGGTAAGGCGGTGTTGCACTCTGATGCGTCCTATGGCGAGTCAATCCACGAGGCCATGTCCAAGTTGGCCTCTCTGTTAAACAGAAAGCTCAAAGCTGCTGGCATGAGGGTGGCGATAGTGAGCGTCGATGACGGAATCATTCTGGAGGTCCTGTGAAGAATTTGTTTGTCTTAACAATAATGTTGTTGCTAACAACTGCCGCCGCATCAGGGGCGGATGAACCGGCTATTAGCTTGCCAGATGCGGCGCCGGCTGATAATTCGGATTTGCTGATTGAAATCCCGGACATGACCCGGTTCCGCATTTCAAATGGAGAAACGCTGGGTTCCCTGCTGAAGCAATGGGCGAAGCAGGATGGACGCGAATATTACGCGATGACGGGCCAGTTCAGTGGTGCTCTTGATTACCGGTTTGAGACAAGTACCGGGATTTCAAATGATTTGAAAGAAGCACTGGAAATAGTGCTGCGGGGGGTCAACGCCGATGATCGAATGCGTAATGCCGGAGTTGAATTAAGCGCCTGCCTTTATGAAAAGGGCGCACGCACACTGTTACTAAAGGTGAATAAAAATGAATGTCCTTAAAAAAATCCCAACTTGGGTCGTTGCCTGTTTGTTCCTGGCTTCATGTGCGAACAACGGTGTTATCTCCCGCGCACAGGAATTTGCCAAGGCCCACACGTCTGACACATTCATTAACGAGGCTCGCAGCGATGCCAGAACTGCGTATGTCACCGTTGTTGATGGCATTTTTCTAGCCGGGTCGGTGGGGCGTTTGCGTGACCCGGACTTTTTTGATGAGATTATGGAGTATGAGGCAAAGTCCATAACGAAAGATGATCTTTATCTGCAGATTATGGAGCAGTTCAAGAATCACCTGGTTATTGACCCGGACGTATTGCGCCATCCGCGAGATAAAAAGGTTGGCCATATTTCATCATTCTCCGGGACGCGAAAGGAGTTCCTGAATTACCTGTGCCATATTTATGAGTGCTCCTGGGCTATTGCTGACGGGACAGCGCAGGTGTCCCGGCTTGTCTCCCGATCCTGGGTAGTTGATATTTCCTCTCTGGTCGAAAAGGTTGGCGGTGAAGTTCAAACCCAATCTCGCTCTGGACAGTCCGGTGGTAGTGGGCAGGTTACACAGTCTGGCGCATCTGTCAGCAGCAAAACCATGATGGATCGTTTCAAGGAAATAAAGAGCATCGTTAAAACCATGGCTGGCGAAGGGGCCACTGTCACCGTCTCTCCGGCGCTGTCCATGTTGACAGTCATGGCTCCGCGAGATCGCATTGAGGTTATAGACAAGCTCGTCAAGCAGATCAATCAAAAAGCCACCCGCATGATTGCCTTGCAGGTTGAGATTGTTACAGTCAAGGCGGAGGAGGGGAATGAGCGTGGGCTTAATCTCGACATGGTGTTTAACAACGGCAACCTGGGGGTTGATTACAACGTGCTAAATCTGGTTGATTCTGACGCTGGCAATTTGGAAGTGGCGATCACCGATCCAGAGGACGAGTTTATTGGCTCCAAGGCGTTGATCCAGTCCCTGAGCAAATTAGCCACTATTACATCCCGCCAATCAAATAGTCTACAGACCATGGATGGGGCGCCGGTGTCTGTGCGAAAAGCCACCAAGGAAGCATTTTTTGAGGTTACAACCAACGTGGTTCCGCAAACCGGACAAACCCTCAGTGAGATCACAGTCAACGAAGTGCCTATTGGATTTTCCCTGACGATGACCCCGCACATTGCATCTGGCGGCAAAGATGTGCTGGTTTCGCTGCAAATCAATAACTCACGGCTGAACAGGAAAGAATCCCTGTCCCTGGGGTCTGGGTCATTCGTGCAGTACCCGGTGACCGACAATGATGACCTGGCCTCTTATGTGCGTGTTCGTGATGGTGGTGCGATTATTCTCAGCCTGAATGAAAACGACGTGGAGAACTCCACAAGCCAGGGGCCACTGCATCATGCCGTGCCTTTGCTGGGTGGGGCTAAAAGCCGCAATGCCTCCAAGGAAAAAACATTTGTTATTGTCCATTCCGAGATTCTGTGATGAATGAGTTTTTACTGGGCAAGCGTTGGTGGGCCACTGCTGACCGGTGGCGGGCGTTCCCGCCGGGGGATGATTTTGTCGCTCGGGAGTGGGTGGAGTCCGAGGATGGCGGCGGATGGATTATCCTGGACTTGGGTGATGATCTGGGTTTCCGGGCTGGTGTGATTGGAGATAAACCCTCTCGGCCCAAAATAAACAGTATGGCAGCATTGTTGCTGGATACAGTTGATCAAAATTCCTATTTTGTCACCCTGCCCACCGATGGCGAGGATGAGATTTACACACTGGAAGTACAGGATTCCCAGGTAGTGGCCGAACGGCTTATCAGCCTGGAGGATATTTCGGATCACATCCAGCATGCGTATGAACGTAATTTGCCGGTGTTCACAGCAGACAGTATTGATGTGAGCGTAGCATTGCCGGCTGGCGCGGAAGTGGGGCAAATTGAATCAGCCGACTTGACGCAGGGAATTGGCAAGAAGTATCAGTTCAAGACTGGCGGTGGCGGATGGGGTCAAACCGCAATTCAGATTGGCGGGATTCTCGCAGGGTTGTTTGTGCTGGTTTATATGTTTAAGCCGGAGTGGCTGGAGTTTAACAAGGTCGAGTCTCCAGTACCGCTGGTTAAACCACAGGCGCAGAAGGAGCGAGAGCGCATGGCCCTAATGAAGGAGCGTGTAGCGCAGGAATTGAAGCGATATACCGCGACTCCTGATCCGGTGTCGGTTTATCAATCATGTGACAGCCGGCGTCTGGAGCAACCCCTTTCCATTGGAGGGTGGCCGTGGAACGTGCTCCACTGTGGCGAGAGGTCGTTTCAGGCTTCCTTCCTGCGTAAGAAAGGCACTGCCCCTATGGATGAGGTTGAGCGCATGGCAGGCGCATTCTTTAACGACTACTCATGGAATGTCACCAGTGACCGACTGCATGCCGTGGCCAGAATCAACACCCCGGTGCGTGCGGGTCTGGAGATTCAGGACTTGCCCGTGCGATCTGACGCCCTACGCCCGCTGGCCCATTATGTGCAGACTCGGTTTGATATCGGTCATCGTGTATCGGTCAAGGATATGGGGTTGCGACCGCTAAAAATTACTTATGAGGGCACGCAGTATGACGTGCGGCCAGAATTGAATTTCGGCACGTTGCGACTGAATCTAAACCGCACCATGGTTGTGGATGTTTATGGGCTGCTTGACTTGATTAACAAGCCTAATACCCGGTTTGTCAAACTTGACTGGAACAGCGATGGCAAGACTGCAACCGTGACCGGTCAGTTTGATATTTTTTACAGGAGCCAATAATGAATAACATGCGAATTTTTGTGGGATTATTTCTGCTGGTGTCAACTGCATCCATGGCAGAATCGCTGCCGGAGGTTGAGGACATGCCTCCGGAAAAACTGAATGTGTTGATTGATAAACAGGCCAGGGTACTGACATATCTAAAAATGCAAGAACAAATTGTCAACAGCAAGGTGTCAATTAACAAAAAACTGCTTGAACTAGATGAGAAAAAACCCCCTTCGGCCAAATCGGTGGTCAGGGTTCACAAGCCAACCCGTCGCGTTTATTCGCGGGTACAGATGCGGTCCTTGTTTCGCAGTGGTGATGTCTGGGGCGCCATTCTGTCCATTGGTGGGACCAAGGTACGTGCGGTGCCAGGTGCTGTGCTGTTTGGCAGGTATCGGGTTGAATCATGTGCCGCAACGGGTTGCGTTTTGACCGACCTGGTGACCGGTAAAACCATTCGAGTGCACGGATGATGTTTGGCAAGCGCGACAAGGGAGGTAAGGTCAAGCTCAAGCGTGTGGTTGTTGGCGGCAGGAATCCGACTGACAACAAACAAGAAGCGCCAACTTCTGTAAAGAAGACCATTGCTCACACATCTGAATTGGCCGTCGGAGACAAGAACGTGGTTGGCGCCAACGGAAGAAAGATGGCATTGAAGAAAAGCCAGGCCGGGGCTTGTATAGTCTTTCATCCGAAGGATGAGGATGGGGCGGTGCTGCGTGATCGCGTTGTTATCGGCATTGACCCCAATGCCCACAATTATCATGAACTGAAATCAGGCGTTAAGCTCATCGCGCAATCCGCCGGGCTGGATGTTGCCGAGATCGTGCACGTAACATCCTCGGTAGTGCAGGAATTTAATGCCGGCAATGAAATAGCCAATGCTGGTGGCAACGACCCGGAAATCCGCAGGCGGTTTGACACTATGGTTTGGGATGCCCACCAGATCAGCGCCAGTGATATTTCCCTGCTGGTTTATCCAGGTGCTCGCGTTGAAGTCCGCATCAAGGTTCATGGTGAGTGGAGATCCGTCAAATCACGTATCCCTCCCAAAATGGGCAACGACCTCCTGCGTTCGTTGATGAACAAATCAGGTGTCATGGACAAGAATTATCATGATGTGGGTGTCGATTACAACTACACCACAGCTATTAACGGACAAGGTTTCCTGTTGCGCTGTTCAGACATCCGTAATGGAACCGACGCTGATTCACGGGTATTCACCGCCCGCATCAAGGCCATTGGCGCCATGGCCGAATCGCGTGATTTGTCTGAACTCGGTTATTCTGCCGAAATCGTGAAGGCGCTTGAGGACATGATGACCCGCACCAATGGTGCGTTCTTTTTTACCGGAGCCACCGGCAGTGGTAAAACCACGGCCATAAACGCCTGTGGTGATTACTACCTGCGATTTTATAATGAGCGGCGACGATTGATGACCGTTCAGGACCCCATCGAACGCGAATTTCCCGGCATGCCCAATATCGATGTTAGTGGCAGCGATGATGACACGGACAGCAAGCTGGAGATGGTCAACAAGTTGTTTCTCCGGCACGCCCCGGATGCCATTATTTATTCCGAGGTGCGAGATGCCAAAATGCTAACCAGGATGCTTGAGCTTTCCCGCACTGGTCACCTGGTCGGGTCAACTATCCACACCACGGACTGGGCCATGTTTTTTCCACGTCTGGAAGAAGACTTCAAGGTGTCCATCAACTCACTGTTGCGCAGCAACCTTTTGCTGTTCCTTGTCTCCCAGACGCTGTTAAGCCAACCCTGTCAAACGTGCAGCAAATCGTTTCAGGAAATGGTGGACTCAAACCAGATGGACAGCGATCTCCGCATGAACCTGGAGCAAACATTCGGCCAAGCGGCTGACAAGTTGCGGTTTCATGTTTTTGGCGTTAATGACTGCCCCGAATGTGCCGGAGCCGGTATTGTTGGCAGGAACCCGGCTTATGAGATGTTTATTTTTGACGAGCAGACAAATGGGGATGTGCTGGATTTGGTGCGTGAAAGGAAGTATTTTGAGGCATATAAGCTCTGGGCAGACAAACCCAGTAATGGCATCAATGGTGAGCCACTGGCAAACCGGGCTTTCAATCTGGCCATTTGCGGCCTGGCTGATGCGCGTAGCGCATTATCGCAAATTCAAGGGCGCTACCTCAGTCGCCACTTGCGCGAAAAACACGGATTGATTGATCGTGAAGGCGCCGGGGAATCTGCACTTGCCAATCCGCCTTCCCAGGATGAGTCACTCATTGAATTGACCGGTGAGCTGGACCGTCCCGGAAGCCTGGAGATGTTAGGTGGCTAGAAAAAAGGAAAACATGCTGAAACAGATGGAGTTTTGGTGGCAATTCAAATGGCTGCGACCCGCTATTCGGTTTTTTGTTTTCAAACCACTATGGCGGCAGAATTTTTATATGGGCATGCGGCAAATGATTCGCCAGGCATCCATGCGTGAAGCGATCGAAACAGGTTATGACCTGGCTTTGGAAAAGGGCACCCCCGATGTGCTTCTATACAGCCGGCTAAATCAGGCGTTTGATAAAGGATTGCCCGTGGCTCGCGTGCTCAAGGACTTTTTGCCCGCAGAGGAGGCGTTGATTATTCAGTCTGGCGAACAATCGGAAGATCCGAGCCAGCCATATGATGTGGCCAGCCGGTTCCTGGTTTCCCTTGCCGATGTGCGCCGGGGTGTTAGGGGTTCGATTATTCAAGCGTTGACCTGGTTTGGTATGGTGGCGGCGGTTTTGTTTATCGTGCTCCCCATCTTGATCGGCGGGATGCAGAGCGCCGTTCATGCCCTGCCGGGCCTGGTGGAATCGAGCCCGGATTTGGAAAAATACCTGGCCAGTTACGAGGTTTTGAAAATCCTCCTGCCGGTGCTGTTTGGCATGGTGGCGCTTTTCTTTCTGATTAGCGCAACAGTTCTTGGGCGTTGGCGTATTCGACCGATCTCCCCAAGTGCGCTCTCCAGTCTTCGCCGTCTTTCCGGTTTCAGGAGATGGCTGCGGAAAACATCCGGTTCCTGGCGCCAGTGGTCTGACCGCAAAATGCAGCCGTTCAAAACCTATCGGGAAACCAAGGCCATCGGTGTGCTTTATTCAGTCTCATCCCTGATGCAAGCAGGGGTTCCGTTACCCCGTGCCTTTGGTGACATGCAGCAACTGGCGAACCCGTACCTGAAAGATTATCTGGAAATTATGCAGGAGAGGGCGGACCGTGGGCTGGGTCCGGCTGAAGTATTTGATGTGCCGCTTTTTTCGCTTATGTCCAGAGTGCAGTTAGCCAAGTTTGCAGGCGGTGGCAAAAGTGCCGCCGACAGTATCAGTTTCGTTGCGCAAAACGAGTCAGAAGTAATGACCATGCGTACCAACCGTCTAAAATCACGCATCGCATTTATTGGTGCTGTTTTAGGGGCGGCAGGGTTGATTTATGCCCTGTCCGCCATGTATCTGCTGTTTATGGCGATAAACGATTATCGTCATCTACTCAGCTAATTTTCAATTAGGAGGTTTTATTATGATGAATGTTAATGTTGGAAGGAGGGAAGCTGGATTTACCCTGATCGAGGTGCTTTTGGCTATTATTATCGGTGCGATTGTGGCGAGCTATGTCTACAAGAGGTTCGCATCAACCAGTGATGCCGCGCAGTCCGACAATGTGCTTGCCTTTGTCAAGCAAATTGACGCCATTAAGGATGAGCTTAAATACTCCGATGGTAAATTCACTGGAAAAACCGCTGCCCTGGTGGCGTCCAATCAGAAAATGTCCAATTACCGTCGCGGCAATAACCCGGCCAACTATGAGCTTTATGTTGGCGGTGTAGTTTTTGACGTGACTCCTACTACCACTGTCTCTGCTGATGATTCCTTGCAAATTACCGCCACAAGCGGATTGACCGACGAGTTGTGCAAGTCCGTGGTCAAGAGCATGTGGAATGACCCGGTGAGTATTTCGGTCAACGGAACAGTGGTTAAATCATCAGCCAATGCCAATTTTGATTCGGCGGCTGAAACAGCAGTAGTAACCGCTTGCACCGATCCCAATGGTGATAACCAGTTGCAGTGGGTTATCCGTGGTTAAGTCCGTGTCCAGGCGGCGTGTCAGCGGGGCGGCCAGTTTGCTGGCTGTTCTGCTGACGTTGGTGATTGCTGCGGTCTTTCTGGCGGCAGTCTCCAGGGCGTTCAAGTCTACCTATCATTCAGCCAAAATCGACCACCTGAGTGAACAGATTACCGAGGTTCGCAACCGCATTATGAAAGACGCGGTGGGCCGTCTGGATATGACCCACATCGACAACACAGGCATTTATGTGAAATCGCACAACATCATTCCGGATGACTGGATTCATGATGTGGCGACGAACAGCTTTCGTACCCCGGATGGGTATGTGGTAGTTGTCAATCATTACGCACCGGCAGGTTATCTGCCGGCCACCCACACGTGGAAGGACGCGGTGACCATCAGTATCCGGGCTCTAGACAAAGGGGATGCTATTGACATTGGCACTCGATTGTCGCGGGTTTTCCCGGTCGTGGCCGGAAACAGTGCCGTGTGGTTCCGAAACGGGCAGGTGCAGGTGAATTTCAATGACGTTCTGACATCCTATCCTGATAAATTTACCTTGAATCTAGTGGCCTACTAATGAATCAAGCAACACAAATTAAAACACCACCTGGTGATCTGACAGCAGGCATTCTCGATCTTCCTGAAGGAATCAATGAGGTCAACGATCTTTCCATCGTCGTTCCAGATGAATGCCTGCGCAGCCCCTTTGTGGCGGCAGAAGATAATCTCCATTCATGGATCGAACAAAACGCTGAAAAAATACTGGCGGAATCCTTCTTCTTGACAGCGGCAGAGGACACGATTTATCGGCTGGGTGATCTGCCTGTCGATTCTGGCATCTGCGAACTGGTGCTGGACATCGTTAGGGAGGTTTATCTGCGTACATACGACACCCACAGTCAACGGAACTTTAATTATCGGGTTCCGGCGCCGTTTGATTTGCCGACCCGTATCAATCTGAGCCATGCTGATGGTTATGACTCCATCTCGGTACGCATACACAAAGTTTCATATCCCTTACTGGAAGACCTTGCATTGCCTGTTGGTGTCTATGAGATGTTGATGAGTGACCAGCTTAATCGTGGCGGGGTGGGTTGGTTCATCGCCTCCCAGGGTCAGGGGAAGAGTACGACCATGGTGGCAACCATTGCCAGTCGCCTGCGGGCTTTTGGTGGCGTGGCAAAAACCATTGAACTGCCCATCGAAATCCCGTTGGGACGATGGCACGGTGAAAAGGGGGTGTGTGACCAATTTAATGCGCTGAAAGAAGAAATTGACGAACGGGTTGAGGATGTGTCGCGTCAGTTTCCGTCCGGCGGCAACAAGATTTTAATGGTGGGCGAGGTCAATTCACCGGAAACCGCCCGCATGGTGATGAATCTTGGCATGAACGGCATGTTTGTACTGGCCACGGTGCATGGCTCCTCGGTGGCCAACGGACTGAACCGGGTGATCTCCATGGCCGCCAGTGCCAATGGTATTGATGCGGCCAGGCTTGATATGGCCCAATCGCTTAAATTCGCTTTGCATCAAAAAATTTCCATGCGCCCGGAAGGACGGGGGTGGGGGTCGCGCAAATACACCATGCAGGTGCTGCATCTTTTGAACGCTGCCCAGGCAAACAAGGCCGGCAAAATTATTACAAGCGGAAATATTGACGAGCTCGACAGGGGAGTGTCTGCAGATTACGCCAGGCGCCTGGTGTCGATACTGGAATCTCGCAATGGCGCCCGTGCCTTTCCGCTTGAAAAAGACATTCCCGATGCTATCAAGGCCATGGGTGTTAGCGATGAGTCTTACAAGTGGCACCAGATTGGCTGTGTACCCATTAACGAACTGGATGAGCGGGAACGTCAGTTGCGCATGGATATTATCGGCAAGCTGCTGGCCGGCGAGTTGCCAGGATGATGGCTGGTGTGCTATTGTTGGTGCGGGTTTGCATACAACCAGGTAATAGATAATGAAGCACACCATTCTTATTGCGCTGATTCTGACTGGATTGGCGACAGCACAAGTAACCACCTACACCAATATGAACATTCCTCTGGCGCAAAAGGCCGGGTGTGGATGTGGAACAGATGCCGAGCGCGATGCCTTTATGTCTCGCTATGCTCGCGCTCAGGCCCGTATCCTGTTGGAAAAGTACGGATTATCAGCCGGTGTGGTGCTGGCCGGCACACAAACCGCGCAGGGTAATCTGTCAGGGGGGGTTACCTATGACACCAGCACATTTATTTCACAGACCAGACCCTGGGATTTCGTGGTTGTCGTGTCTGGCTGGAACGGATTTTAAGGAGGGCACAATGAAAAGGCTTTTTTGGGTGATGATTTTGCTTACCGGGGTCAGTAGCGCCCAGGTGATTGTTGGCGGTGGCAATGGAGGAGGGGGCTGTCGGGATAACTGCGGCACTGATCCAGGTACAGGGGGTGATAATAACCCGCCGCCGGTTAGCCAGACGCTGGTTGAGTCTACACGTCGCCCGCAGCTGACCCGGCTGGGTTGTTTTGACTGTGATCGTGAAGGGATCGACATTGTGCCGGTGCTTTCAGGATATTACAACGGTGTGGCGGTGATGCTCGGGGTTGGTCCACAGCAAGGCGATCCGGGTTCGGTGCAGAATCAACCCGATACCGCAGCGGTAGCTATTGCTCCGGCGGCCCGCGCGGCCTCGGCGGCTTCAGCGCCATTGCCTGCTGCCGGTGAGATCAACATTCTTCTGGGGGATACCCAGCCTTTTGCCCGACCGGGCATTGTCAAGTCTATTCGCAGGTGGTAACCATGAGAGTTATTCTGTCCCTATTTCTTATTCCCTCCCTGGCCCTGGCCCAGAGCGACTTTGATCGCAATACCCAGAACCGAACACTCATTGATCAGGAGGCGGCCAAAACCCGCGCTGCTGTTGACCGCAAGGAATTGGACGCACTGGCGGAAGCCGCGCAACAATGGTTTTTCAACCCGGACAAAAAGCATTATATGCGGATTCCGCATGGACAAGATGGTGTGCGATTTGAGATACCCATTGACGAAATCAAGTCCGAAGGCTTCCTCCCGGCTGACTGGGCCGACCGCTATGGCACAGGTCAGTCAGTGAGCGTGCTTGGTCATCCCTACGTGGTTTCGGTGGCTCGATTTCCCGACCCAGATGGCCAGGCGGTGACCCCGTTTTTGCCCGATGAGAAATTCCGCTTTGATATTCTGACCACCATTGGGGAGTCATCTGGCACGGTATTACCACCAAAGCCGGCCAAGGTGCCAGTGTATGTTCGGTTTGTGCATCAATATGTTGATGATGCTGGCAATACGCAGTCCCAAACCCTCGCGGCCCCCATGCTGACTGATTATCTGGCCATGGGCGGGGCCGGCTTCCCGCTTGACCCAGGTGTTGCTAACCCATCTGACATTATGACGCTTCTGTCATCCAACATTGAAACCTATGAGCCTGTTCGATGGACTACTGGCTACCCACTCAATTTCTGGTTTCAGGATATGAATGGCGGGTCTGCTGACTGGCAGAGCTTCATTGGCCAGTTGGCCACTCGCTATTCCGATCAACTTGATGCCAGTGATATGCAGTTGATCACTAATGCCGCCACCGGCATTCCAAGCGGCAATTCCGGTAGCCCGCCGTTCGCCGTTTCCTGTGTGGAGGTTACCGACAGCGACCCGGACTTTGGCGACATTACCGCCAATGCTTCTGGCGCTCCTGATGGTTCTTATGATAATGACCGGCTAATAAATTGCCGCATTATCCTGCGTCCGGCGGGGCATATTCGTTGTGTGGATCATTTTTGCAACGGGGGTACTGTGGATCAGACAGTCGTGATGGCCACCAATTATTTTGGCAATGTGGTGCGTGATGACCAGGCCCGCCCACTGTACGGGCTTCAGTCTTGCCTGGCGCTGCGACCGGCGGCTTATAGCTGCCAGCCGTTCGAGCCGCGACTGTGGGGGAATCTGGCCACTTGCGCCGATCCGGTGCCCAGTTGTGGTGGCGGGGGCACCCCGCCGACAGGCGGGTGTACCGGGGACACTTGCGGCTGTGATGTGTATGTGCCGTTCGAGCGAGAGTTTGACCGTTGGGACAACTTGCCTGGCGCTCCCTTTATTCGCTACAGCGCCAACTGTGATGCGACCATGTTTGACACAACGCCGGAATCCGGTGCGCCGCGCTCGCGCCCTGTGATTGAGGTGGCCGCCGAAGACACCGCCGGTCAGTGCCGGATCAACCCGGATGACAACTCGCAAATGCTGTGTGTGCGTTTTTGTGATCTGTACTGGGACGTGGACAAGGATGACATAAAAGATGACCCTAATCCGTTTTATGGCGGTCAGTACGCCAACTGTGCCGATGGGGTGGACAAGGTTGGCGGCGGCGCTCCTGGCGCCCCCGGTTCGCCGGGGGGCAATGCCACAGGTCAGGCGGAGAATTTTGCTGAGAGATTAAAGCAAACCTACAACGAGGACCCGTCCACGACAGATCCGGATAAGGCCGCTGCTTGCATACCGTCCCCGCCGGATGCCCCCACCGATCCTGCGGTGGATGGAGATGTGCATGAGGCGTTGTGCGACAAGAACGCATCAACCGGCGGTAATCCCGAGTACCTGATTGCCGCCGAAAGGCTGCGTTTTGCTGTCGGTGGCGTGGCCGGTGATATGCAAGACTGCAAATACAACGGGGCGTGCGAGCCGCCTGAGTGGTCGTTTGTTGGCTGCATGGCGCGTATTGACCCCTGGCCGCATGGGAGCGACGTTAACCCGGTGGCCTCCTCGGCGCTTTTCGTGCCAAATTGTGAGCAAAGGACGGACCCTGAAGGCAGAACGTACTGGTTTTGCCATCGCTCATGGCGTCAATCTCAGTATTGGTCCTGTGATGCCGGCTGTGGCTTGCATCAAACTCCGCCGCCTGTGGATTCCTTTGCCACCGGCGCCTGCATTGACGGAGCGCAGGTGCAGGTGCCGTGGATAAAATCGCCTAATTGGGGGACTGTGGTGCATGGAGGTCAATAAAAAAACAGGTTTTTCTTGAAAAAAAACGGCGTTTTTCGGAATCTACCTATAATAATCGCACACACCACAGGAGATTAACGATGAAACACATTCTTTTCGCACTGCTGCTGACTCCGGTGCTGGCCCAGGCGGCCACCGGCACCTGGGAAGGGCCGGATTATTCCTATTGCGAGGAATATCCTGGTGGTCGCTTTAACCGCAGCTGCGCCCCGGATATTTACCCGCTCCTGGGCGGGGTGACGGATTTTGACATTAACACCGATATTTTTGGCGGCGTGCTTGAGGACGATCTGCCGCAGAAAGGCTGGTGGTGGGATTCAGACAAGCCCGGTGAGGGCGTGTTTGTGGAGGTGACTCCGAGCAAGAATGGCTCCACCGGCTACTGGTTGTTTGGTGTTATTTATTCCTACGATTCCGACGGCAAGCCGGAATGGTACACCTTCGGTGGCCCGTATGAGCACCCCCAGGATGCCACGCGCTGGCGGGAAAAACAAAAGCCGTTTAACCGGCTGTTTTTGCACGAGCAGGCGCCTGAGGACTTTGCCATGGGTGAATATCACGGCACGCTGTACCGGGCCACCGGCGGGGCCTGCCTGACTTGCGGCACCTATCGGCCCAACACCAACACGCCGTTTCGGGACATTGACATTAAATGGCCCGATCCCTATCACATGGAGATCAAGATCGCCCACCGCACCATGAATCTGCGCCCGGTGAGTCTGTTTAATGGCCTGGGGTCCCCGCCTGGTGAATTTCTCACCGATGGCTACTGGCGTATTGATCAGGTGAACCTGTGGCCGCGCCCGACTTTTGCCGCCAAAGATACCACCCGCGACCAGTGGCCTGATCAGGTGGTGGAGATTCAGTCTTCCATTGTGCGCTTTGTGGAAATCGACCCGCCTTCTGTGTGGGAAAACGGCTCCATTGATACCTCACGCCTGGAGGATTTCGCCTGGTATCCGGGTGTGCGCTGTTGGGCCAGTAATTCCAAGGGTGGAGAAATTGCCGTGAGCCAGACCCATCCTGATCACCCAGATCCCGATGGGGAGATTTACAAAAAAGGCTTCGCCAATGCTTCCTTTCGAGATTCCCTGGGCACGACAGAGTTCTATATGGTGTGTCACTACCCGGTTACAGATGATCTGCGCTTGTTTGAACTGTACTGGCGTTTGTATGGTGATGATGTGCCTCCGGCCAAAACCAACATTGTACGCAACCATGAATGGGCCGCCACCGGGGTGCGCGGTGATGTGCGCAGCTTTAATTTTTATCCGGCAGATAGTATTGAATCTATTTACAGGGACGATTTAACCCGCTGGTATTCGCGCCCCATTCGTCACAGTCAGACAGGTGATGTGGTCTTCAAAAACAAACTCACCCCCGAAGCCTTTGACCGGGTGGGGGTGCATTTCACCAAGCTGGAATCAGGCGGCAAGACCGCTCGGTTTTCACCGGGTCCCAATGTCACCCGCATGTCGCCCGGTGAGCATAATAACTACTATTCCTGGCAATTGACGCAGATGAACAATCCCTGGCGTTATGACGATTTCGACTATGACCCGTACAACCTGCCACTGGACTTGAACACGCCGGTGGAAGAGGGTTTTTACTCTCCATTGCCGGTGCCGCAGGTGCGCCAGAAACGCGCCCACGACGGCTGGTACTGGGACCCGGCCACCCCCGGCTGGGGCGTGAGCTATACCATTTTCCGCCGTGCCAATGATGACTTCATCTTCGGGGCGGTGTTTACCTATGATGCCGATGGGAACCCGCGCTGGTACACCTTTGATGGTATTTACCGCCGGGGTCAGGATTTGCAGACGGTGGCACGGGCCTACAAAAACGGCACCTGCATTCTGTGCACCAATTACCGCCCCAACCAGCCAGATGGCACCTTGCCCTTGACCATTCACTGGGAGTCTGATTCCAAGGCCAGTTTCACCATCAACAATCACACCTGGCCCATGCAACGGACGGACTTTTACAAGGGCACCGGCAGTGATGATGCGGATTTTCTGTTGGAAGACGTGTGGCATTTGCAGGGGGTGCGTATGGAAGCCACGCGCAAGACCTATTTTGACTGGAATCCGCACGGCATTTTCAACTGGGAGCCGGAATGGAAAGACCAGAGCGTTGATCGCAAGGGCGTGCATGTGCGTCCCCAGGCGGTGTTTACCGAGCAGTTTTTCCGCTGGCAGAAGATGGATTTGAGCAAGCTGTCTGTGGTTGACCAGAACACCATTCGCAACCTGGCCGAGGCCAGCAATGAGGCGGTGTTTTACATCAGCGACAAGAAGTACGACGAGCAGTTTATCAATTACATGCGTCAGGAAGAATACACGGAAAACGAGCGTAACAACCTCAATTTCTTTAATGAAAGCCGTCAGAATGTTTGGCCCTGGCGCATTACCTGGCTGCACGAGGTGCAGGACGTGGGCCGCTATGTGCTGGCCTATGAGCCGGCCACCCGCCAGGCCACCCTGATGCACCTGTCAGGCGCTGCCATTCTGGATTACCCCAACGTCATGTCGCCGGTTGAGGTGATGGACGAAGTGGTGCTGTTTCGTGGCACGCTGGGTTCGGCAGGCGACGAAGGGCTGGCCTTTGAGGATATTGAGTGCCCGGCAAGCAAGTGCGCCATGACCGATCCGGCCTTGCGTTCGCTGGCGTTGCAATCCAACTGGCGTTCGCGCAATTTCATGTACATGAGCAAGGTGTTGACCATGGATCAGGAATTGCACGACCGCCCGGACAAGGTGGAATACTGCCCCTTTGCCGCCTGGCGCGCCCAGGGCAAGTGGCATTCGGATCAGCGGTACAAGGAGTCTGACGCAAATCACATAGTGTCTCTGGGTTACAGTTTCATGCGCTCATGGGCCGGTGTGTGCGCCTACTACTACCCCGACCCTGACCTGTGGACGCCTGAGTGGATGGAGTGGATCAATGCCGTCAATCCGCTGGAAGCCGACCCCTGGGTGCCGCAATACCATGTGCAGTAACTGAACAACAAAAGGAAAGAACGATGAAGAAAACATTTCTGATTTTCGCAGCGGTGGCTATCATGGGCGGATGCGCCACCACCAAGGTGCCACAGCCCATAGGGGGTAGTCGCGCCGATGGCATCGTCAAGTTTGCCTATGAGTATGGCGCTCTTGAAAAGCCCCAGGTAGTTCTGGAGCAGGTGATGTCGGAGGCGAAGAAACGCTGCCAGGCGTGGGGTTACAGTGATGCAGAGCCTTTTGGTGGCACTGGGTTCAAGGAGTGTGTAGCCGCCAATGCCTACGGAAATTGCGTGCGTTTTCGCAATATCCTCAATTACCAGTGCGTGGGCAAAAAGAGCAATTAACGAGTTTGAACACGGATGTTCTCCCTGGCTGTTGCTGTTCAAGGTCATAGGTTTCACAGCAACAGTTATCCCCGCCAACATGAATCTCCTGTGTGGTTGGTGGGCGGGGCCTTTGGCCCCCTGGTGTGTGAACCCGGTGGCAGATACTGCCACCGGATTTTGAATAACTTGTCTGGCGGTGGCTATTGTCCGAGCCACCGTCAGCGCTTTTAACCCGGACACGGAGAAAATCAATGAAAAAGACTTTACTTGTTTCTGCCATGATTATGGGAATGGGCGCGGCCCAGGCGGCTTCCCCCATCTGGAACAGCGCGGCTGTGAGCTACCAGAACGGGGAGTTTGCCGGCACCAACGTGGACGCCGATGGCTTTATGCTGGACGGCTCTTTTGGCTTTGCCGAGAACTTCTTTGCTCGTGGTGGATATGCCAGTTATAGCGGAGACATTAACGCCGGGCTGGTGGTTGCCAGCTTTGATTATGACAACCTGTTTGCCGATGTGGGTTACCGCTATGCACTGAATCAGAGTACCGATGTTTATGGCCTGATTTCATATCGCAACGTCTCCGGTGATCTCTCTGCCGCTGATTATGTGGGTGATGCTCTTTATTTCAGTGACTCAAACAGCGCTTTCGGTGTCGGTGGTGGCATTCGCTCCATGATCACCGATCAGGTGGAGTTGGGAGCCGAGGCTGTTTATTACAACTTCGATGATGCCGATACGCAGTTTGACGTGCATGCCCGGTACTTCTTTACCGATGCTTTCAGCGGCGATCTTGGCTACCGTGACGACATCGGCGTTAAGGGTGTTTATGCCGGCGTGCGCTGGCATTTCTAACAGGTGTTTGGGGTGACCATGGCAAGCAGTATTTCCAGGCAAAAAGGCGCCATTGGCGTTGGCATATTGCTGGCGGTTCTTTTGGCCGTGGTCATCCTGTCGTGGATTTCCATGAATCGCGTCAAACAGCAGATTCGTGAAATTCACGAGCAGAATTTTCAGCAACTGGTGGAAAAATCAGCGGCGCAAAAAGCCGTGCTATACAAGGCTTTGATTGACTGGATGCAAACACGTGGGGAATCCCTGCTTTATGCCGGGTGCCCCCTTTATGACAACTGCGATGTGGGCATCAAAAAAGCCATCCTGCCCGCCATGGCCACGGATTTGCGTGATTACGGCGGCATGGCCAATGGTTTTGCCCGAGACATCAACAACCCTGCAAGTGATCGCTTTTACTCCTTGCTTGGCCGCCCATACAAGGCGGCTGTGGTCAAGGAAGGGGTGCCTGGCAAGCCTGGGCTTTTTCAATACACACTCATGTTATGGGAGCACTAATGACTGATCTGATTATCAAACTTCACGACGAGGCGAAAGAGGCGGCTCAAATTGCGCTGAATGAGACTCAAAACCTTTCCGCGTCCCTGGCGCTGCCGTTTAACACGCTGGAAGACCTGATGGAAATGGCAGATGGTTTTACCGGTGATGCTCCAGAAGATGTGGCTGAACTGACCGGTGATCCGGCCCTTCTTCCATCAAATAACAGCAACGTGGTTATTTTTGTTCCGCACGCCGGGTTGTTAACAAAAACCGGGGGTGACAATGACGCCATGCCGTTTGCCAAACTGATCTCAATGAGACGCGCCATGCGGGACAAGGACATCAACTACGTTCTGGTGGTTGGCGGTGATGAAGGGGATTTCCTATTTGAAATGCTAGGCTGGGATCACCTGGTCGAGGACGATTGAACCGATTTGTTCCAGACAGTTTAACGCCCGCGATCTGCGGGCTTTTTTGTGCCTGTCTGCTTGTGCCCCATGCCGGCGGTTTTTTGAGGATGAGATGAGACGAGCAATACCCCGATTACCACAGCATTCCCTGGAAGCAGAACGCTCTAAGGCCGTATTGCTTTATTTTCTGGTTGAGCTTGGGCTGGATGAGGACATAGAGCCACCACGCTGTCTTTTGTGGCTGCTCATCTCTTCCTCGAACCCATCCAGGAAGTCCTCGTCAACTACAGCCTTGAAACCACCGTTGCTGATAATTTCTTCAAACAGCACGCTGGAGAATTTCTGTTGCAACAGCCGGATGCGTTCGCGTTCATCCATATCCAGTATTTTGGCCGGAACATCCTCCAGAAAACCCTCCTTGGTGAGAACTGTGACAGGCCGCTCTTCTTCTGGCGCTTCTGTCAGTTTAGCTTCTGGGGTCTGAATGGCGGTTTCCCCGCCGTCTGACTGGATGATGGAGGAGGGCACGCTGCCCTCGACGGGTTTGACCAGGTGCGCCAATACCACATCATCAATGGCCTCAATCTTGTCTGCTGCCTCCTTGCCCAGATAGAACAGTTGCACAGGGATAACCAGCGTCTTACCAGAGAGGTTGTCCTTTTCGCCCACATAAGCCATGTGCACCTGCCCGTACCCCTGGGTAATGATGTCATCATCAGTAATCACTTCGCGCTTTTCCAGGGATGCTCCATTATCTCGATAATAGGTTCGTGACCCCAGGGCGTTGATTCTCCCATCCAAGCGGTTGGCCACGGCAACCAGGCGCTTTCCCGCCAGATCCTTGATGCGGTCTATGCTGGATTTGTCAGCGGTGCGCCCGACTTGCAAGACACCAACGATGGACTCAATACCCACCATTGTTTCCTTGTCAATGGCTCGCCCATACTCAGTGCTCTGCATGAACAACTGCATTGCAAATCGCATGGATCGTAGCTGGGCCAATAAAGTTGGATCGTCCTTGGTCATCAGCGCAAAGTGTTCATCGGAGATGATCAATGAAATGGAGCGGTTGTGATTCAGTTCCCCAGTGTCGTATTTGCGCCCCTGAATACGCGAACCAAGAAATCTCTTGGTGGCGCTCAACCTCAGTTGAGAGGCCACTTCAGCCAGGAACTTCATTTCCGATTTTGATTTGTCAATGGCCGGCAGAAGTTGGTAAACATGGCGCTTGTTGTTGGTAACATCGCGCCAGGTGAAGTCACCAAACTCCACGTTAAAAATATAGCCATAGGTGTGCGTCAGGGTTAGCAATGCCTTGGTGAAATACATCTGGCAGAACAAGTGTTGTCGGCGGGCTTCTTTGTATTCTGGCCCAAACCAGTCTTCAAGGGTGACATCATCTGCCACCTGCAATGATTGCAGGTACACCTTGATCTTCTCTGCAATGCCGGGGTCTTTGGTAGATGCCGGGGAATTGAGGATGGTCAGCAACTGTGGCACGTTTAGGTATTCAGTCATGGCCGAGAGGGTTTTAACGTACCTGGGGTCCATGGCTGAACGGTCAAAAACCAGTCGGGTTGCAATGTCACCCAGAATTGTGGCCCGTTCCTGAAAAACCTTGTTTTGCCCTGACTCTGAGCCAATTAGACCGTTAAACAGCTCTACCACCGCCGCCGCGTCATTGTCAGCATAAAGGTTGAGTTGGTGGCTGCGCAGGTAGCCGGCCTCCTCTGGTGCGTTGGATGTCATAAAGTTTACGTTGCGCAAATCGTCATCCAGCGCCCAGCCGCGCATAATCTTGGCAATCATTCTGGCTGTCTTGTTTTCCCCCTTACCGTCATTCATGGATGTGTGCCCCCAGGAAGACAGCAGGCTCACGAAAGAAGACAGGATGGATGTGGTTTTACCGCCGCCTGTGCCTGTGGCCACCAGGCGGTGGATGCAGCTTTGATCCACACTCTCCCAAACCTCCTCTCTCAGAGCGCCGGTTTTGGGGTTGTACACGTTGCCCACAAAAACAACCCCATCGGCGCGTTTAGCCATGGACTTGAGCTTGGGGGTATAAGCCACCCAGTTCTTAACGTAGATGGGCAGACGGTTGGGGTAGGTGTCCTTGCGGGCATAAATGTGGGCGGTAATCAAGGACAGCAGGGGCAGCAGGCCCAGCAAAAGGATGGCGGGATAGGCTATTCCCGAAATCAGGTAGATGGCGGCTACGGCATTGATAAATCCCGCCTTGGACAATACCTCTTCGGAGAATTTCTCAAACCCGGTTCGGATGTCAACAATATCCGATAAGGGCAGCCGGTAATCGCGGTTAATTCCCATGGGAGACCGACTGCATTTTCTGGATATTTTTTGAAGTCAACTCCGCCAACTCCCTGGCGGCTTGCTGTACCTCCGGGGAGGCCATGAGAATGGCGCGATCTTCCTGGCTGAGTCCACGGGAAACCTCGATCAAGGCACGCAGGAAGTGTCCTAACTCGCGGGTTCGTTGAATGTCAGCATCAGACGGTTTGAGTTGGTTAATGCGCTGCTTCAATGCGTCGATGCGGGCGCTGGCTTCCGGGGCAGACAGTTCTTGCGCTTGGGCTGTTGTGGCCGCGCTCAGGGTAATGATGAGTGCAAGTCGCTTCATTGGTTGCTCCTTATTTCTTTGAGTATGTCCTCAAGTGGGTCAAGTAACAGTACTTTCTCTGGCAGCAGATACTGACCCTTTTCCAGATAATGGGTGATTTTAACCAGTACCGAGCGATGTCCAAGAGGGGCGCATCTTGCCTTTGTCTCGCCCAGGTAGAGGTCGGCATCAATGCGGGCATTGGGGTCTCTTGTTAATTCAAGAACTGCCTTTCTGGCCTTGATGGTGCGCGTGTCTTCGCCGATTGCCCTCATGGCCCTGCGAATACCTGCATTGATGTTGGCGTCAATTCGTATTTTGGTGAGGGAGGGGGTCTTTTTTTCCGTCATTTGGAGTGTTTACCTGGCTTTTTCTCTAACTTGGGAATATAGCATAAACAGCTACGAACTGGTTGTTGACGCAGCAAATTGGCACCCATTTGGTGTTTGTGTTGCGCTTTTTTTTCAGTTATGATTGCTTAAGCATCAACTAATGCAGGTGATAGTTATGAGAAACCATCTTTTGGCCGCGCCCCTTCTTGTCATGCTCGTGTTTTCTGTTCACGCAGAAAACGCACCGGCAGCTTGCCCTGGTTGCAAAATCAAGTCCACAGAGGAAATTATGGATGAGGTGGAAAACGGCATTGATAATGACGACTGTGGCTTGCGTGGTATGACCCGCGATCTGATCTACGCCATGAGCGAAGAGGGTAAGCAAGAACTGAATCAGAAAATCAATGAAGTGCTGGAGCAATATGATCTCCAGTGCTTGAGTTCGCTCTTGCGCAGCGGGTTAAGCAGTGTTTTCCCTATCCCCGAAGGGAACTTCAGTTTTTGTGAGTTCGCCCTGGATCAGATTCAAAACAGAAGCCTTTTTATTCAGACCCCCCAGGGAATGAAATTGCGATCAGAACTGGAGGCGACCCAAAAAGCACGCGATGCCATTGAACGCACCATGCTGCAGGAACAGTGGTGAGGTCACTGTTTTTCCTTTTGATGGCCGCTGTGGCCGGGGTGGCTCTGGCAGACGGCGATGTGATCGAGGCGCGAATACCAGAAGATGTTTGTCATAAGTTGCCCAAGTCCACTTACAAAAAACCAGCCGGTAAGTGCCGCTTCTTATTGCCCAGGATTCAGGCTCCAAACCTTCCTGATGAAAAACAAATCAGGCAAATGATGGGCGCGGCCCTGAAGTCTGCGACCATCACTAATGCCAAGGCTCTGTCCAGGCGCGGTTTTGGCGAACTGCAACAAATTGCAGCAGAATACGAGTCCATGAGGAAGTCATTTGCCACCACTGCCAAATCAGGTCGTCTTCCCATAGACCCCCGCATCCCCATATTATTGGCTGACCTGGCAACCCGGATCAGCATTTCCATCAAAAAAATTGATTCCTATGTGGCTCAGATTCAGTCAGTCATGTCCTTGGGCCGGACAAATCTTAATGCTGTGCAAATGGCGGTGAGCGCAAAGGTGATCGCTGAACGGTTCAGAGCCCTAAAGGACGGCAAGGAGACGCAGGAAGATGAGATTTCCGATAATCGCGGGAATGGCATTTCTCCGTTTGCGTGTTTTCGCAATAGCAAAGAGCACAGACGAGTAACGCAAATGGTTTTCACGGCCATGGCTGCCAAATGGCTCAAGGAGGAAATTAACCAGAGCCTGGATGATCCGAACACCCGATGGGCTGATGATTTCAATGCCCTGTTGGGCCGTGGGCGATCTTCCAAACCCACTTCCAGCCCCGGCATGGCCAAGGGGCCAGAGGATATGGCGCTGATAGGCGCTGGTCTGAGGGTGTTGACCGCCGCCCGATTGCGCCCGTCTGACGGTCCTTACACCAAGGCACAGGACAGGAAAAAGGCTTTGCGTCACCGATTGTTAACAGGGGTTATCATGGCCGACCTTGCTGACAAGACGGTTGAAAATCTGAAAGCAGACGGCGGGGAGTCGCTGTCAGAGCGGCTTGATGTTATCAGCGCCAAAGGGGTTGTTTCCCGCGCAGGCATGGCAGGGGCGGTGAAGTCCGGTTCTGGCACGTCACGAACCATCAATGACCGACTGGCGGACCAGGCTACGATAGACGGGGTGCGGGCCAGGCAAAGTCAGCGAGAGACCGACTTGATGGCGGTTTGGGCCACAGGAGCGCTCCAATGAAAAGATTAGTGCTTGGTTTATTGCTGCTGTTGCCCGTGATGCCGGCCCAGGCCACCCCCGGCTGTAGTCACCTTCCTGGTGCTTTGGCTACGCTTTGCGAGGATCTGGTCCGCCAGGGGCTTGAAATCAGGAATGCCATTGCATTCATTATGGGCAAGCGAAGCAAGGGCATGGCCGAGGCCAATGCGGAAAAGCAGAAAACGTCCGCCGTGGTCTGGGTTGAAAATGTGGTCAATATAGCCAGACGCAGCCGGTCGCTCAAGCGCCAGTTTGGCTCTTACAAGCCTGTTTTTAGTGATGGCCACATTTTTTTAGCTGGCGCCATTTCCGGTCTGGCCTGCCTGAAGCAAAAGGAAGAGGAAACCTATAGGGATGTTGTTAAACAAGTGATTCCGAAGATTAACGAGTCAATCGAGACGCTTGGTGAGGAGATCAGTGCTGATGATCCGCCTGCGGTCAGGCGAAAGGAGATGGGGGAGAAGGTAAAGGCTTTTTTGGGTGAAAAGGCTTTCAGAACCAATGAACTCAACCCCCTCAACATTGATGCGCCAATCCCCATCGAAACCCTGCCCAAATGGCTGGATGTGGTGCAATACGTCACCAACCCGGCCTTGCCCATGAAGAATTACAAGCCGCCTTACAACGCCGCCCAATACCACCGAACACGAATACGATATGAAATGTTTGTGAAAACACTGCAGGCTGCTGTATTACACGATCTGGGTCATTTCGTTACTATCGGAAGTAGTGGGAGTGAATACCATCTCTTCTGGCGCATAAAAATCAAACACAACACACCACTGGCGGTGAAATCACTGGCGGTGAAAACCGAAATTGGCGTTGACCGTCATATCAATCAGGTCCTGGCTGATATTCAAATTGTCAAGGCGGCCAATGCCCGGATCAATGAAGACATTAACAGCCTGATGGCGTTAATGGCCACGGAGACTACCGATGAAATTGCACAAGAATAATCTGCCTCGTGTCTTGGTGATGGCCCTGCTGCTGGGATACTGCGTGCAAACTTCCGCCATCGTGACTCCTGATCCGGTTGATCGTATTTTGAAGATAATTTCTCAGGTTGAGTCCTATATCAACAACTTTGTGTTGACTTACGGCGCCCAGGCCCGCGCTCTAATGGATTACGCTCAAACACTGATGAAGCTCAATGCGCAGAAGAACGGGGTCAGCGCAGAGGCTTACGCCAAGGCCATTGTCGAGGGTTACAAACTCAAGCAAAATCTGCAATTTGACTTTAAGGTGGGTGAGCGACGCCTGGTGGTGGGTGGCCGCACAGTGACCGATGGTGCCATGGCGCCTGGGGCCTGCATCCAACACAAGTATAACCAGTGGAAAAAGAAACGCATGGCACAACGGCAAAAGCGCATCAAAGAAGCCCTGGAGCGCCTTCGTGCAAAGATGGCAGGGCTGCCCAAGGATACCACCACTATTATGGATGATGTGTATAACCTGGCTATACAAAGCGAGGTGCCGCTGAATGTAGGGGATGAAACGGTGTTGCCTTACAACCAGGGAACCCGCAAGGCCATTGAGGCGCAAACATCAGTGATGGTGTACCGCGAGCCAGTAGTAGATATTGCCGCCATTGACCCTGAAAAAATTGACTTGTTCTTTAGCTCAGTCAAGGGTGTTAATGGATTGATCTACGCCATGACCACTGACGTTATTTCATCCACGATGATAAAAAGCAGAATGAGGAATGTTGAGGTGGCAGAAGGCGAGAGCGATGCCACGCAACAAATTCGTGACAATGCCTATTTGAGCAATGCCAAGCGAGTCATCTCCGAGCATGCCAAGAGTAAAAAAGGCGTAGCCATGGAGCGTTACTTGCTACTGACCCGTGAACTCAACGCCGCATTGAGGGAAAACGAGCAATTACGTCAGCGCAGGCGGTTGCTAATGGTAACTACCCTGCGCCGGGTTCGCAAACTTGGGGATGCGTTATGAATCGTTTCTTGTCTGTTATTTTAACAGCATTACTCCTGTGCTTTTCCTGGTCGCATACTGCCGTTGCCGAGGATCTGAATGCTACTGACAAAGACCTTTATGAGACGGTCTTTGGCATTCGGAATGGCGATATGTCGTTGTCAAACATTCTAGCCAATACCGTCCCTCCTGGCTATATTGTCGAGTTTCTCAAACTGTCACTGGCTTTTGCAGCCGGTGCTTTTGGTATTGTATTGTTGATTACCATGTTGCGCGCATCGCTGGACACCGCCAAGGAAATGGAATTTCTTGGCCGGGCCACTGATGCGCCTACTCTTGGTTTGCGCATTAGCCTGGCGTCAATTTTACTGGTCCCAATAGGGTGGTCTGGACTAACATTTGGTTTTGCCCTGATTATGTGGGCAACCGGCTGGGTTACACAGGTAAATGATCTGACTGGGTTAAACGCAAAAACACAAAAGGCCATCATCAGTGATGAGTTGAAACTGATGGCAGTGCCTCCATCAATTTCCAAAGAAACCTATGCGTCCATGCTCAATATGGCCACATGCCGTGAGTATTCCGCTGAGTATGAGCGCCTGGGCAGGAATTATATTTTCGATCCCATTACATCGGCTGATGTTCTGGATTCCGAGCCAAATCTGTTCAACAAAAAGCGGGTTCTCAGCGGTTTCATTATCCCTTCTGCTGACACCGGCCTTACCGGGTGGTTATTTGGCGCAGACAAGTTCAAGGGTGGCTGTGGCGGGGTTTACCTGGAAACCACGGTTATCCGACCTGACAGCGTTGGCTCCGGCCCCTCGTCAACCCTGCGACCATTGTTGCAAACCATTGATTCAAAATCCAAATTCATCGCCACCACGCTTGGCACATTGGTGCGCAAGCAGTTTACTGACCAGGGAGTCTCCGGGGCCGCTCCGACATTGCGTGACATCGCTTACAAAGTCATTCACGAGGACATTGATGATTACTCACAAAAGGACTTGCAAAGGGACTTCAATAAATCTCACATGGCCATCAACGCGGAACTGGCCCGCCTACACAAGCAATACGTGGAAAGCATTCAGGATGATTTGCAGAGCAAGATCAACCCCATTTTGGCTGACATGGCTGATGATGGCTGGCTGATGGCCTGGGCAAATGCCTATCGTTTAATCATGCTGCCGAGCATTATCACTCCGCTGAATCGTTTTCGTTTTGATGTGGTTTCACCGGACTTGCGCATACAGAGTAAGGGCTTCCGTGAAAAATACAAAGACTATCAGGCACGTATTGGGGAAGCACTAGGGGTTGAAGGGGGGCTGGAGGCGGCTTCCGCCAAAATCTTCCAGGCAGGTGGGTATCCGGTGGTGGTCTCCAATGGAGACCCCGGCATTGAACGCACGGTATTGCAATACTGTGGTAATTGGCCATGCTTCACTTCCGGCTATGTCAGAAATACGCTGTACCTGGCCAGGCAGTTGGCTACCGGGGATGGCGGCACCCACCCCTTGCTCACCCTGAGCAATTATGGTTCCACCAACGGGGATGACGTTTTCCGCGCCATAGTGGGGGCGGCAGTGGCCAATAATGTCACCAGTTTTGCCGGTTATGCCTTGCAGGTGTTCAGCTTCGGTGAACCTTTCGGGCGTCTTATGAATAAAGTTGGTGACAGGGTTTATGATCTCAAAATGAAAGCCCTCATCCCTGAATACGCCATTATGAAGATGTACAAGCTGGCGCCGGCTTTCATCATCTTGTTGGTTGGCATCATTGTCACGGTGGACTGGATTGTCACCTTGCTGATTATGGTTTTTGGCGTCCATTTGTTCGCTGTATTTCATGCTTTGCCACGTGGGCAAGGTCTGACCTCCGATTATGCCCAGCGTGGCTATCCGGCCTTTATTGGCGCGATCTTTATGCCATTTTTCAACTTGTTGGCACTGTATGTCATGTTGCTGGTGCAAAAGTACGCCTTCAAGTTTTTAGGCAGCACCTATTACCTGGGCATCCGATCCTTCTATGACATTTCTGATGTGGATATGGTGGATGCCATCCTGATCTCGTTTTTCATGTTTGCCGGTATTACCGCCATCATTCGTCTGACTATGTTAATTGGCACCAACTGGCAGGATCGAATCCTGAGAGTGCTGGGCGTGCATGAGTCGTTGACCTCCGGCTTTACTCCAGATGGCGCCACCCAGGAAATGAGTCAGCGCACCGATCAGGCCGCAGATGGGGTCAGCAAAGGTGTGGCCCCGCTCCCAAGAGAAGGTGGGGGGGGCAGGGTTCCCGCCCTGAATGCCGATGGTACACCGACTTCGGGGCAGGATGGCGGTAAACCACCACCCGAGAAAGGACCTGGGCCATCAAGAGATACCGCAGCTGCTTCAGGCGATGCCATGGGCGAGGGCGGTCTGGCCTCAGAGGAGCATGAATTGCGCGACCCGGACATTCCCTCTGAACCTGGCGGGGACGCCGGCGGGAGCAGTGGAGGCGCATCATCAGGAGCGGGTCGATCTGATTCCCCCAAACCCATTGGCGCAAACAGCCAGGGTGTGTTTTTTGATGACGGCAGTTTTCAGCCTCATGGTTCTGACAAACGCCAACCGCCGCCGTCTAATTCCCGCTTTGAGGCATTTGCGGATGCGCTCAAGCAAGGTGCTGCTGTGGCTATTGGCGCCAAGAATCTGGATGAGGCCAGAAGGGATGTGGCGGCGGCAGCTTTAAGGAGGGAGCACGCAGGAAAACTTGATCGGACTAACGATAGCGATGGGTCTGATCCTGTTGATAATACAGGCGATGATCCAGATGGTGCCACCGACACAAGCAAGGAATATCGTGAAGGCAAGCAACAACGGCAAGAAGACTTGGGTGATGAGGACTAGGTGGCTGCTGCCTGCTTTTTAACCGCTGCCTTTTGTTTTCTGTCAGCTTCGATCTTTTTGGCCAGTTCTTCCATGGAGTGAACTCCGGCCCAGAAGGGGTGGGTGCCGCTGGCCATGTACAACTTATCAAGTTTGGTTAGTTTTTTCGGCGGCGTTGGTGTGGTTTTGAAATGGTTGATTGAAGCCATCTGGCGTCGAGCTAAAAACACGGTGCTCCAGGTCCATTCAATTTGCCGATAGGTTTCACGCTTTTCGTCGATGTATTTGAGGAAGTTTCGCGCCGACCAGGTAATTTTTTCCTCGCGTATGGCAAGGTGATTGTTAGCGGTTTTTATAGCCTTCTCCAACTTGTTCTGGTGCTCCTGAATAGTGGAAGTAGCACCAATCATCCACGCATGATCCTGGCACAGCCATCGAAACCCTGAAATGTTGATGATCTGCGCTTCCTCATGCACGAAAAAGGTTGGAACAATGACGGCTGCATCATCACACCGGGTGCAAATGGCGCAACTTGTTTGACCTCTGGCTGCGTGTATCTTTCGCATGCTGTCAACAGCCTTTTTAATTGTCTGGACCCCATTCTCAATGCGAGCGGTCATGAAAAATCCATCCGGTGTGCTCATGCCAAGATGCTCTTTGTAAGGCGCGGCAATAACCAGATTGTACAGTAGGTTGGATTTTTTGAACTCAGGCGTTTTTTTTTCTTTGTCGCTCATGGGTTTCCTTTTAATGGATTAGTCCAGACTCATTCCTTCGCCTTCGTCGCTCAGGTTGAGGCTGTGAGTTACTTCCAGATTGATTTCACCGTTCTTGGCAACTCTCCCTAATAATTGCATGAACTCCTGGTTGTCTGCGGTAAGCGTTTTTTCGATACTTGTGTGTTTTTCAACAGAATTGTCGAACAGTCCCATCTGAGCGGCACTTGTTCCTGCTTCATCGCCCAGATTCTTCAGATGCTCATACAGGCGCTCCTCGTCGTCTGTGCGGGCGCCCAAACCGGCCATCTCCAGACTTTCCCGCACCTCGATAGCTAACGGCAGCACCTCCCATGGGGAACGACCCATGTTGAGATTGGTTGCCACATTTGCGGCCTGAGCTTCCAGCTTTTTTCTGGCCTTTATCTGGCGGAAACGCTCTGAGCTGGAAACCCCGTTAATTTCCCTGGCAACGAGTTTGCACTTCTGATCAATGGCTTCGTAAACGCTTGTTTTCAGTAAATCCATTTGTCTCGTTACGTCAGAAAGCGTTTGCAAGGACCTGCCTGATTTGTCGAGAAAGCGCCCAATGTACTGAATGTTTCTGTTGTTTTCATCCACA
>JALWKC010000220.1 GCA_026996795.1 Lysobacterales bacterium | reverse complement strand
CCGCGTCAGGCAAGGGGGCGATTGTAGCAGAGGGGCGCAGGCTCATCCACGTGGATGGTGTTCTGCGTGCAGGCGCTTCAGTTGCGTGTCCGCCAAAGCGGTATAAATTTCCGTGGTGGACAGGTCACTGTGGCCGAGCAGCATCTGCACCACCCGCAAGTCAGCCCCGTGACTCAGCAGATGCGTGGCAAAGGCATGGCGCAGGGTGTGGGGTGAGAGCTTGCCCGAAATGCCGGCCTGCCGCGCATACCGGCGCACGCGTTGCCAGAAATTTTGCCGGGTCATGGCCTGGCCACGGCGGGTCAGAAAGCAGCTGTCGGCAGGCCGGTTGCCCAGCAGCAAGGGGCGGCCTTGGCTGAGGTACCGGCCCAGCCAGTAGCGGGCCTGGTCGCCAAACGGCAGCAGCCGTTCCTTGCTGCCCTTGCCCAGGACGCGCAAATACCCCTCATTCAACACCACCGCGTGCAGCGGCAGGCTCACCAGTTCACTGACCCGCAGGCCACTGGCATACATCAGTTCCAACATGGCCTTGTCCCGGAGGCCCAGCGCCTCTTCCACATCCGGTGCCTGCAACAGCCGCTCCACCTGCCCCTCACCGAGGGTGACCGGCAGCTTGCGCCCGATTCTGGGTGTTTCCAGCCTTCGGGTGGGGTCCTGTTCGATCTCGCCACTGCGCAACAGGTAACGATAGAACTGGCGCAAGGCACTGAGCTTGCGAGCCAGGGTGCGCGGGCTGAGTTTCCGCTCGCCCAGGCAGACCAACCAGCGCAGGACATCGGCTTCGCTGACGGCCAAACCCAGCCCTTCGGCTTCCAGCCAGGCCACCCATTGGCGCAGGTCGGAACCATACGCCGCCAGGGTATGACGGGAAGCGCCTGTGTCACTGTAGTACTGATCCAGAAAGGTGTCGATACAGGCTTCCATACGCTATTGTGCACCGTGAGGTTCATCTTGGCCAACAGCCAGAAAAAAACCCGCACGGGGCGGGCTTTTTTCTGCGAGTTCAGGCTTCCGCTTCCCTGGCCTTTTCACGCCGCTTGCGCTCGTCCTGCAAGTGCTTCAGCCACTGGTTGGCCGATTTACGCGTCTTTTGTATCTTGCGTGCCTGCTTGAACGCCTTCTCGGCCTGGGCCAGCCGGTCCAGCTCAAACTGGGCCATGCCGATCATCAGCCAGGCATTGCCTTTTTCCCGTTCCTTGATGCCACCCTTGCGAATGGCGGCCTGCAAGGCCTCTATGGCTTCCTGCCAGCGTTCCTGGTCCACCAGGATGTAGGCCCGGCGCATGTCGATCTTGCCGTTTTCCGCGTAGCGGCTGGCTTCACCGAAGGCCTTGAGCGCCTTTTCCATTTCATTGGCGGCATACCAGGCATTGGCCACATTCTCCCAGTTCTGCTTGTTGGGCGTGACGATGCCTTTCTTCAGGCCTTCCTCCAGCACGGCAGCGGCTTTGTAAGGCACTTTGAGATAGCCATACAGACTGTAGAGCTGCTTGTAGTCGCTTTCCTTTTCCAGCAGGTCCTGCAGGTGTGCCAGGGCCATCACCGCCAACGCGTCCGGATCCTTCTTGATGTTCATGTACATGGAGGCCAGTTGCGTCCAGTACTCCTTCTTGCCCGGATTCATCCGCACCAGAATTTCCAGAATCTCCGCCGCCTTGCGGTATTCCTTCAGTTCATAATGCATGGCCATCAGCAACTGGTACCAGCTTTCCTTGGGTTTGTCGGCGATGGCTATGGCCTTGTTCAGTGCCTTGATGGCCGGACGGTACTCGCCCAGCTGGGCATGTGCGTTGCCCAGCAGTACATAGGCATCGGCGGTGGGCGGGGTGTCCACCTCGGAGAACCAGCGCTTCAGCCAGCGTATGGTTTCCTTGTATTGCTGCTTGACCGCGTACAACTGGGCGACGCCGAACATGACCTGAAAATGCTGCAGATTGGGCAGGGCATCCAGCTCTACCGCCATCTTGAAATATTTCAGGGCATCGTCGTATTGCTCCATGGCCGCGTGGGTATGGGCCATGGCCTGGGCCAGCACCGCACGCTCATAGGGAAAACGCTCGGTGGAGGGCCAGAGTTTTTTCAGGCCATCCAGCGCTTCCACATACTGCTCTTCACCGATGGCCTTGTAGATGTTGTTCAGGCGCTTGTAAGTACGCTCGCGCAGCAAGCCGGGCTTGACCTTGCGCACCGGCTGGCCGGCCGCATTGAGCTTGGGCTTGGCCACCGGTTTCTTGCCGGATTCGGAGATTTGCGCCGTTACCGGCACGGCCAAGGCTGCCGTCAGCAGCAGGCCGGCCAGCAGGCGAATGACAGACGTGTTCATCATCCCTCACCCTCCAGCTTGAAGTCGATGGTCTGGGTTGCCCGACGGCGCATGGGCACGCCATCTTCGATACGCGGCTTGAACTTCCACTTGTACAGTGCACGCACGGCCTCCCGGTCAAATACTCTGGGCGGCTTGGATTCCAGTACCTTTACATCCTCCACACTGCCGGTCTCGGTAATGGTGAACTCCAGCTTCACCCAGCCTTCGATCTTGGCAATGGCCGCCCGGCGGGGATACATGGGCGGAATGCGCACCACCGGAATCACATCCCCGTCCTGGTTCATGTTGCCGCCACCCATGGGCCCCAGATAGGGGCCGCTGCCACCCATGGGCACATTGAGCTTGGGCATGTTGGGCGTGGGCATGTTCATCACCTGCTTTTGCACGTTTTGAACAGCCATCTTGGGTGGCGGTGGCG
>JALWKC010000219.1 GCA_026996795.1 Lysobacterales bacterium | reverse complement strand
GGCGCAAAAGCCGCCCGCACCAGGAAGCCAGCAGCATGAATCCGCACCACACTCCCTGGCAAGCTCAGCGCAGCATTCGCTCCCACCGGCGATACCTGGACCCGTGGCTGCTGCTGTTTCTGCTGGCAGTGATGACCTATGGCCTGTTTGTGCTATACAGCGCTGGCGGCCCAGTACTGGTGAAAAAGCAGGCCGTCAGGCTGTTTCTCGGTTTAATGGTCATGATCACCCTGGCCCAAATACGGCCGGAGCGCATTGCCCAGTTCACGCCGTGGCTGTATGGGCTGACCCTTGTGTTACTGATCGCCGTGCTACTGGTGGGCGATTCTTCCAAAGGCGCCCAGCGTTGGCTGTACATCGGCATCCGCTTTCAGCCCTCGGAACTGGCCAAGCTGACCGTGCCCATGATGCTGGCCTGGTATTTGCGTCACCGACCTTTGCCACCGGACTGGCGCGACACCCTGATTGCGCTGGGGTTGTTGCTGCTGCCGGCGGCACTGGTGGTGGTGGAACCGGATCTGGGCACAGCCATTCTGGTGGCCGCGGCGGGCTTTTTTGTGCTGTTTCTGGCAGGCTTGTCGTGGCGGTTTCTGCTTTCAGCCCTGCTGGCGGTGGTGGCTTCAGCCCCGCTGATCTGGCATTTTCTGCACGATTACCAGAAACGCCGCATCCTGACCCTGATCAACCCGGAAAGCGACCCGCTAAATGCCGGCTGGAACATCATTCAGTCAAAAATCGCCATTGGCTCGGGCGGTTTGATGGGCAAAGGCTGGCTGCAGGGCACGCAAACCCAGCTGGATTTTCTGCCCGAACATTCGACGGATTTTATCCTCTCGGTACTGGCCGAAGAGTTCGGTTTTGCGGGGGTGGCGACGCTGTTGGGGCTTTACCTGCTGATTCTTGTGCGGGGTTTCCAGATCGCCGCGTCAGCCCGCGATTCCTTCAGCCGGCTCATTGCCGGGGCACTCACGCTGACTTTCTTTGTCTACCTGTTTATCAATGCCGGCATGATCAGCGGTTTGCTGCCGGTGGTGGGCGTGCCCTTGCCCCTGGTCAGTTATGGCGGTACCTCCATTATCACGCTCATGGCGGCCTTTGGTATTATTCTTTCTGTCTACAACCACAAGAAGTTGATCAAACAATGAAAACACTGAAAAGGACGTCCCGGTTTTTTGCCGCCATCACCAGCGCGTTATTACTCTCTGCTGCCGTTTCCGCAGCCACGCCCAGTGCGGCTGAACGACAGAAACAGGCCGAAACTTTTGCCCGTGAATACGCCCGCAAGCACCACCGGCCAGTGGAAGAGATTCGCGCCATGCTGGCCACGGCGGAATTTCGCCCGGACATTATCGAAGCCATGACACGGCCGGCTGAAAAAAAAGCCTGGCACCAGTATCGCCCCATTTTCCTGACCGACAAGCGCATCGAGGGTGGCGTAGCCTTCATGCACACCCACCGCAAAACGCTGGACAAAGTCAGCGCCGAGACCGGCGTGCCGCCGGAGATCATTACCGCCATTATCGGGGTGGAAACCTTTTATGGCCGCATCACCGGCAGGCACCGGGTGCTGGACGCGCTCACCACGCTGGCCTTTGGCTACCCCAAACGGGCTCCGTTTTTTCGCAGTGAACTGGAAAATTTCCTGCAACTCAGTGAAGAAGAAGGTATTTCCCTGACTGATACCACCGGCAGCTATGCCGGTGCCATGGGCTATGGCCAGTTTATGCCCAGTTCCTACCGCCACTACGCGCGGGATTTTGATGGCGATGGCCGACGCGACTTGTTAAATTCAGTGCCCGATGCCATCGCCTCAGTGGCCAATTATTTCAGCAAGCACGGCTGGCAAACCGGGCAACCGGTGGTGTATCCGCTGGTCGCCAGCCCCGGAGCACGTCACTTTGCGGCCGAAAAGAAGCCACAGAAGCCGGCCTACAACTGGCAGCAACTGGCAGACTGGGGCTATCGCCTGAAACCCGGCACGGTCATTCCCGAGTCCCTGACCGGCCCGCAAACACGGCTGTCTCTGGTGGTACTGGAGCAGCCCGAGGGCAAAGAATACTGGGCCGCTTTACCAAATTTTTACGTTATCACCCGCTATAATCACAGCCCCTTGTACGCCATGGCCGTTTATCAACTGGCCCGCGCCATCAAACAGAAAAGCCAGTCTGCTGCGGCCACAGCGGAATAAGCCCTGACTCCGGAGTCACGCGACCGCATGAACGCCCCAAGCTCTTCCCTGACCCCCCTGCCCCAAGCCACACGCGCTTCTCGCTGGCTGAGTTTTTGCCGCAGACCATGGGTGCCGCAAAAATTGGACCAGTGGTTGACATTCTTTATGACTATCACACTGTTCAGTGCCATCAGTGGTTGCACACAGGCACCGGCAAAAAATGCACCCTCGGCCCGGACTGAAACTGAATACGGGCCGCCGGTGGATGCGCCCCCGGCCGATGAAACTTTTGACGTGCAACAGGTGGCCGCATGGGAAATCACCCCGGAACCGGCCAGCCAGTTTGGCAACCACAGCCCCTACGAGGTGCTGGGCAAGCGCTACGAAGTCACCCGGCCTGACCCCCATTTCAGCCAGACGGGCATGGCCTCCTGGTATGGCAAAAAGTTCCATGGCCGGCTCACTTCCAATCAGGAAACCTTCGACATGTACCGCTTTACCGCCGCCCACCGCAGCCTGCCACTGCCCAGCTTTGTGCGCGTCACCAATCTGGAAAACGGCCGCTCGCTGGTGGTGCGCGTCAATGACCGGGGCCCCTTCAAGGCTGGTCGCATTATTGACCTCTCCTGGGCCGCGGCCAAAAAACTGGGTTACGTCAACAAAGGCGTGGCCAAGGTGCGCATCGAGCTGGTGCAGGCACCACTTGGGCTGGATAACACCCCACCCCAGGCCGGCTTGCTGTTTTTGCAAGTGGGGGCTTTCGCTGATGAACAAAAAGCCCGCTCCATTGCCAAACAGATAGCCCTGGAAACCGGCGCCAAAGTGCATGTCAGCCAGACCGACGACAAGGGCCAGACGCCCTTGCACCGGGTTCGCGTCGGGCCACTGGCCGACCAGAGCCACGTGCAACGCATCAAACAGGCCTTGCAACCGCTGGGTTTTGGCCAGTCACGGCTGGTGGTGGAATAAGCCCCGGCCACTGCTTGCCAAGGAAGCTCTGATCGAATCGTGAACTCGCTTCTCATGCCTGAAATGTCCGATAACTGTGTTGATGTCCTGGCCAATAGCCTGCTATTGGCTGCGAACTTCGCCTTGTTCTCGAACATTTCCGGCATAATCTGCTTCGTCCAGATTCAATCAGAGCTTCCCTGGGCTTTTATGAGATAATGGCTGGCCCGATATTGGCCCCTGCTTCAGCCTCCCCACATCGGATAAAACCATGAACAATTCAAGACCAAGGACACCACACGCAACCATGAGCAACACACCGCCCTTACGCAAACGCCTGCACCGCAACCTGACCGGCTGGCTGCTGGCTGTTTTCTTGATCAGTGGCATGGCCCAGGGCCAAAACACCGTGTCCGTGCCCAGCCCACCAGAAGTGAATGCCAAAAGCTACGTGCTGCAGGACTTTCACAGCGGTCAGATCCTGGCACAGCAAAATGCCCATCAGCGGGCGGACCCGGCCAGCATCACCAAACTGATGACAGCCTATGTGGTTTTCAACGAACTGGTCAATGGCCGCCTGCGGGAAGACGAAAAAGTCACCATCAGCGAAAAGGCCTGGCGCACCGGTGGTTCCAAAATGTTTATTGAAGTGGGCAAGCAAGTGCCGGTCATCGACCTGCTCAAAGGCATGGTGATTCAATCGGGCAATGACGCCAGCGTGGCGTTGGCCGAACACATCGCCGGCAGCGAGGAAACCTTTGCCAGCATGATGAACCAGCAGGCACAGAAGCTGGGCATGACCGACTCGCATTTCACCAATGCCACTGGCTTGCCGCACGAGGATCACTACGTCACCGCTGCCGATGTGGCCAAACTCTCCACAGCCATCATTCGTGATTTTCCCGACCATTACAAACTGTTTGCTGAAAAGAAATTCACCTACAACAGCATCACCCAGCACAACCGCAATACCCTGCTGTGGCGCGACCCATCGGTGGATGGCCTGAAAACCGGGCACACCCAAAGTGCCGGCTATTGCCTGGCGGCTTCGGCCAAACGCAATGGCATGCGCCTGATTTCAGCCGTCATGGGCACCGAAAGTGAAAAAGCCCGGGCGGACGAGACACAAAAACTGCTTAATTACGGTTTCCGTTTCTTTGAAACCCACCAGCTGTACAAGAAAGACGACCCGGACCTGAGCGTGGATGTCTGGAAAGGCGAAAACGAAAGCGTTAAACTGGGTCTGGCCGATGACCTTTATGTGACGATCCCGCGCGGCCAGTACAAAAAACTGTCCGCCGATGTCAAACTGCCCAGAGTGCTGGAAGCGCCCATCAGCAAAGGCCAGAAAATCGGTGTACTGAAACTGGGCTTCGATGGCAAACCGCTCCTGCAGCGGGATCTGCTGGCCAAACAGGCGGTGGCCACCGGCGGCTGGTGGACGCGCCTGACCGATTCGGTGGGTCTGTGGTTCAAGTCTTTTGGAGACGATGACGATGAGTGAAGAGAAGCAAAACACCCCAAAAAACCCTGAAGGCGTGGACACCTCGCTGGACAACGACGAGAAACACGGCCTGAATTTTCCCTGCGATTACCCGGTCAAGGCCATGGGGCCGAACACCACGGAATTTGCCGATGAAATGTATGCGCTGGTCAAGAAACACTGCCCCGAGCTCAAACGCGAAGACCTGACCACCCGCGCCAGCGGCTCGGCCACTTACCAGTCGGTCACCCTGCCCGTCCGGGCGGAAAGCCGCGATCACCTGATCACCATCTATCAGGATCTGAAAAACCACAAAGACGTCAAGTGGACGTTATAACGGACTGAACTCGTGACCGGCGAACCCCATCCACAGCGCCCCTTGCGCATTCGTCAGCTTGGCCTGGCCGACTATGAGCCCGTGTGGCGGGCCATGCAGGCATTCACTGACCAGCGCGATGAAACCACACCGGACGAACTGTGGCTGGTGGAACACCCATCGGTGTTCACCCTCGGCCAGGCCGGCAAACCGGAGCACATCCTCAATGCCGGCGACATCCCCGTCATTCATGTGGACCGCGGTGGCCAGGTGACCTATCACGGGCCGGGGCAAATTGTCGCCTACCCGCTCATTGACCTGAAACGACACGGCATCGGGGTCAAGGCGCTGGTCAATGGCATTGAGCAGGCCATTATTGACACCCTGGCCGATTATGGCCTGCGTGCGGTGCGCAAGGAAAAAGCCCCGGGCGTTTATGTGGACGGCAAGAAAATCGCCTCACTGGGCTTGCGGGTGCGCAAGGGCCGCAGCTTTCATGGCCTGGCGTTCAACGTGCGCATGGACCTGGAACCGTTTGGCCGCATCAACCCCTGCGGTTTTGTGGACCTGCAAGTGGTGTCTCTGGCCGATTACCGGCCTGATGTTGAGTTTTCTGAGGTTCAGCAGCGGCTGGTCAATCACCTGGGTCAGTGCCTGAATTTCTCCATCGCTCCGGCTCAAAACATGGCACAAAGCCGCACCCCCTTTCACTTCATGGACAAACACATCGCATGAATCGCAAGCACCCCCTGGATATTCGCCCAGCACCCAAAGCCGCTGGTGTGAAGGAAAAAGCCGGCGCCAAAACGGGCCGGAATCGCGTCACCTTCGACCCCGACAAACCCATGTTGCGCAAACCAGACTGGATTCGGGTCAAACTGCCGGTGGGCAATCAGGTGGCGCGGCTGAAAGCCAAGCTGCGTGACAACTCCCTGGTGACGGTGTGCGAGGAAGCCTCCTGCCCCAATATTCATGAATGCTTTGGCAAAGGCACTGCCACCTTCATGATTCTGGGTGAAGTCTGTACACGGCGCTGCGCCTTCTGTGACGTGGCCCATGGCCGCCCATTGCCGCCGGATGCCGACGAACCGTTGAACCTGGCCCGCACCATCGCCGACATGGACCTGAAATACGTGGTCATCACCTCAGTGGATCGCGATGACCTGAAAGACGGCGGCGCGCAACACTTTGTGGACTGCATCAACCTCACGCGCCAGCACAACCCCGGCATTCGCATTGAAATCCTGACCCCGGATTTCCGCGGCAAAGGCAAAATGCAACGGGCGCTGGACATTTTTGACCACGGCCTGCCGGATGTTTTCAACCACAACCTGGAAACGGTCAAGGACCTGTACCGCAGCGTGCGGCCCGGTGCTGATTACCAGTGGTCACTGGACTTGCTGAAACAGTTCAAGGCCCGCAATCCACAGGTGGTCACCAAGTCCGGTATCATGGTGGGCCTGGGCGAAACCTTCGAACAGGTTCAGGGCGTGTTGCGCGACTTGCACGCCCACCGGGTCGAAATGGTCACCATTGGCCAGTACCTGCAGCCCTCGCGTCACCATCACCCGGTCATCCGCTACTGGACACCGGACGAGTTCGAAGCCATCCGTAAGTATGGAGAACAACTGGGCTTTATGCACATTGCCTCAGGCCCACTGGTACGCAGTTCTTACCATGCGGACCTGCAGGCCGAAGAAGCCGGTGCCATCACCTAGCCTGCTACTGATTCCTGCGCTCACGCGCCTGTTGGAAAAACACGAAAAAGCACGGCACCCCGTGCTTTTTCAGCTTCAAACAAGGCAAGTAGGACTGAGTTATTTCTTCTTTGGCTGCCAGATGCCTTCAAGAGAAATCCAGATATGCACGTCTTCGGAGGCCGGCCCCAGCATGGCGCCTTTCTTCATGTTGAAATCCGACAGCCTCAATTGCCCGGTGGCTTCGAAGCCTTCACGGAAGCCGCCCCAGGGGTCCTTGCCACCGCCTAAATGAGTGACATCCAACACCACTTCTTTCTCTATGCCGCGTAAGGTCAGTGTGCCTTTCAGCTTCGCCTTGCCGTTGCCCAGGTCCTGCCAGCCGGTGCTGACAAAACTGGCCTCCGGGTATTTTTCCACATCAAAGAAGTCGTCACTTTTCAGGTGCTTGTCCCGTTCGGCATGATTGCTGTCCAGACTGCGCATGTCCAGGGTGACCTGAACCCGGTTGTTGGCCGGATTTTGCTTGTCAAAAACAAATTCACCATCAAAACGGTTAATGTGCCCTTCCAGCCAACTGAAGCCCAGGTGTTTGACCTTGAACACCACAAAGGCGTGCATGCCCTTGGTGTCAATGAGGTACCGCCGTTCTGCAGCCAGCACCGCATGCGCTGACAGCATCAGCAACAGCAGCACCAAGGTGCGGTGAAAGAATTTTCGAACCGTGGTTTTTTTCGTTTTATGGGTTTTCATGTGTATTCTCCTCAGTGATTTGCCCGTGTTAAGGAAGCTCTGATTGAATCTGGCGCGAACATATTGTCGTGTAAAACTGTTCAGTTCAAGGCGCAAACCGCACGTAATAGCAAGGCTATTGCGAAGGTTTGCAACGCAGAAATGAACGATTTTACGCCACAAGATGCCGTGTCACGATTCAATCAGAGCTTCCTTAAGGGGTCGGTTTGTGGTCATCCGGACAGCGGCCCAGAATGCGCCACAGGCTGCCATCGGCCTGAATAAAGTGATGCCACAATGCCGCCAGGGCATGCACGGCAATCAAGCCCAGCAGGCCGTAAGCCAACCAGCGGTGCAACCAGCCGGCCCGAACTTCCAGATTATCCACAACTGGCGCTACAGACCCGTTAAACGGGGAAGGAATTTCAAACCAGTTAAAAACAGAAACCGCGTGACCCTTGGCGGTGGTGACAAGAAAGCCACTGACGACGGCCAGGCCGATCAGCGCATAAAAAGCCCAATGCACCCAACGTGCCAGCTTTTGCGTGCGCCGCAAGCCCGGCGGTGCCGGTGGCGGATTCAGCACACGCCAGGCCAACCGCAACACCAACACAAAGCCGATGATAATGCCCAGGCTGCGATGCCAGTCCGGTGCGCGCACGTACCACGGGTGGTAATAGTCCAATCCCACCATCCACAAACCCAGCCCAAGCACAGCCAGTATCAAGGCAGCCATCAGCCAATGGATTACCGCAAAGCCCCAACCATAGCAATTAGCAGTGTTTTTCCAGCCCATGAGATTCTCCGGTAACGGCTTCACCGATCAGTCAGTACGGTATTGCATGAGGCCGACGCTATAATCAAACCATGACAATGCCCGCATTATCGCCCATCCTGTCACGCATCCGCGCACACGACCCGGCCATTGAATGCCACTGGCTGCATCCTGTTTCTGGCGGCTGCATCCACCGCGGCTTTGTGCTGCACGGGCAACGCCATCACCAGCCCTGGCGGGGGTTTCTTAAGATCAACAAGGCTCAGGCTCATGCCTCACTGGTGGCCGAAGCCCATGGCCTGCAGACACTGGCAAACGCCATTGCTGAGGTGCCTGACAACCCTTTGAGCGTGCCACAACCGCTGCTGACAGACAAGGCCGAGGACATGGCGTTTCTGCTCATGGACTATTTACCACTCGGCTCAAAAAAGCGAGCAGACAGCGAGAAAAAACTGGCCCGTGGCTTATTTTTATTGCACCAATGCCGGTCCCCTGGCGGGCGCTTTGGCCTGGAACGTGATAATTATATTGGCACCACGCCACAGAAAAACGCCTGGGAAACGGACTGGACGACCTTCTTTGGCACGCACCGGCTTGGGTACCAATTTGAACTGGCGCTAAAAAACGGCCACACCGATATTCACGCAGCGGGCCTGAAGGTACTGGAAAAACTGCCTGAATACCTGCGCAATCACCGCCCCCAACCTGGCCTCTTGCACGGGGATTTGTGGTCAGGCAACGCCGGCTATCTGGAAGACGGCACGCCAGCGGTTTTTGATCCGGCGGTGTATTACGGGGACCGCGAAACCGATCTGGCCATGATGGAAATGTTTGGTGGTTTTTCGCCGGTGTTCTTTGCTGCCTATCGCGATTATGCCGAACGCGCCAGCGTGCCAGTGCCTGCCAGCGGCGATCCGGCTTTTCAACGACGTAAACGCCTTTATGAGCTTTATCACTGGCTCAACCACCTGAACCTGTTTGGCACCACCTACCTGCCCCAGGTGAAACGCTGTCTGAAGGAAATTGACTCACTGCGAACGTAGCCACTGGCCTCTTTGGGGTGTGAACGGCTGTTCTAAGACGTCGGTTCCCAATTGATCATTGTTTGGCTTGACCCGGTTGATTCAACAGGCCATGAAGCAGTCTAATCCACCGGACACCTGGCTAAGCTGGTAAAACAACCAGTCGAGATGAGGCAAGTGGATCATTTACCTTCGGATTGTCCGGATTCTTGTTGAACCCGGCCAACGGCCCTCTCCTAAAAAGCCGGCCGGAACCTGCCTCATTCCCTTCCTGTGGGCGGAGCGGTTTGCCGAAGCGCCGCGGGAACTTCAGTCGAACACTGAATAAGTAACCAGCAGTCTACAAGTAGAAATATAAATAAACTGTGGTGATTGCCAGGCTCTTCCCTTCTAGAACCATGCTCGACTATTCACCCAACGGTACTTGCAAGCCCAGGGTGAACTGGCCATCGCCCCAGCCATTTTGTCCGGGTAAGCCGGTGTCGTTGAAGTCCATGCGCAGGCGGGCTTCGGCGCGCAGGCGCACGTTGTCGCCCAAGAGGTACCAACTGCCACCCACGGCAACATGGAACACGCCATTGTTGCCTCTGTCCTGTGGGGAACGGTGGTGAATCAGGCCGATGCCAAGCAGAAAATACGGGTTCCAGGACGGCTCGTAGTTCATTTGCAGGAAATTGATGCCGATGCCGCGATGAGTCAGACCATAGTCAATGTCGAAATCGTAACGGTCCCGGAAGTATTCCATCTCCACCGTCCATTTGCCGTTGACTGGCCTGCCAATGCGCACATCCGCCAGGGTGGCATCGTTGGCTTGCAGGGAGTCGTCCGGCACCACCAGGCCATAGTTGAGGTTCCAGTACCAACGCGGGTCTTCCAGCCGGTGTTCCGGATTGAGTGATTGCGTCCACGCCGGTGAAAACACAACGCACAGCAAGCAACACGCCAGGACACGAATGGCTTTCGTCTGTACTTTCATGAGCCGTTATCCGGGTGGCGAAAACAACTGAGCAGGTGATCGTTAACCAGCCCGGTGGCCTGCATAAGGGCATAGACGATGGTCGGCCCGACAAAACTGAAGCCACGTTTTTTGAGGTCTTTGCTGATGCGTTGTGACAGCGCCGTTTGTGCGGGCACATCGCTGGCGCACCGATAGCGGTTAACGATGGGCTGGCCATCCACATAACGCCAGATCCAGTCGTCAAAGCGGCCGTGTTTTTCCTGAATGGCCAGAAAGGCGCGGGCGTTTTTGATCGCCGAGTGAATTTTCAGCCGGTTGCGCACGATGCCCGGGTTGGCCAGCAGTGCGGCCACTTTACGCTCGTCATAGCTGGCCACCTTGTGCGGGTCAAAGCCATCGAAGGCCTGCCGGTAAGCGTCGCGCTTCTTCAGGATGGTCAACCAGCTGAGGCCCGCCTGGGCGCCGTCCAGCACAATGGCCTCGAACCAGCGTTGGTCATCGTGCAAAGGTACGCCCCATTCGTTGTCGTGGTAGTCACGTTCAATGGCAGTCTGACAAGCCCACGGACAACGCGTGATGCCACCCGCGATCACGCCTCGTCCTCCGGTTCAAAATCCAGCGACAGGGAATTGACGCAATGCCGGATGCCGGTTTCGGTTGGCCCGTCGTTGAACACGTGCCCCAGGTGCGCGCCGCAGTTGGCGCAGGTGATTTCCGTGCGCCGCATGCCCAGGCTGTTGTCTTCGCAAGTGGCCACGGTACCTGGCAAGGCGCGGTCAAAACTGGGCCAGCCACAACCGGCATCAAACTTGCTTTGGGAAGTAAAAAGGGGCTCGCCACAGGCCACGCAGCAGTAGCGACCGGGCTGGAAGTGGGCGTTCCAGACACCGGAAAACGGCGGCTCGGTGCCTTTTTCCACCACCACATGGTATTGCTGCGGACTGAGTTTGTGCTTGAGTTTCTGGCGAGTGGCGTCATCCATGGTGTGTTCTCCCAATGCTTATTGCAGGCCGAAAAGAATGCCCAAAGCCAGCAGCAGGCCAAAAATACCCACCGTAAAATTGATGATCTGCACCGTGCGTGTGGAGTAACCCTTGGGCAGTTTGATGACTTTGACGCTGGCCAGAATCACCTGGTACTGGTAGATGGCAAAAAAGGCCACGACAGCACCCAGCAGAATGAAAAACACGCCCAGCAACATGGAGTAGCGAAACGCATCGGTTTTGACGTGGATACCCATGACATCGAGGCCAAATTTTTCGATCACAAAGCCAAAAGCCATCAATGCAGTGCTGGTGCGTGTCCAGGCCAAGGCCGTGCGCTCACTGGAAAGCAGTACCTGTTCGAGGCTGTAAAGCACCGTCTTGTTCATTCCACAGTCACCGATTTGGCCAGGTTGCGAGGCTGATCCACGTCCGTGCCACGCAGCACGGCCACGTG
>JALWKC010000218.1 GCA_026996795.1 Lysobacterales bacterium | reverse complement strand
CCGGCAATCCATTCAGGCGTTCCCGGCCCGAGGCCATTGAACGTTTTCATCGCATTTGCGCTGCCAGCCCGATTGTGGCCACGGTGCGCAAAACCCGGGGAGATGACATTGATGCTGCTTGTGGGCAGCTGGCCGGGCAGTTTGCCGATCGCACGCGCCGCTCCCTGACCATTCGCCGCCGCAATGAGGCCATGGCCACGTCCGATCAGAAAGAAGCCTCTCCGCTTAAGGAAATACCCGCATGAAACAGCCGCAGCAGAAACAACATCTAGGAATTTCTGCGTTGACTGTTGGTTTTCTGTGTGTGTTGCTGGCTGGTTGCGGGTCCACCCCCACCAAGTCAAGCCGTCAGATTGACGGTTCAACCCAACTGAAAACTGCCGAGGACAATTCGCCGGCCATGATCAATGTCCAACTGGGTGCTGGCTACCTGCAACGCGGTGATCTTGATGTGGCGCTGGAGAAACTGCAGCGCGCTTTGAAGTACGATCCCAAACTGGCCGTTGCGCACAGCTTGCTGGGCGTTGTTTACACACGGCTGGGGGTGATGGACAAGGCGCGCAAACATTACCGCCTGAGCGTCAAATACGGCACCAATGATGCTTCCATCGTCAATAATTACGGCACTTTCCTCTGTCAACAGGGTGAATATGACGAAGCGGTGCGTTATTACGACATGGCCAGTCACAACCGTTTTTACCAAACACCGCACATTGCGCTGGAAAATGCCGGGGTCTGCCTGATGAAGGCCGGCAAGCTGGATCTGGCCGAGGCCCGATTCAAGGAAGCGTTGCGGTGGAAACCGAATTCCCCCGTTTCTTTGTACAACATGGTGATTATTCAGGACAAAAAGGGCAAGCCGTTCAAGGTACGCGCTTTTTTGCAACGGCTGGAAGCCGTGCATGAATTGGACGACAAAATGCTCGCGATCGGATATCGCGCCGAAAAGCAACTGGGCAACCCCGCAGCCGCACAGAATTATTACCAAAGGCTGGCCCAGCAATACCCTAAATCCGAAGCCCTCAAGGCCCTCCAATAGAGGTGAGAAATGACTACATCGTCCCCCCCAAATAGCGACGAAGAAAACAAGAAATCTGTCGATCCGGTTCGCATTGACCTGGCGAGATTACGCAAACAGGCCGGTTTGAGTCTCGATGACATGTCCAAACGCCTGAAACTTAACCGTGACCTGCTGCAACGGCTGGAGCGGGGTGAAACGGAATTTCTTGGCGCGCCGGCCTACATTCGCGGTTACCTGAAGAACTACGCCAAGGTGCTGGGTGTGCCAGAACGGGAAATCATGGCTGGCTACCCGGTTCCCGCAGAAAAACAACCACGCATCAACACCCAATACGCCATTGCCAATGTGGCTCCGCGCCGCCGTTCCTCTGGACATTTTCTCGGCTACCTGCTGGGCACTTTGGTGGTGGCCGCTTTTGCCTATGGCATCTGGCACATGATGAGTCAAGGGCACGCCGGTAACAGCACTGGCCTGGGGGTTGAAATCGGCTCATTGGCAGAATCCGAAGGCAATAACGACAACACCGTCAAAACCACTTCAGAAGGCGATTTCCACTACTCGTCCTTGTTGCCCCCGCCACCGGTCACCAGCAGGGCCAGCACAAATGAGGAAAATCTGGACAACGGATCAGCAACGGAGAATCCGCAGCAGGATAAGTCCATGGACGATGAAATGGCCCCTAAACAAGCAACGGATGAGAGCGAACCGCAGACCACAGCAGTAGCCATTCCTGAGCAGTCTGGACAGACCAAAGCAAATGCAGTGGTCTCACCGGCATCCATGGACACAGCCAGGGCCGAAGTCATTGTGCAGGTGAATGAACCGGCCTGGGTTTCATTGCGTCAAGCCGATGGCACGCGCCTGGAACACAACCTGTTGTCGGCCGGCGAATACCGCTACACGGCCAGTCTGCCGGTGCATTTTCGCCTGGGCAATGCTCAACAGGTTCAGGTTTGGGTTAATGGGCAGTTGCTGCCAATGACCGATCGCATCCGCAAAGACGTGGCGGATTTTGACTGGCCAGCCTCGCCCGAGCACGTGGCCACCAACTGATACCCACCCCCAGCAGGCAGACCGGATCACTGCCTGCCGGCATCGGCTTCGTTTTTTCGCCGCTAATTACCAACGCGCTTCAACACCCTTTAACACACTTCTCCGGTTTCCGTGGCTTCAGCCATTGGCAAGCCTTAGGTGGCCGGGTAGAATGCCAGCAGCATTCTTTCAGGGCGATGAACCCCTGGCTGTCATCCGAATAATCATTGTGAACAAACCATGAGTCAAGCAATCAGCCGCGTGCGCGGTATGTACGATGTTTTGCCAGAGCAGAGCTGGCGTTGGCAACGCGCCGAGGGCATCATGCGTGACCTTTTCCAGCAATACGGTTACCGTGAAATCCGCTTTCCGGTGGTGGAAAAAACCGCGCTTTTCTGCTCGGCCATTGGCGAAGTCACCGACATTGTTGAAAAGGAAATGTACACCTTTGCCGACCGCAAGGGTGAAAGCCTGAGTCTTCGGCCGGAAGGCACGGCCTCCTGCGTCAGGGCGCTGGTGCAAAACAACCTGATGGCAACCGGGGCGCAAAAACTCTGGTATTCCGGGCCAATGTTTCGCTATGAACGGCCTCAAAAAGGCCGTAACCGGCAATTTCAGCAAGTGGGTGTGGAATACTTTGGCAACCCCGGCCCCCAGGCCGATGCCGAACTGCTCATTCTGGGTCAGCGTTTGTGGCACGCCCTGGGTTTCGACGCACAGCAACACCCCATACGGCTGGAAATCAACTCACTGGGCACCAGCGATAGCCGGGGGCGCTACCGGGATGCCCTGATTGCCTACTTTGAACAGCATAAGGAGTCGCTGGATGAAGACGCCCGCCGGCGCTTGTACAGCAACCCGTTACGCATTCTGGACAGCAAGAACCCGGCAATGCGCGAAATCATCGCCAACGCGCCGGTGTTGACCGATTACCTTGATGAGGACTCGGCCAGCCATCACGCCGAACTGAAACGGCTGCTGGATGCTGCCGGAATTGCCTACGTGGAAAACCCGCGCCTGGTTCGGGGACTGGATTATTACAGCAAGACCGTGTTCGAGTGGATCAGTGACGAACTGGGCGCCCAGGGAACCGTCTGTGCCGGAGGCCGTTACGACGGCCTGGTTGAACGACAGGGCGGTAAGCCCACACCGGCGGTGGGTTTTGCCCTCGGTCTGGACCGTTTGTTGCTTTTGATTGAAGAACTGGGTTTGTGGCACGCTGAACCCCTGGCGGATATTTACGTGGTCAGCGAGGATGGCCTGGACGCGGCTGAAACCTTTGCCCTGACTGAATCCCTGCGGCGGGAATTTCCGCACAAACGCGTCGTTCAGCACCTGGACGGCGGTTCATTCAAATCCCAGTTCAAGAAAGCCGACCGCAGCGGCGCCCGGTATGCGGTCATCCTGGGTCAGCGGGAACTGGATGAAGGCACGGTTTCGGTCAAGGCTCTGAAAAACCGTGATTTGCCGCAACAGCAGGTGAGTCGCGAAGAATTGCCTCGATTTTTTCACGAAAATCTGGAAAAATAGGCCCTCAGCCACCCCAGAGGACAGCGGCATGGATCAGAACCTCAAGCAACGCCTGGTGGGCGCCTCAGTCATTGTGGCTCTCGCTGTTATTTTTGTTCCCATGCTGTTTGATGGCAAGCCCGTGCAAGGCGAACATCAGGTCGAGTTGCGCATTCCGGAAAAACCAAACCTGCCGCCACTGGAAAAACACAGTTTCTCCATTGACGAGCCGGTCAGCGCCCAACAAACCACTGCCCCGTCAACCCCCGCCTCCCGTGTTGCCATGGAGCCGGCCATCGAGCCGGAACCGGTCAAGCCCGTGGTGGCAGCGGAGAAAACACACCATGAGGCGGTTGAGGAGCAATTACGCGCAGACGTCGAAGCACAAAAAACAGCCAACCCCCCCCCGGAAAAGCCCGCAGACAAAATAAACAGCACCACGGCCACTCCCCAAGCCGTGGTTGAAACCGGCAAAACGGCTGACAGCTCATCGGCAGACACCCTTTACCGGGTCAAGATTGGCAGCTTTTCCCAGCGAGCCAACGCCGAGAAAGTCCGTGGCAAACTGTTATTGGTGAAAATTCCCACGGCCATTGCCAAAGACGACTCACGGCCTTTGTTTCATGTCTATTCGCCGGAATTTACTTCCAGGCAGGCGGCTGAAAAATATGCCCAACGCCTGGCCAGCGCTAGTCGACAAAGTGCCCTGGGGCTGGGCCAGCCGGCCATCGTCGCCCTGAGTCCGGCGGAATCGGAAAAGATCAGCAAGCAGACGGCCAAGGCCTGGGTGGTGCAGGTGGGCAGCTTCTCCCGACTGGAGAACGCCCGCAAGCTCCGTAACAAGTTGCGCCAGCAAGGCTACACCACTTTCGTGGACAAAGTCAGCAGCGCAGGCAAAACCCTGTACCGGGTGCGTGTTGGCCCTGAAGTCAAGCGTGACGAGGCGGAAAAAAACCGCCAGCGGTTGCAGAAAAAACTGCAGATTCGCGGCGTGATTCGACCGCATGAATTGTCTGACATTATCGAATGACGCCTTTCTTCATTTCAGCTTTTGACCTCAGCGGCCTGTCATGAACTGGTTTGACTACACCCTGTTGGGCATCATTGGCCTGTCGGCGGTCATCAGCCTGTTCCGTGGCCTGATCCGCGAGGTTTTTTCGCTGCTGATCTGGGTTGGTGCGTTTTGGGTCGCTTACCATTTTGTGGACAAGGCGCAGTCAACGCTCACGCCCTGGATCGACTTGCCTTCGGCGCGTCACCTGATCGCCTTTGTGGCCCTTTTTCTGGCCGCCTTGCTTGTGGGTGGTTTATTGAACTACGTGCTTGGCAAGCTCATCAGCAAAACCGGCCTCACCGGCAGTGACCGTTTTTTCGGTCTGTTTTTCGGGGTATTGCGTGGCGTGGTGGCGGTGGTGGCCATGGCCTTTTTTATCCAGGCCACACCATTGGCTGAAGATCCGTGGTGGAAAGAATCCCGGCTGGCCCCGTATTTCGGGCGCATGGCCGAATGGGTGCGTGAGCGCATGCCGGAGGACTTTTCCGATTATTTCTCCTTTGCCAGGCAGCAGGCCGCCCGAAAAACACAACAGACACAGCAGGAAACACCGGCAGACACAACCACCACGCCGGACAGTTCATCCAGCCATGGGAATAGTAAAGACAAGGTCAATCCGGCTACCACCGGGCCGGAGAATGAAGGCGCGGACAGCCAGCCAGAAGCGCCGGAGGAATCCGCGCATCACGGCTGAGCATCGCCTATATTGATGCCAGGTTAATAACCAGTCGCCAAAAGAGCAAACAGCATGTGTGGAGTTATCGGAATTGTTGGTCAGTGCAATGTCGCTTCGGTCATTTACGAAGGCCTGACGGTTTTGCAACACCGAGGTCAGGATGCCGCCGGCATGGCCACCAGCCATAACGGGCGGTTGCAACTGGTGAAAGGCAGCGGCCTGGTCAAGGACGTGTTCAATTCATCGGAAGTGCAAAAGCTGCAGGGTTTTATGGGCATCGGCCATGTGCGCTATCCCACCGCTGGCAGTGAAGGGCAGCAGGAAGCCCAGCCTTTTTATGTCAACTCCCCCTACGGCATTGCGCTGGGGCACAACGGCAACCTGATCAATGCCGAGCAATTGCGTGATGAGCTGTTTCGCACCGACCGCCGCCATATCAATACCGACAGCGATTCGGAAGTGCTGCTGAACGTGTTTGCGCACGAACTGCACCGCTATGAAACGGACAAGAACCTGCAACCGGAAACCGTTTTCAAGGCCATCACGGGCGTGCACAAGCGTTGTGTGGGTGGCTACGCGGTGGTGGCGCTGGTGCCAGGCTTCGGGCTGGTGGGTTTTCGTGACCCCTGGGGCATTCGGCCTTTGGTGCTGGGTCAGCGTCACACAGACACTGGCGTGGAATACATGCTGGCCTCGGAAAGCGCGGCACTGGACATTAACGGCTTTTCGCTGATTGATGACGTGGCCCCGGGCGAAGCGGTTTATGTCACCCGTGATGGCCAGCTGCATCGCCAGCAATGTGCCGAAAACCCGGTGTATTCGCCCTGCATTTTCGAGTACGTGTATTTTGCCCGGCCGGATTCCCTGATGGACGATATCTCGGTGCACAAGGCGCGCCTGCGGATGGGGGAAAAGCTGGCCGAACGCATCGCGCAACGCTGGGCCGGTGAGGACATCGATGTGGTGATCCCGATTCCCGACACCGCCCGCACCTGCGCCATTCCCATGGCCCACAAGCTGGGCGTCAAGTTGCGCGAAGGCTTTGTCAAAAACCGCTACGTGGGCCGCACCTTCATCATGCCCGGTCAGAGCGAACGCACCAAGTCGGTGCGGCGCAAGCTGAACCCCATCGACCTGGAGTTTCGCGGCAAAAACGTATTGCTGGTGGATGATTCCATTGTGCGTGGCACAACCAGTAAACAGATTATTCAAATGGCGCGCGAAGCCGGCGCCAAAAAGGTGTTCTTTGCCTCGGCCGCCCCCCCGGTGCGTTACCCGAACATTTACGGCATTGACATGCCCGCGGCCAGCGAATTGATCGCGCATGGCCGTGATGAAGACGAAATTTGCCGTTTGCTGGGTGCAGACGGGCTGATTTACCAGACCCTGGAAGACCTGGTGGAGGCCTGCCGCGAACGCACACAGAAAGTGCAGGAATTTGACACCTCCTGTTTTTCCGGCGAATACGTCACCGGCGTGGATCCCGAATACCTGCAGGCGCTGGAAGCCCGCCGGTCAGACAAGGCCCGGCAACAGAGCAAGCCAAGTCCTCCGGAACAGACGCCGGTAGTCTGAAACCCGGCAGCAAAACCCGTGAATGCGCATGAATGCCAAGAATAAGAATAACCAGTCCCCAAAACCCTTGCCCAGTGCTGAAGCCGGGGGCTTTGATGCGGCCATTGTGGGTGGCGGTCTGGTCGGTCTGGCCTGTGCCGAGGCGCTGGCTCAGGCCGGTTTTCGCGTGCTGGCCCTGGAAGCGCGTTCGCCGCAGTTGGCCGCCCAGAGTGCTTACGATGACCGAACGCTGGTGGTGGGTGCCGCTGCGCGCCACTTCTGGCAAAACCTGGGCATCTGGCCGGCGGTGGCGGCAGAAGCGGTACCCATCTCCAGCGTGCATGTGTCCCAGCGTGGCTATTTCGGGTCGGCTCTGTTTCGCGCCAGCGAGCTGGGTGTTGACGCCTTGGGGCATGTGGTGGAAGCCCGTCGCCTGGGACTGGCTTTGCTAAAACGCGTGCAGGAAAACCCGCGCATCACCTGGCTCAGTCCGGCCAGTCTGGAGGACTTTTCGGTTCGTGCCACCGGCGAAAACCTCTCAGTTGAGCTGATTTTCGATCACCAGGGCGAAAAACACACTGCCCGGGCGAGCGTTTTGCTGGCGGCTGACGGTGCCCGGTCGCCCATTCGCGAGCAGTTGGGCTTGGAAACACGCTCTTATGATTACGGAAAGACCGCCGTGATCTGCAATGTCAGCACGGAAAAACCGCACCAGGGCCAGGCCTTTGAACGCCTGACGCCGGACGGCCCGGTGGCCGTGCTGCCCTTCCGTGGCGGCCGCTGCGGGTTTGTCTGGTCCATGCCCAGGCAGCAGGCGGAGATCCTGTTGAGCGGGGATGACGCGACCTTTCTGCAGGCCGCTCAGGAACGGTTTGGTTACCGTCTGGGGCGTTTTACCCGGGTGGGCAAGCGCTCCTCTTATCCCTTGCATCGCATTGAGGTGCCACAGCAGGTGTCTTCTGGCGTTGTGCTGATGGGCAATGCAGCCCACACCCTTTCCCCGGTCTCCGCCCAGGGTCTGAATCTTGCCGTGCGGGACATTGCCCAACTGGCGGACACCATGACGCAGGCCAGAACCAACGGGCGGGCACTGGGCGATCTGGCCGTGTTGGCCAACTACCAGCAGGCCCGGAGGGCCGATCAGCAGTCCACAGTGCAATACACCGATGACCTCATGCGCTGGTTTGCCATCGACGCGTTTCCGGTTCCAACCCTGCGCTCGGCGGCCATTCTGGCCAGCGGCTTGTCGCCTGCCTTGCAGGCACGATTGTTCCGGCACGGTTCAGGTTATCGTGGCCAGGTGCCACCCTTGCTGCGACCGGCCCTGTGAACCCGTGAGTGCGCAAAAGAGGTGAAACTGGCATGACGACCGAACGGTTTGATTTTGTTTTTTCAGGCGCCGGCATGGTGGGCGCCAGTGGAGCGGCCGCACTGGCCAGTTGCGGGCATCGGGTGGCCGTCATCGAACAGCACCACACTCCGCTCTCAGCCACATTGGGTCCGCGTCAATTGCGCGTTTCGGCCCTGTCACTGGCCAACATCAACTGGTTGCGGCAACAGGGTATCTGGCAGCATGTGGTTCCCGATCGCCTTGGCGTGTACCGGGCCATGCGCGTGTGGGATGCCCGCACGGGCACCCAGTTGGGTTTTGCCGCTGACCTGGCGCGGGAGCCGGCATTGGGTGTGATTGTCGAAAACGGCAATCTGGTTCAGGCGGCCTGGAAGCGCCTGCAGGAACTGGGGGTGGCTATCTACGCGCCGGATCAGCTGCAGGCGGTTGAAGACACTGCCAGTGCCCGGGAAACCCGTGTGCGTATCACCACGGCCGAAAACCGGCAGCTGGCCTCCCGCGTGCTGGTGGCCACAGACGGCGCGGCTTCTGCCACCCGTCAACTGGTCGGCATTGAAGTTGACGCCCAACCCTATGGCCAGAAGGGACTGGTGGCCTATGTGCACCTGGATGGCGCGCCGCAAGAAACCGCGCTGCAGGCTTTTGCCGAGGGCGGCCCGGTGGGGCTGCTGCCGGCGGGTGAAGCGGGCCTGTTTTCCATTGTCTGGTCGCTGCCCGAAGCCAGGGCGGAGGATTTGTTGAGCTGTCCGGAAACCGAATTTGAGCAACGCCTGACCGACACCATCAATCACCCCAAACTTGGCTTTCACCTCAGGGCACGGTTGCGCAGTCAGCGCGCGGCTTTCCCCCTGCGAACGCAGATGGCGGCGCATTTTGTGCAGGGTCGGGTGGTGCTGGCCGGTGATGCTGCGCATGTGGTGCACCCCTTGGCCGGGCAGGGCGTCAATTTGGGTTTGCAGGACGTGGCCGAGCTGACGAGATTGAGCGAAGGCCTGGATTGGCGCAATGTCGATGAAGTGAAGCTGATGCTCAGGCGCTATGCCAGAAACCGCCGCAGCCAGGCTTGGGAAACCGCGCAGTTAATGACGCTGATTAACCGCCTTTTTGTGGACGATGCGCCCGGCAAGCCACTGCTGCGGAACCTGTCCTTGAAAGGCGTGCAGGCCGCCGCCCCCATCAAGCACTGGCTAATGCGCCAGGCCGGGTCATAAGCCTTTGGTGACAAAGAAGACGGCTTTACCCCGTTCGGTTGCTCTCAGGGGCTGCCCATGGCCGGTCGGGTCAGGCGCTTTTTTTCAGGTACACCAGCAATAAACTGACCGCTGCAGGAGTCATGCCTTGAATGCGTGCGGCTTGGCCAATGGTTTGCGGCTGCTGTTTTTTCAGTTTTTCGGTCAGTTCTGCACTCAGGCCTTTAACCTGCTGGTAATCAAAATCTGGCGGAATGGTTTTTTCCTCATGTTGCCGGGCTTTGAGTATCTCCTGACGCTGGCGCTCCAGATAGCCCGAATACTGTGCCTGGGTCTCCACCTGTTCAATGCATTCAGCCTGTTCCAGATTGCCGGTCAGCCCCGGAATTTCCCGCAAGGTGGCGTAACTGATTTCCGGGCGCCGCAGCAGGTCAAAGGCCGTGACCTCCTTGGTCAGCGGCAAGCCGGTTTTTTGCATGAAGCACTTTCCGGTTTCATTGCCGGGACTCAGCCAGACGGATTTCAAATGGGCCAGTTCCTGGTCCACAGCCGCTTTTTTGGCAGAAAAAACCGCCCAGCGATGGTCGTCCACCAGCCCCAGTTCACGGGCTTTGGGCGTCAGGCGCAAATCGGCATTGTCTTCACGCAGCAGCAAGCGGTATTCGGCCCGAGAGGTGAACATGCGGTAAGGTTCCTGGGTACCACGGGTGATCAAATCGTCGATCAGCACGCCGATGTAAGCTTGGTCCCGACGCAGGGTCCAGGGGGCTTTGCCCGCCACCTTTAACGCCGCGTTCATGCCGGCAATCAAGCCCTGGGCGGCGGCTTCTTCGTAACCGGTGGTGCCGTTAATCTGGCCGGCAAAATAGAGGTTTTCGACGTATTTTGTCTCCAGGCTGGCCTGCAGGCCTCGCGGATCGAAATAGTCGTATTCGATGGCATAGCCCGGACGCGTGATGTGCGCGTTCTCAAAACCCTTGATGGAGCGAACCAGTTCCAACTGTACATCAAAAGGCAGGCTGGTGGAAATGCCGTTGGGGTACAGCTCATGCGTATTGAGGCCTTCGGGTTCAACGAAAATCTGATGCGAGGTCTTGTCGGCAAAGCGCACAATCTTGTCCTCGATCGAGGGGCAGTAGCGTGGGCCAACGCCTTCGATAACGCCAGAATACATGGGCGAGCGATCCAGTCCGCCACGAATGATGTCATGGGTGTGCTGATTTGTGTGGGTGATGTAGCAACTGACCTGTGGCGAGTGATCTTCGGCAGAGCCCAGGTAGGAAAAGACGGGCACCGGCTGATCACCGGGCTGTTCCTGCATCACGCTGAAATCCACGCTGCGCCCGTCTATGCGTGGTGGTGTGCCGGTTTTGAGGCGATCAACGGCAAAAGGCAGTTTGCGCAGGCGTTGTGCCAGTACGGTGGCGGGTGGATCGCCCGCCCGGCCTCCTTGATAATTGGACAGGCCAATGTGGATTTTGCCGCCCAGAAATGTGCCCACTGTCAGCACCACGGTTTTGGCTTTGAAGGTCAGGCCCATCTGGGTGATACAGCCAGTGACGCGATCCCCTTCAATTACAAGGTCTTCCACCCCTTGCTGAAAAAGGCTGAGATTGGGCTGGTTTTCCACCGCCTGGCGAATGAAGTTCCGATACAGGGTGCGATCACATTGGGCACGCGTGGCACGCACGGCGGCGCCCTTGCGGGAATTCAGCACACGAAACTGGATGCCGGCATGATCGGCCGCCTGAGCCATGATGCCACCCATGGCATCAATTTCCTTCACCAGGTGACCTTTGCCGATGCCGCCAATGGCCGGGTTACAGCTCATTTGGCCAATGGTTTCAATGTTGTGGGTCAATAGCAGGGTTTGCGCGCCAAGGCGCGCAGCCGCCAAGGCGGCTTCCGTGCCGGCGTGGCCGCCGCCTACCACAATCACATCGTACTCCATTGGAAAATCCACTTTTCTGTTCCATAGTTTAGCTTAACCGAACATTTTACCACGAATAACTCTTGGCTAAGGTTACATACTACGTGCCCCACATCAGGCAGTGGCCGGGTGACTGGCGAGTGGTGAGTGTTTTCCATTGCCTGTTTTTGTGAGAGAATAAGCGCCCCTGCGCGGATGCCGTGTCACGATTCAATCAGAGTCTCCTTAGTGAGTCTGCAAAG
>JALWKC010000217.1 GCA_026996795.1 Lysobacterales bacterium | reverse complement strand
CGCCAAAGCGGCCCTGTTTTAGGATGGATTGTGAACGGTGATTGGGCATAGTGGCAGCGCGTACTGGAATGAATGAGCCGCCAGTGTAGGCCTGTTATGGCCAGGCTGAAATAGGAAAAACGTGCCCGGAAACCGGTCAACCGGCGCCGATTCGGGTAAGAAATCTGCCACAGCTTGGGCGAAAAAAGGGAAGGCGCCGGCCTCAGGCCCTGAAAGCCAGTTCGCGCAGTGCTTGGATTTCGTCACGAAGCCTGGCGGCTTCCTCAAACTCCAGATCCCGTGCGTGCTGGTTCATCTTCCGCTCCAGCGTCTTGATCATATTCGCCGCTTCCTGCGGGCTGTGGACATGATAAGTGGCCGCCAGGTCGGCCACTTTGCCTCCCACTTTCTGCAAGCCGTCGTCGGGGTTCTCACTGCGCAATTCGTGGATTTTACTGATCACGCTGGCCGGTGTGATGCCGTGCGTTTCATTAAAATCAAGCTGGCGCTGGCGTCGCCGTTTGGTTTCGTCGATGGCCTTTTGCATGGATTTGGTGATTGTGTTCGCGTACAGAATGGCCTTGCCGTGCAGGTGGCGGCTGGCCCGGCCGATGGTCTGAATCAGGGAACGATCGGAACGCAGGAAGCCTTCTTTGTCGGCATCAAGAATGGCCACCAGTGACACTTCCGGCATGTCGAGGCCTTCACGCAGGAGGTTGATGCCGATCAGCACGTCAAACACGCCCTTGCGCAGGTCGCGAATGATTTCCACCCGTTCCACCGTCTCGATTTCCGAGTGCAGGTAGCGCACGCGCACGCCGTGATTGCTGAGGTAGTCGGTGAGGTCTTCGGCCATGCGCTTGGTGAGCGTGGTGGCCAGTACCCGTTCCTGGCGGGCGACGCGCTTGGTGATCTCACTGAACAGATCATCCACCTGGTTATCGGCTGGCCGCACTTCGATTTCCGGGTCCAGCAGGCCGGTGGGACGCACCACCTGTTCCACGATTTGCGAGGACTTCTCGGCTTCGTAATTGCCCGGCGTGGCTGACACCATAATCATGCGCGGGGTGCGGGCTTCCCACTCCTCAAACCGCAATGGCCTGTTGTCCAGTGCCGAGGGCAGCCGAAAGCCGTATTCAACCAGGTTTTCCTTGCGTGAGCGGTCGCCTTTGTACATGCCGCCAATTTGTGGAATGGTGACGTGACTTTCATCCACCACCAGCAGGGCATCATCCGGCAGGTAGTCGAACAGGCACGGTGGTGGCGTGCCCGGCGGCAGGCCGGTGAGGTGGCGGGAGTAGTTTTCGATGCCCTGGCAATAACCCAGTTCCTGCATCATTTCCAGGTCGTAGCGGGTGCGTTGTTCCAGCCGCTGGGCTTCCACCAGGCGATTTTCGGCATACAGTACCTGCAGGCGTTCGCGCAGCTCCTCGCGGATGGTTTCCATGGCCCGCACCACGCGGTCGCGCGGGGTGACGAAGTGCGTGGTGGGGTAAATGGTGATTTCCGATTCCCGCGACACGGTGCGGCCGGTGAGCGGGTCGAACCAGCTCAGGGCTTCCACGTCATCGTCAAACAGCTCCACGCGCATGGCCAGTTTTTCCGATTCGGCCGGAAAAATATCGATCACTTCACCCCGCACGCGGTAGGTGCCGCGTTGCAGTTCATAGTCGTTGCGCGTGTATTGCAGCTCGGCCAGTCGGCGTAACAGGGTACGCTGGTCGATGGTATCACCCAGTTTCAAGGGAATCACCATTTGCAGATAGGATTGTGGATCGCCCAGGCCGTAAATGGACGACACCGTGGAAACGATAATGACGTCACGGCGTTCCATCAGGGCTTTGGTGGCCGAGAGCCGCATCTGTTCGATGTAGGCATTGATGGAGGCGTCTTTTTCGATGTAGGTGTCTGAGGAGGGAATATACGCCTCTGGTTGGTAATAATCGTAGTAAGAGACGAAGTACTCCACCGCATTGTCGGGGAAAAATTCCTTGAGCTCGTTGTACAACTGGGCCGCCAGGGTTTTGTTGTGTGCCATCACCATGGTGGGTCGCTGCAGGTTCTGGATCACGTGTGCGATGGTGAAGGTTTTGCCCGAGCCGGTGACGCCCAGCAAGGTCTGGTTCTTCAGGCCGGCCTTGAAACCCTCGGTGAGTTTTTCAATAGCCTGTGGCTGGTCGCCAGCGGGGCTGAACGGGCTGTTGATCCGGAAGGGTTTCTGGCGGTTGGTGACCTGCAATTCGACTCTTTCCATTTTTTTTCTTATGGTCTCGGGCTAAACTGACTTATCATAGCGTTTTTTTAAACTGTCAGGTGACTGCAAATGACCGATTATGTTTCCGATCTGGTGAAAAAAATCAAATCGTCCGCCACCATTGCCGTGAGCATGAAAGCCGCCGAGTTGCGTCGTGCCGGCAAGGATGTGATCGGTCTGGGCGCTGGTGAGCCGGATTTCGACACGCCCGCGCACATCAAGCAGGCTGGCATCGAAGCCATTCAGACCGGCCAGACCAAGTACACTGCCGTGGACGGCACCCCGGAGCTGAAGCAGGCGGTCATCAACAAGTTCAGGCGCGAAAACAAGCTGACGTTCCAGCCACAGAATATTCTGGTCTCCAGTGGCGCCAAGCACAGTATTTTTAACCTCATGAAAGCGGTGCTGAACCTAGGCGATGAAGTGATCATTCCGGCCCCTTACTGGGTCTCTTACCCGGACATGGCGGTCTTGACCGGAGGCCAGCCGGTAATAGTCAACACCACTCAGGAACAGCGTTTCAAAATAAGCCCCGAACAA
>JALWKC010000216.1 GCA_026996795.1 Lysobacterales bacterium | reverse complement strand
CCACCTTGCTTTTCAGCCGACACCTTGGTCAAAGCCGCTGTCAATGTGGTCTTGCCGTGGTCAACGTGACCGATGGTGCCTACGTTGACATGGGGTTTGTTACGTTCAAATTTTTCTTTTGACATTGTCGTGCTCCACAGCCAAAAAGTTAACTGGCAAATAGTAATACTGTAATGATGGTGCCCATAACTGGAATCGAACCAGTGACCTCTTCCTTACCAAGAAAGTGCTCTACCGACTGAGCTATATGGGCACATGACTTGTAACTGGAGCGGGTGATGGGAATCGAACCCACGTATTCAGCTTGGAAGGCTGAAGTTCTACCATTGAACTACACCCGCGAATCCGATCATTCCGCCGAAAACTCGGCCGCATCTTGCACCAATCGCTCTCATTTCTGCTCAAGATGGTGGAGGGAGGAGGATTCGAACCTCCGAAGGTAGAACCAGCAGATTTACAGTCTGCCCCCTTTGGCCGCTTGGGTATCCCTCCAGCCTGAGCAAATCAGAACATTGTCGCTTAACTAATGACTGATGTCAATAGCCAGTTAACAGATGCCCTGTCAGCATAAAGCCACCCCGGAAACCGGCCGAAACACGGGTCAATCAGGCTTGACCGGCAACCGGTGTCGCGCTTGAGGCGGCTTTGTCAATGGCTCCCAGCCCGCCTTGCGGCAATCCGGAGGCACATCGAGCGCGGTATTATACCCATAATCACAGTAGTCGAAAAGCCTCGATGACAAAAATGCGTAATTAATTAGGCGCGGCTGATAACGGGCACCACTGCTCCACAGCAAGGCCAGCATGCGCTGCCTTTGCGACGGGGAAAAACGGTTCCAGTGCTGAAACAGCACCGCTGCCGCCGCATAGGCCACTGGCGCTTCGTGGGCCCCTTTTTGCAAGGCATTGAGCCAACCTTCGGTGTCCAGTTGGCCCTGTGCCAGTCGCCATTGTTGCTGCAACAAAAGGTCATAGGGCCAACCCGGTCGAAGCGATTTCAATTGCGCCAGATTCTGTTCAACCCGGCGTTCATCAACAACCTGACCTGCCTGTTTTCTGAAAATGGCCTCGTGAACACGGAGTTCTATGGCGTTGGGGTCAAATGATTCCCAGGGCAGGCTGTTGTGGGGCAGTGTTTTTTGCTGGCGCCAGGTTTTGTGCCAGGCGTCCAGCCCCAGTTGCTCGCGCAACAACAGAAAAAACACCAAGGTCATCCCCAGCAGCACCATCAGCGCCAGCCATTTTCGCCATTTCAGGGACATTGTCACGGCATCCGGAAACAGGTCACGGCATCAGCTGGAAGCGTGATAACCGTAATGGGTGTAGTAAGCGCCTTCGTAAGGCGCGTACTTGCCATATTTTCCAGTGCGTGCCACCATTCGGTTGATGCTGATGCCCAGAACCGGAACACCCACGCGTGTTAGCTTGCTGGTGGCATTGATGGCCATCTGGCGTGGAACACTATCGGCGCGCAGGACAAACAGCGCGCCGTCCACCTGGCGGCCAAGCACCAGGGCATCGCTCACAGCCAGCACCGGCGAACAATCCACAACCACGTATTGAAAGCGGTCTTTCAGGCCCTGCAGCAAGGTATTGAATTTCTGCGAAGACAAAATCTCCAGCGGATTGGCCGGACTTGGACCAGCCGGGAGGAGGTAGAGATTCTCGTTTTCCATTTTCTGCAGGCACTGGGAAAGCTTTTTCTGTCCCAGGATGCAGGTGGTGAGGCCAGCCGGTTCACGCTGATGAGTGGTCTCACCTTTCACCAACAGTGACTGGATGATGGCCGGGCGGCGCAAATCGGCTTCCACCAGCACCGTTGGCCCCAGGTGCGACAGGGCCGTTGCCAGGTTAATGGCGGTGGTGGTTTTACCTTCTCCGGGCACCGAGGATGTCACCAGCAGACTGAGCTTGTCCGCATCCGGACGAGACAGCAGTACGCCGGTGCGAAGGGTGCGCACGGCTTCGGCAAAAACGGATCGGCCCTTGCGGGAAAAATGCAGGGCCGCCGGCGCTTCGGCCAGCTCCTTTTCCGTCAGTTCCGGCAATGTCCCTATCACGGGCAACTTGAGTTTGCGCTCCACTTCATCGGTGCTGCGGAAGGTGTTGTCCAGGTATTCCAGCAGGAAAGCCAGTGCCAGACCCAGCAGGGCGCCCACGGCCAAGCCAGTCAGCACCATGGCCTTGCGGTTTGGCTTGTAAGGACGTTCCGGCACGTCCGCATAATCCATCACGCGCGCATTGATGGCCTGAATGCCTTCATCGCTGACCGCATCGGTCTGCTTGAATTTTTTCAAAAAATCGGAATACACCTGCTGGCTGAATTCATAGTCTCGCTTAAGTGCGGCCAACTCAAAGTCCTGCTCGTTCTTTTGCTTCAGCTGGTTCTGGCTGCGGGCCACTTCGGCTTCCATATGTCTGATTTCGTCATTTAACATACGGTATTCCGCCGCCACCGCATCGGCAGCGGACTGCAACTGGCTGTTAAACTCCTGCCGGGCCGCTTCCGCGGCGGCTTTGGCCTGGATCATTTTGGGGTGCTTGGGACCGTATGTCCGGCTTAATTCGCTGACTTTGTCACGTTGCTGCAACCATTGGCTCTGGGCCTGACTGACCGCTAGTCTCTCCAACAAGGCCGGCACGCGGGCCAACACATCCGGCGACTGACGCGCCGATTGGATGCGATTGAATAGCGGAGCCAGCGTGGCCTCCTTACGACGCAGTTCGGCCAGGCGGTTTGTGGCCGTGGCCAGGCTGTTTGAATACAGCTCGTCGGCGCCATCCACCAGCAGCAGCTTCTGCCGCTTCTGGAAGTCACGTAAGGCCTGTTCAGCCCGCTTGACCTTGGCCTCCAGTTCCGGCAACTGGCCGGCCAGCAGTTTCATGTCCCGTTGCTTGGTTTTCAACCGCGACTCCAGCACCTCTTCCAGATAAGACTCCGCCAGGGCATTGGCCTTGGCTGCCGCCATTTCCGGGTCGGTGTCGTCAAAGCCAATAGTGAAAACGCTGGTGCCTGGCTCCTGAGCGATCATCACCGAACGTCGTACGTTGTTGACGGCGGCCTGATGGGCTTTTTGAGGGTCGACGGCCTTGGCCGGTTTGTTCCAGGTATCGGGCAACCAGGCCAGGTACCACGGTGTTTTTTCGACATTTTCAGAGGAAGTCGCCGCAGGCACATCCAGCCCCAGCTTGTTCACCACCCGTTCTGCCACGGGTTTGGAACGCATGATCGCCACCTGATTGGGGTAAAACTCCCAGCCCACCCCCATGACGCCGTACAGGGAATCGATCCCCGAAGCCTGATTAGGGCGTTCAATAATCAGCCGTGAACTGGCCTTGTAGACAGGCGTAGCGCGTACAGCCAGAAACACCGCCAACAATAACCCGAGCACGCTCAGGCTCAGAATCACCACAGCGTGTTTCCGGATCAGCTGCCAGACTTCCTTGATATCCAGTCCACTGGCAGGTGTCACTTCTCCGGCAGAGGTTTCCGGATTGAGAGGGGGGGACTCGCTAGGGTTCAAGGGTTTTCACGCCATATTCACTAAGGGTTAATTAAAGACCTGGCTCTTTGCCGAGCCTGTGCCCGGCGGCCAGTTGAGTACTTATCGTGACGCACTGGTCGAGCAGCTCTGTCGTCACTTCCATAATACCCCAACTCCACGGTGGGACAAGCGTTGGGAGCGTCCTGATGAATCACGGGAATGATTATCGCGGCGGATTGCTCACCTCGCCTCCGGCAATAGGCTTTTTAGAAAAAACTCTGTTTGACCTCAATGACGTCGCCAGGGTACACCGCATCATCCAGGTTCACGCGCGTGCGCTGCTTGCCATCGGCCTGCTGCTTGACCCGGAAAATTTTCTTGCGCGATGCCCGTTCGGTCATGCCACCGGCCAGGGCAATGGCCTTGCGCACGGTCAGCCCGGGCTGGAAATCAAACGCACCGGCATTGTTGACTTCCCCCTGGACAAAAACCGGCTTGTACTTGCGCACGGTGACCAGAAACTGGGGGTTGACGAAATAGCCGTCCTTGAGTCGGGCCAGAATATCCAGCCGTAAATCTTCCACCGTGCGGCCAACGGCCTTGACCTTGCCGGCAAACGGGTATTCCACAAAACCCGCCGCATCCACGGTCACATCCAGGTTCAGCTCCGGCTCACCAAACACCTCCATGTGTAGTTGGTCCCCGGCATTGATGACATATTCCCTGCCGCTTGAAACGGAGTTTGCGGCCTCTGGTTGGGCCTGCACCACCCCCAAGCTCGACAATAACAGGCAGGCCAGCACAAACCGGGCAAGATTTTTCCAGCACGGTTTTTGCAGCACGACCTTTTGTGGCGAGTTTTTGTGCATTTCCATCATCGGTTCGGCTCTATCAGCGGTTCTGTCAAAGGTATCCTTCCAGGCTCAGCAGCCAGGTATTTTCATCAAATTCGAAAAAAGACTCGCTGGAGTTGCGTTGGTAACGCTTGAACGCCAGTCCCATCAAGACCTTCGGATGCCACTGATAGTTCACTGAAATACCGGCGCTAGTCAGGTCATCATCCCGCAGGCTCTGGCGGTATTCATAGCTGGCCAGGCCCAGGTTAAGACCGGTGGAAAAGTGGCGATTCCAGTGGTGGGTCCAGCCAAAATCCACGTTTTGACGCAAGATAAAAGACCCGTTGCCATCGGTTTCATCCGTTTCCCGTGAGGTGGACAAATCAAACACCGAATAGCTGCGTGCGTGCCAGGTGGCACCCAATTCCCAGCCTATGCCCGCGTAATCGGCTCGCAGGGGGTCATCAAAGGACTTGGCCAGGTAGCCGGCCAGCGCCCGCAGCGTGGTTTTGCCCGTGGCCTGCCAATCCAGACCCAGCATCAGGCGGTTTTCGGTGTTATCCAGTGTCGCCACGTCATAGTCAATCAAGGTGTGCCGGGCCTCCACCAGTAATGAAGTCTTTGGCTTGATACGGTGGCCGTAAGTCACGCCCAAGTAGCGCGTTTTGCGATCCCGCCCGCGCGTGTACAGGCGGTTGTTGTCGTACTGGCGACGGATGGTGCCCAGGTCCACGTCCACATAGCCACGCGCGCCCACCGAACCGTAGTGCATGCCAGCGCTCAGGCCCAGGGAGTGCCACTCATCCGGATCCAGCCCCAGCGGCAGCAAATCACCTTGCTGGTTGCCCGTGCCGCGCCGGTCACTGGCATTGTAGTATTCTGCCGAAGCCTTGAAGCGGGCCCGCCGGCTGTGCTGATAACCCACCGTCGCTAGGGCGTGATGGCTGTCAAAATTATCGCGCGGCGAATCGGCAAAATTGGTGCGGTTGTAGTCGTACTGAAGCGCCACATCCACTTGTTCACCGATTCTTTCCAGGCGCAAACCCGGTGCCAGGTTGGTGTACAGCGAGGACACCGTGTCCGTGTTGGCGCGGTACACATTATCGGTGTGGCCGATGGAAAAACCAAAAGTCGGGTAGAGCACAAAATCGCCCAATGCCATGCCGGTTTCTTCCGCCTTGGCAGGGGCCACTACGGCACAGAAAATGCTTAGACACAGCAGTGCCTTGTTTGAATACTTCATAAAACTCCCATCCACTTGATCCCGCAATTATTGTGGCATAAGCCCGCGGGGGAATAAACTGCCAGAGCGCTTAAATTTCCAGACGTATCAGTTTGTGACACTTTGCCCCTCCTCTTTCTGTTCGTTTGCCGATTCGTTTGAAAGACTGGGGGATAAGTCCCGGTAGCGCGCGGCCCAGAACCCGGTAAAGGATGCGGCCAATGCCAAAGCCGTAAGGGCATTGGCCGGAATGCGGGCGTTGAAATCCAGTAAGCCGTGCAGCAGGAAATAGATCAGGGTAGCGAACGCCAACGACGCGCCCAAGCGCAAATCCGAGTCCACTGCGGCGCGAGTCCCGCAAACGCGCCAGGCCTGACGCATCACCCGCCACAGCAAAGCCAGCAGGATCAGCGCACCCAGCCCGTTTTCGATGACAAATTCCAGGTAATCATTGTGCGCATGGTCAAAAAAATGCGTTTGGCCGGCCTCTCGGTGCAGGACGAAAAAGTGCTGATAGGCTCCGCCGCCCACGCCCCAGGGGAAATACTCACCGACGTGCCGAACGCCCTGCTGAATGGCCAGCCAGCGCTCCCCGGCCAGCGAATCCTGACCCGGTGCCAGTCGCTGGCCGGTGTGGACAAGCTCGGAACCGGCAAAGACACCCACCAGAATCAGCGTCAACAACAAAACCCAGCCCTGCCCTTTTCGGCGCGTGCCAGCGGCAAGTAAACTGCTCGTGTCTGCTGACACTTGGGCGCGCGCTTTCGGCTTGCGCCCGACACACCAGAAGAAAACCACAACGGCTCCCAAGGCACTGGCCACGCCGGCACGGGAATGCGTGGTGGCCAAAGCAGCCACCAGCAACAGCAAGGCCACATCAAGCACGCGCTCAGGGGATGCCAGAAAACGCACCGCGTGCAACAGAGCCGCCCCCCGCTGCCGCCAGTCCACCGTGGCCTGATCCTGCCTCATCCGGACACGACGCCATGACAATCGCAGGGCCAGGCCGGAGAGCAGGCCCAGGCTTAAAAAGGCCACGGCATGGTTCCGGTTAACGAAAGAACCGGCCAGGTTATGCGCGGCCACGTCATAAAAACCGAAAACCAGTCCGCGGGAGTCCATGCTCACCAGCCACAGGCCATAAACGGCCTGTAAAAGTGCGGCTGCAAAAACCGCCCACCACACGGCCCGCAGGCGCCGTGGGGAAGTGACCTGAATAAAAACCAGGATAAAGAACAGGGCATAAAACAGGCTCTGTAACAGATGCAGCAGGCTGGCGTATCGATCCAGCGACAGTGCGGCAGGTGCAACGCCACTGGCCTGTGCCTGATTCGCCAGGGCCGGAGCCAAGTGGCTGACCCAGCCGGTCGGCAATGGCAACACCGGCAATGCATTCCAGACCAGCCAGGCGGTCATCAGCCACAGCACCGGTTTAATGGCCGCCAGACGCTGATTGACTCGCTGCCAGCATCCGTCACCACACAACAACAAATAGCCTGCTAACAGGCCACTGGTGATCACCGCCTCGCTGGCCCAGGCCCAGATGCGGTTACTGCCCAGCGGAATGGGCAATAAAAACAGCAAGACCAACGTCACGGCGAAAATCCCGTGCTGACGCAGCCAGCGGCGAAACGCAACATGGCGACGGGATAAATTCATTGGCTTTCGCTATCCCGTGACGCGGCAGGCAGTGGCCGATCCTGCCGAATAGATCGCTGCTGTACCGTTTCTGCCGCATCAGCACGTGTATCCTCAATGGCCCATAAGCGGCTGAGGGACAAATAATACACCGCCGACAGGGCCACAAACGCATAAAACTGCCAGTGTTCGGGCACGCCGTGGTGCAGCATCAGCCAGCCTGCCTGAGCCAGAATCAGGGCATAAACCGCCATCAGCAATAAGGTTTTGCCGGCGGAGTAGCCACGCCGCATTAACAAATGATGCAGGTGCCGCTGATCGGGTGAAAACGGCGAACGCCCAGCCAGTATGCGCCGGGTCATAACAAAAATGGTGTCGAACACCGGCAAGGCCAATAGCCACAATGCCGTCACGGGATAAATCACGCGGTGATCGCCCTGAGAAAAATACACCACCAGCCAGGCCACCACAAAGCCCAGAAACAGGCTGCCGGCATCGCCCAGAAACACGCGTCTGCGCCCACCGGCCAGGTTGAACAGCAGAAAAACCAGCAAGGCCACCATCAGCACAGCCAACCACCGTTGCCAGGCCATATCCGGCACCACCAGCCACAGGAGCACCAGCGGCACCAGAACCAGAGTCGCGGCCAGCCCGTCGATGCCATCGGCCATATTGATGGCATTGATGATGCCAATAACACCAAACAGGGTGACTGGAACAGCCAGCACACCCAGCGCCAGAGGCCATTGATCACTGAGCAAAAACCCGAAGCTGTCAATACGCACACCGGTGAGGCCAATGACCAGCCCAATGGCCAGGCCCTGGGCCAGAAACCGCCACAAGGGAGACAGTTCCATGGCGTCATCCAGCACGCCCACCATCAGCAGCACCAATGCGCCAGTCAGCAGTGGCCAGATAAACACCGGCACCTGGTTCATCCACAACCCGGAAACCACCAGCACGACCAGAAACAGGGCCACACCGCCAACCACCGGTACCGGACGGGCATGGACCTTGCGCGCCGAAGGGTGATCCATCAAACCCAGTTTCAGTGCCAGGGCAGAAAAAAGCAGTAATGCGACAGCCATCAACACCGCGCTTGATGCCAGTGCCACCGAAAATGGCCAATGGAGAACTGTATCGGCCATCAGCTCTTGTGCTCCCGGCCAATCGACAGGCAAACCACAGCGGACGGCCAGACAGGCGTATTTTCATGTGTTCGGGTTTCAGCGTGCATCAGTCATTTCCTGAGTGGTTTTTTTGCCTGTTTTGGATTGTGGATCACCGGGGCTGAGGGAGCTGCCCATACCGGGCAAGCCGGACACCGGCCCTGGCCAGTTCTCGACGAAATTCAGGTGAGCGCAAAATCGCATACTCCCTGCGCGACACTTCGCCAATGCGCGTCAGCCCGGCGACCGACCGGGCATCGGTCACCGGATGCACCATCCATTCCACCACGCACCCCGTTGACGAACATTCTGCCACGGGGCTTTGCGCCAGTGCCTGCAATGATTCAAAAATGAATGAATAATGCCGCTCTTCGGGCAATCCTCCGGTCATCACATCGAAAACACTGACCAGAAAGTCATTGTGCCTGACAAATTTTGTCCACTGCCGGCACTGGCGCCGGGCCTGATGCCGGATCAACCATTGCTTGGCGCGCTTCACCAGCCCGTGCCCAGTGGCGTCCGCAAGTAGAGGCATGGGGGTGAGAAAACGCACAGGCACGTCCTTGTCGCGGGCATATTCTGCCAATGGCTGAAAAATGCGTGGGTGTGCGTGCACGTGCTGGTGGCTGTCCAGGTGATCCATGACACAACCGGCTGACAGAAACGCTTCGCATTGCGCCTGGAATTCACGCCTCAACTCGGCAGACCGGGCCTGACCGGTAAACAACCGGCGCAGTAAGGTGGCGCGGGGCACAAACTGGCCAGCGGCATCAAGCAGGCCGGGCACGGCAGCAGGCTCGCTCAACGGCCTGCCGAGGGTGAAATTGACGTGCAAACCCAGCGCCATACCGGCGTCTTTCGCCCTGGCAGCGGCCGCTTTCCAGCCGGGCTGATTGACCATCAGGGAGGCGCTGCTGAGCACGCCTTCGGCATGACAATGGAGGATGGCCTCATCAACCGCCGGGTGCAGACCGTAATCATCGGCGTTGATAATCAAGGACACTGCCGCTGAGGGGCCGAGGCGGGTTTTGTGCTTGTCTGGCCTCTTTTCACTGACTCCGCTGTCTTGCTTACTCATCGTGATTCATCCCTTACCCCACCGCCACCAGGCTTTGCGGGCGTAATTCAGCCACTCTGCCGCCACCGGCAGCGGGTCTTTCCAGGAAAACACGGCCGCCACCTTGCGTTTTTTTGTTGCCACGCCGTGCCGGTGCGGGTCGGGCGGTTCCAACACAAAATCCCGCCCGTGGCGACGGTAAAAACGCGCCGAGGCCAAGTCTTTCAGACCATAGCGCCACAGCACCCCGGGGCGAGAATCAGCCGGGAAACCATCGGCAATGACCTCGGGGGAAGGTGTGGCTGAGGTGCCGGACTCCTGATGGCCATCGACCTGACCAGCCCTTGCCAGTGCGTCGGCAAGGGCCAACGTCACCAACGGGCTTCCGCTGGCTGTGGCCACTGCGTACCACAGCGAAGGCCGTGGATTGAACTCAATCACCACCCAGTCCTGCCGACGCGGGCACCACTTGAACTCGCCACAACAAACACCAGCAAACCCGGTTTTTTGTAAAAACGCCGTGGCCCGCTGTGCCACCTCGGGTAGCGATTCGCTGGCCACCAGACTGGCCGAACCAAAGCCCGGCGGATACTGGCGCAGTTTTCGCGCCGTAAACTGACCCAGCAGTCGACCCTTTGGATTCAGAGCACCGGCATACAGCACGATATTGTCTTCGGCACCGGCAATGATTTCCTGAAACAGCCAGTCTGCGGCCATCGGCCCGAAGCGTGAGTGCCAGGCACGCCAGTCCGCCTGTGACTGGATGATAACCCCCTTCTTGCCGGGTAACTGCCCGCGCTGCTTGTCTATCCGGCGCGGTTTGCAAAAAAACGGCAGGGGCAAGGGCGGCTTTTCACCCGTTAGCAACGCCCCGTCCACCGTCTGCGGCTGGGGGAAATCGGCGTGCTCTGTGACCAGTTGCGAAAAGGCCCGCTTGTCCAGAAACCGGCTCGCCAGGCCCGTGGCATAGGCATCAAAAGCGCGCGCAGGGGCTGTTCCCGGCTCGCTGTCCAGTGTGCGCTGCACGTGCTCGATGCCAGAGTCACTGGTGGGAATCAGCCAGGGTTTCCTGCCATGTTGCCGCTTTAGCCGCTGCACCACGTCTGCCAGCGAATCAGCATGCCGCAGGTGAAAAAATCGCCGCTTGTAGCGCGAGGCCACCGCGCAACCGCGCCCTTCATCGGCCAGATACAGGTGCTGAAAACCGGATACAGCCAGCTCACGCAGCACCGCCAGGGCCGTTGGCGAGGAACCCAATACCAGGATGGGCACGCGTGACACCGAGGCGCTTATCACGGCGCTACCTTTTGCATCAAGCGATAAAACCAGCCCCTTTTCGTCAGGTAAACCCCATAGGCAATAAAGGCCAGCAGAAAAGGCAGGGCCTGCATGCGCCAGCGGAACAAGGCCCCCTTGTTGGTGGTGGCCGATGCATACACCACCAAAATACCAAAACCGAAGCCCAGCAGCGGCAATGCCAGGTTGCGGTGATCGCGCCAGATGCCCTTCAGACCCAGCCACAGTTTGGGCAGCAGGTACAAAAACAGCAGCACTTCGGGCAAAGCCATGAGCTGGCGCACCGAACCGATGTGGGTCAAATCCAGCGACACCAGCGAATAGTACGCCGCCAGTGCGGCAGCCTTAATGTCATTCCAGAGGCTTTTACCCCAGACAAATTCCTCTGGATTGTCAAAAAACCGGCCTGAACCCTTCATGGAAAGCTTGACTCGCGCGTGGTTGAGGTAATCCAGATCAAAATACATGGAATGCTGGATCTTGTTGATGGCCAGAAAACCGAAACCTGCCCACTGGGCCGCCAAGCCCAAGAGCAGAATCACCGCCAACCAACGCCAGAACAGGCTCACCGAAGCGTTCTTGAGCGGAAACATGCTGGCAATCACCAGCATAATGCTGATGTAGAACAGGTATTCGCGCACGCCCAGAAAGATAGTTAGGCCCGTCAGCACAGCCAGCAGGGCACGCACGGAAAAATGTGCCTTAAGGCTGACGGTGCCATAGGCCAGCAATGCCACGGCCAGCCAGGACACCGGGTCTTTCAGCATCAGAGCCGACCAGTAAATAAAGGATGGGAAAAACGCGATCATCAAGGCCGTCCAACGCGCCACCTGCGCATTGCCCAGGGCTTTTTTGACCGTAAAGTAAAAAATCACCGGCACCAGCGAGGCCACGGTAATGTTGAATAACTGAATCAGCACCGGGTGTTCGCCAAACAGGTAAAACACCAGGCCATTGAACTGATACCAGCCATTGTCAATCCAGTCCGCCCAGTTGAAAT
>JALWKC010000215.1 GCA_026996795.1 Lysobacterales bacterium | reverse complement strand
GTGGTCCCTTGCTGCGCCTGACCCGTGTCAGCCCCGAATTTCTGATTGAACTGTTCAAGGTGGAAGTGCCGGAAGTGGGCCAGGGCCTGATCGAAATCAAGGGCGCGGCGCGTGACCCGGGTTTTCGCGCAAAAGTGGCGGTGTTTTCGCACGATGCCAAACTGGACCCCATTGGTGCCTGTGTGGGCATGCGCGGTTCCCGCGTGATGAGCGTCTCCAACGAACTGGGCGGCGAACGGATTGACATTATCCTCTGGGACGAAAACCCGGCCCAGTTTGTGATCAATGCCATGAGTCCGGCGGAAATAGAGAAAATTGTGGTGGATGAGGAAAACAAGTCCATCGACGTGGCCGTGGCCGAAGATCAGCTCTCCCAGGCCATTGGCCGCGGCGGACAAAATGTACGTCTGGCCAGTGAACTCACCGGTTGGAACATCAACGTGATGACCCTGGAACAGGCGGAAGAAAAAAGCGAAGCCGAAGCCCAGCAGTTTGTGCAAAACTTTGTGCAGCAGCTGGACGTGGACGAAGACCTGGCCAGCGTGCTGGTGGCCGAGGACTTTACCACCATCGAGGAAATCGCTTACGTGCCCGAAGCCGAACTGCTCAAGATTGAAGAATTTGACGAAGAGGTGGTGCAGGAATTGCGCCAGCGCGCCCGTGACGCCTTGCTGACGCAACTGATTGCCAACGAGGAAGAAGTGGAAAAACACAAGCCGGCCGATGATCTGCTGAGCCTCGAAGGCATGGATGAAAAACTGGCCTACCAGCTGGCTGCCAAGGGCATTGAAACACGAGACGACCTGGCCGAACTGGCGGTGGATGAGCTGACCGAAATCAGCGATCTGGATGAAGAAAAGGCCGGCGAACTGATTATGCAGGCCCGCCAGCACTGGTTTGAATAAGCGGGTGTGACCCGAACGCCACCACCGCAAAAAATAACGCAAAAGCAGGACACCCAAGAGAGGCAAGCATGTCTGAAATAACCGTAAAACAAATGGCCGAAGTGCTGCATGTGCCAGTGGAAACACTGCTGGAACAGCTCAAGGATGCCGGCATCAAAATCACCGACGAAGACGCCTCTATCAGCAATGATGACAAGCGTAAATTGCTGGATTACCTGCGCAGCAGCCATGGCAAGGACAAGAAAAACCTGGCGCCAAAGAAAAAGGTGGTGCTCAAGCGCAAAACTACTGGCACCCTGAAAGTGTCCAGCGGCACCGGCGCTCGCTCCAAGACCAAAACCGTCAACGTCGAAATCAAGAAAAAGAAAAAGCTGGTGACCGAACCGGTTGAAATTGATGATGAGATCGAACGCGATCGCCAGGAAGCCATCCGCATTCTGGAAGAAACCAAACGCAAGCGTGAAGAAGAGGAACGCCAGCGGCGCGAAGCCGAAGAAGCCCGCAAGCGGGCCGAAGAGGAAGCACGCCTGAAAGCCGAGGAAGAAGCGCGCAAGAAACAGGCTGGCAGCCAGGACGAACAAGCCCGCCGCGAAGCCGAACTGGCCGAGGAACGCGCGCGCCTGGAAGAAGAGCGTCGCAAGGAAGAAGAAGCCCAGCAGAAAATGTTGGAAGAACAGAAACGCATGGCCAAGGCCAAGGAAGCCAAGGCCGCCGCGAAAAAGAACAAGGGCAAAAAAGCCGGGCCGAAAACCCGTTTCGGGCGCAAACAACTGCACGTGGATGCCTCCCGTCGTCGCGAAGCCGCGCACGATTTGCGCGCCGACAAGCACGCCTTTGCCAAACCTACTGCGCCGGTTGTCAAAACCGTGGCGGTGCCGGCCGAAGGCATCAGCGTGGGTGACCTGGCCAAGGCCATGGCCGTCAAGTCTGCTGAAGTTATCAAAACCCTGATGCAAATGGGCATGATGGTGACCATCAACCAGATCCTGGATCAGGAAACCGCCATTCTGGTGATTGAAGAAATGGGCCACAAGGCGGTGGAAGCCAAAGAGGAAACCATCGAAGACCAGCTCAAGGAAGAAGTGCTGAATGCCGAAGAAGAAGGCGAGCCGCGTGCGCCGGTGGTCACCATCATGGGCCACGTGGATCACGGCAAGACCTCATTGCTGGACTACATTCGCCACTCCAAAATTGCCGCGGGTGAAGCGGGTGGCATCACCCAGCACATCGGTGCCTATCACGTGGAAACCGAGAACGGCAAAATCACCTTTCTGGACACACCGGGTCACGCCGCCTTTACGGCCATGCGCGCCCGTGGCGCCCAGGTGACCGACATCGCCATTATTGTGGTGGCCGCCAACGACGGCGTTATGCCGCAGACTGTTGAGGCGATACAACACGCCAAGGCCGCCGGTGTGCCAATCATTATTGCGGTCAACAAGATTGACCTGGAAGAGGCCGATCCTGACCGTGTCAAGCAGGAACTGAGCAAATACGAAGTCATTCCCGAAGACTGGGGTGGCGACACCATCTTTGTGCCGGTTTCGGCCAAAACCGGGCAGGGCGTGGATGACCTGCTGGAAGCCGTGTCCCTGCAGGCGGAAATGATGGAACTGAAAGCCGTCAAGGACGCCCCGGCGGTGGGCGTGGTGGTGGAATCCAGCCTCGACAAGGGCCGCGGCCCGGTGGCTACCTTGCTGATCAAAAGCGGCACCTTGCACAAGGGTGACATGGTGCTGTGTGGCGAGCAGTTTGGTCGCGCGCGCCGTCTGCTGAATGAGCTGGGTGAAGAAGTCAAAGAAGCCGGCCCATCCATTCCGGTGCAAATGCTGGGTCTGTCCGGCGTGCCACAGGCCGGCGATGAATTCCTGGTGGTGAAAAACGAAAGCAAGGCGCGTGAAGCCGCTGCCGAACGGCGCGAAAA
>JALWKC010000214.1 GCA_026996795.1 Lysobacterales bacterium | reverse complement strand
GTTGCTGGCACATGACCGGAAAATCCACCGCTTCCACGGGGTTTGTCAAAGTGCATTGGCTGAGTTGTTGCTGTATTTCCCCGGGCGTGGGAAAGTGGATGCTGATCACACCCAGATTGAGGCCTTTCTCTGTCGGCACATCAGCCTGGGCGGTGATGAAGAAAAAGAAAAAAACAGCGAGTGTGGTGAAATTTTTGAAACAGGACTTTTTCATGTCTCCCCCCGGGTGGCTATTTGTGAAGACTGTTTTTGTGACTAAAAACATACCGCGAAACCATCAACAGCGCAAAAAAATCAGAAGAAATCCCCGGAAATGTGGTTTTACAGGGTGTTACCCGTGCCTGAGGTAAATGGGAGTTGCCCATTTAGGTCAGGTGAAAGGCTAGAAGTGACGTATTTCGGGAGTAGTAAAAGCGTATAAATGAGGAAAGTCAGAGAGGCAAAGGGGCAGAATACACGCTATTCGCAGTCGTTAAAGTCTTCCAGCACGTTTTGTTCGCGGACGCTGAACTGGCCAAAAGCCCGTTCCTGAAAATAGCGTTTCAAGGCGTGCACAACCACAGGAAAGGCCAGTTTGTCCCAGGGGATTTCATTTTCACGAAACAACCGTGCTTCCAGCGTTTCATGGCAGGCGCCGAATTTTTCTCCCAGCAATTCGCCACGGAATATCACGTGAACCTGATCTTTTGGCACCACATTATAAACCCCGAATAATTCCACCTTGCCCACATTGGCGCACAATTCTTCCTTGCATTCGCGCAAGGCCCCTTCGCGGCAGGTTTCCCCCAGCTCCATAAAACCGGCCGGGATACCCCAGTAACCTCTACGGGGAGCAATGGCACGTTTTCCCAGCAGAATGCGCCCGTTGCATTCAACAATGCAGGCATTAACGATTTTTGGGTTTTCGTAATGGATAAAGCCACAGGCCGGGCACACGGCCCGCAGTTTGTCATCGCCATCGGGTACGGTGTATTCGGTGGCATGACCACACTGAGTGCAGAATTTGATGGGCAGGTAATTAGCGCTCATGGTGCTTCATGGATTCAACAATGCGAGTATAGGATTGATAGCGTTTGGGGTCAATTTCGCCCTTTTCCACAGCCTGCCGGATGGCGCAGTCGGGTTCGTGCAAGTGACTGCAGTCGTTGAATTTGCACTGGCCAAGGTAGGGCTGGAAGTCAATGAAGCCGGCGGCGATTTCCTGTGGCGTCATGCGCCACAGGCCGTATTCCCACACGCCGGGGGAGTCAATCAGGAAGCCTTCGCTGTCCGGTAACGGGTAGAGTCGGGTGACGGACGTGACGTGCGAGCCCTTGCCGGTTTTCTGCGATAAATCGCCAGTTCTCAGGCTATCATCCTGCAGAATGATGCGGCTCAGGGACGATTTACCAACACCGGACTGCCCCACCAGTATGCTGGTTTTGTCTTTCAGGGCGTGCAGCAGGGGCTGAACTGACTCGGGTTGCTTGGCCGACAGGCGACAGGTCTGGTAACCCAGGGCACGATAGGTTTTTTCGGTTTCATCAAAGAAGGTCGGATCCAGATCGGTTTTGTTGAAGACCAGCAAGGGTTCAATGCCGCAGTGATGGCTGGCCACCAGATAGCGGTTGATCAGATCACGTGTTGGCTCCGGCCGCACTGCCACCACAATCACATTCAGGTCAATGTTGGCCGCGATAATCTGCGCATTGCCCTTGCGGTCGGAACGGGCAAAATGATTTCTTCTCGGCAAGACTTCCGCCACGCGCACGCTGTCGTTCTGGAATTTGTCCAGTTGCACGTAGTCGCCACACACCGGTCGCAGGTGACGTGTCAAATGGGCCTTGAGCCGCTCGCGGGTGTTCACATCGAGGATTTGCGCGTCTTTCTTGTGGGTGGAGACCACGCGGTAGGGAGACGGCGGGGAAGGTGTCTGTTTAGGGAAGCTCTGATAGAATCGTGACACGGCATCTTGTGGCATAAAATTGTCCATTTCTGCGTTGCAAACCTTCACAATAGCTGGCTATTGCGTGCGGCTTGCGCCTTGAACTGAACAATTTTACACGACAATCTGCTCGCGCCAGATTCAATCAGAGCTTCCTTAGTTGACACGGGCAAGACGGGGTTGAGGCACGGTTGGCAATCCTGAAGCTGAGAAGAAGATCAATGATACAATAAAGCGTTGAAAATTACCGTTCCCGAGGACACCGCCTTGAGCCAAAATCGCAGCCACCTGATCTGGATCGACCTGGAAATGACCGGTCTGGATCCCCGCAAAGACAAAATTATCGAAATCGCCACCCTGATCACAGACAAGGACCTGAACTTGGTCGCCGAAGGCCCCAACCTGGCCATTCACCAGAACGAGTCGGTGCTGGAGAAAATGGATGACTGGAATCGGGAACACCACAAGGCCTCAGGACTGTGGGAGCGCGTGTTGGCCTCGGATATTTCCTACCGGGAAGCCGAACAGATGACCCTGGATTTTCTGCGCGAACACATTCCCATTCACTGTTCGCCCATGTGCGGCAACACCGTGTGCCAGGATCGCCGTTTTCTGGCCAAGTGGATGCCCGAGCTGGAAAATTCTTTCCACTACCGACACATTGATGTCAGCACTCTCAAGGAGCTGGCCATGCGCTGGAAGCCTGAATTGCTGGAAGGCATGCAAAAAAATTCCTCCCACCTGGCTCTGGACGATATTCGGGAATCCGTTGCAGAGCTTAAGCACTATCGCCAGTTTATGGGTGAACTGGGTGGGCTGAAAAACAGTTAGAAATCGTCAGTTGCCATCGCAGCGCGGTTGGTAAGCAGGCACAAAAAACCGGAGTCAGATGGCTCCGGTTTTTTTCATGCTGTTGGGTG
>JALWKC010000213.1 GCA_026996795.1 Lysobacterales bacterium | reverse complement strand
CGGGCTCAGATCGTGATGATCGGGCAAAGGGCGTTTGAAAGCCGCCACGCCCTGCTCGGCCAACAAGCGGAAAAAATGCTCCGGCTGGGCAATGCCGGCCAGGGCATTCACGGGTTGGCCAATAAAGTCTTTCAAAGAACGCGTGCTGCCCGGCTGGGTCAGCTTCCAGGCGTCACACAAAGTGGCTTCAAAATAATGGCCGCCTTCGCACTCGCCCTTGCAAATAATCATGTCCACCGTCTCCAGCCGCTCTCGTGGCTCACGCAGTGGCCCGGCGGGCAACAGGTGTCCGTTGCCCAGTTGCAGCTGGCTGTCAATCAGTGCGATTTCCACGTTCCGCTTCAGCGCGTAATGCTGCAGGCCATCGTCGGAGACGATCACATTGACGGGGTGATCGGCCACCAGTTTCTGAGCGGCTCGGGCCCGCTTCTTACCCACCACCACCGGCACGCCGGTGCGTTTGGCAATCAGCAGGGCTTCATCGCCGCTGGCCTGAGCACTGGAATTGGGCGTCACCAGCATGGGCTCGACCTTGCGCACGCCCCCGTAACCCCGTGATACCACGCCAGGCCGGAGTCCACGCGCTTTGAGGTATTCCACCAGCCAGATAACAAACGGGGTTTTGCCGGTGCCCCCGGCGGTGATATTGCCCACCACAATCACCGGCACACGCGACTCATACACGGGCAACAGGCCGGACCGGTAGAGTTTTTGCCGCACGCCTGTGGCCACCGCAAACACCTTTTCGGCCAGCCGCATCCAGACCGCAGGAAGCTGATCCCCGTACCAGATGGCCTTGAAGCGCTGTTCGCGTTGCTGCTTGCTGGATGAGCTCATTGCGGTTTCTTCAGAAGCTTTCATTAATTCGGCTCCTGCGCGCGGTTGACCGGTGCCTGGGCACGTTGCAAGGCATGCAGTTGCGCATACAGCCCACCCTGTTTCAGCAGTTCCTCATGCGTGCCCTGTTCAGCCACACGCCCGGCATCAAAGACCACCACCTTGTCGGCATTTTCGATGGTGGAAAGGCGGTGTGCGACAACCAACGTGGTGCGGTTTTTCATCACGTGCTGCAAGGCGTCCTGAATGGCCCGTTCCGAGCGCGTGTCCAGGGCGGAGGTGGCTTCATCAAGAATCAGAATCGGGGTGTCTTTCAGAATCGCCCGGGCAATGGCCAGGCGTTGTCGCTGCCCCCCCGAAAGTCGCGCGCCATTTTCGCCAATGGCGGTTTCAAACCCTTCAGGCAGCGCCTCGATAAATTCCAGCGCATTGGCCTTTCTGGCGGCTTCACGAATGGCCTCAGGCGTGTGTTTGCCGCTGCCATAGGCAATGTTATTGGCCACGGTGTCATTGAAAAGAACCACATTCTGTCCCACATAGGCCATGCGATCCCGCAGGCTGTCAAGGCGATAATCGCGAATGTCAGTGTCATTGATCAACACCCTGCCACTGGTTGGGTCGTAGAACCGTGGCACCAGGCTGACCAGAGATGACTTGCCACTGCCTGACTGGCCAACCAAAGCCACCACCGATCCAGCAGGCACATCCAAATCCACGCCCCGCAGGGCCTGGGTGCCGTCCGGGTAGTCCAGGGTGACGCCTTCAAAGCACAAGTCCAGTTTATTGCCGGCTAGGATTTTGTCGCCACTGTCTTTTTCCGATTCCTGATCCAGAATGTAGAAAACGCTGTCGGCCGCAGCGAGAGTACGCTGCACGGTAGAGCTAATATCCGAAAGCCGCTTCAAAGGCGGAATCAGGGCCAGCATGGCCGAGATGAAGGACATAAAGGCACCAGGGGTGATCTGGTCTATCTGGCCCGGTCGCGTGGCAAAGTAAATAATCACCGCCAGGGCGCAAGCGGCCAGAAACTGCACCAACGAAGAGGATGCGGCCTGAATCGAAACCACTTTCATGTTAAAGCGGCGGTTATCGTTGTTGACGCGGTTGAAACGGGCCAGTTCTTCGGCCTGCCCGCCATAAATACGCACTTCCTTCTGGCCCCGAACCACCTCCTCGACCACTTCGCTGACCCCGGAAACCGACTGCTGAATGCGGTGTGAAATCTGCCGGAAGCGTTTGTTGACATAAGCAATAATCCAGGCCACCAGCGGCACGATGGCAAACACAATCAGGGTCAGCTGCACGCTTTGGTAGAACATGACCGCCAGCAGAAATACAATGGTCAGAAAGTCCCGTGCGATAACAATAACGGCACGCGAAACCCCCAGCGACATCTGCTCGATATCAAAAGTCATGCGCGCCATCAGGTTAGCCGCCGGGTGGCTATCAAAAAAATGCGCGGGCAGACTCAGGTATTTGCGAAAAACCCGGTCACGAATGTCCATGATAACCCGCCGCCCGACCCAGTTGACGCCATAGGTGCCAATATAGTTACCGATTCCGCGCAGCAGAAAAAGGCCAACAATGGCCCAGGGAATGACGCGGATATAAAACGGGTCGTGACGCCCGAACACATCGTCAAGAATGTGTTGCAACAGCAGGGCAAAAGCCCCCTGAACCGCGGCATCCAGAGTGACACCAAGCACGGCCAGCAGCAAAACCCAACGATAGGGACGCACAAACTGCCACACGCGCCGCCAGGAGGTGTGCTTGGCGGCCGTGCGCTGCCGAATCTTGTCAGAGTCGCTGTTCACCGGCGGCGAGGCACTCACGAATCGCCCGGCTCGGGCACCGTGGCGATGGCGGTTTTCTTGAAGCCCAGACGGGTCAGCACATCGATCACGCGCACCACGTCCTTGTGCGCCGCATTGGCGTCGGCACGAATAATCACCGGCATGTCGCGCCGGTCTTTCACCACCAGCAGCAAGGCATTGCTGAGGCTTTGGCGCTGATTGTCCCTGACCGGGTTGCTGTTGACAAACAACTTGCCGTCCCCGGTCACGGTAATGACAACGCGGTCGTCTTCAGGCGGTTGCGCCTTTGTACTGGCTTCCGGCAGTTCCAGCTTCAGTCGCGCCTGCTTTTCGAAGGTGGTGGTGACCATGAAAAAAATCAGCAACAGAAAGACCACATCGATCAACGGGGTCAGGTTCATGCGACGTTCTTCGCTGGAGCGGTGACCAAAGTTCATGCACGCGATCCCTTGCCAGCCGGCTTCTGAGAGGGTTTGCCGGTTTTGCGGCTTGCACCAGGAGTCGGCTTGGCCGTGGCAGGTCGCCCTTTTTCCAGCGAATCAATCAGCTCCATCACCTGTTGCTCCATCACAATGGTCATGTCTTCCACTTTGCTTTTCAGGTAGCGATAAAGCAGCAAAGCCGGGATAGCCACCATCAGGCCGGCCGCCGTGGTAATCAGGGCCTGGGAGATGCCACCGGCCAGAGCGCCCGCATCCCCGACACCATTTTCCATGATACTGGCAAACACCTTGATCATCCCGATGACGGTACCCAAAAGGCCCAGCAGTGGCGCCACATCGGCGATGACGCTGAGCCAGTTAACCGGCTTTTCCATTTCATGCAACACGTGTCGGCCGGCGTCTTCCACACTACCTACGATGACTTCCCTGGGTTGATCCCGATAGCGCAACGCAGCGGCCATGACCGCACCCAATGGTGAGGATGCCGCCAGTTTCTGCAGGTGTTTCTCGTCCAGCGCCCGCCTGGAAGCCCAGTCAATGACCTGATCTTTCAGGGCGGGGGGAATGACCTGCTTGCGTCGGAGTGCCCAGAAGCGCTCGGCCGCGATGGCAATGGTTGCCACCAGCGCCAGCAGAATAAAGAGCATGACCACGCCACCGGACTGGACAAATTCAAACACCGCGTTTCTCCTGGTTGTTGCCTGTTAGCCAACTTGATGCACAAGTTTTGATAAACAAGTCGGTGAAAAGCCCGACATTCTACGCCACCGTGGTAAAAATAGTGTAAACCCGAGCTGTCTTTGTGATTCCAGTGGCAAAAACGGCCCAAGCGGGTCAAACCTGTTACCAATGAACCCCGCGCATCAGGCTGGCGAAGGCCATTTGCTCGGCCGAAGCCGGCTGACTGGTGCCGCCTTTTTCACCCTTGGCCGCTGGCGTGTCGGGAAACATGTTGAAAGCGGTGTTCATGACCACTTCCATGGTCTTTGGCGCCACCATGTGCATGACCTGGGCAAAAATACCCAGTCGCGTGGCAATGCGCTGCGGTCGCCGGATGATGGCTTCCTTGATTAAATCAGCAGCTTCTTCGGGGGTCAGTGTCGGGACGTTTTCATAAATTTTTGTGGGCGCAATCATCGGTGTACGCACCAGCGGCATGTTGATGGTGGTAAAAGCCACGTTAACGTCATTGAATTCGGCCGCAGCACAGCGGGAAAACGCATCCAGTGCCGCCTTGGAAGCCACGTAGGCCGAAAAGCGCGGTGCATTGGTGAGCACGCCAATGGACGAAATATTGATCACCTGACCCCAGCGTTGTTTTTCCATGCCCGGCAGAAACCCCAGAATCAGGCGCAAAGCGCCGAAATAATTCAGCTTCATGGTGCGTTCGTAATCGTGAAAACGCTCATAGGACAGCCGGATGGAACGGCGAATGGAATGGCCGGCATTGTTGACCAGAATATCCACACCGCCATGGTCTTCCTTCACTTTGGCAATCAGTTCATCGGCCGAATCCATGTCGGAAAGGTCTGCTGTGTAGCAAAACGCCTGGCCGCCCCGGGCTTCGATTTCCTTTTTGGTTTCCAGCAGCTTTTCCTCACCACGAGCCACAATAATGACCTTGGCACCGGCCTCACCCAGCATGAGTGCGGTGGCTCTGCCAATGCCGGAGGAGGCACCGGTGACCATGACGCGCTTGTCCGCCACCCGGCTTTCCAGGGACTGGTCAACAAACAGGTCTGGATCCAGGTGACGCTCCCAGTAATCCCACAGGCGCCACGCGTAGTCTTCCAGCCTGGGCAACTCGATGCCCGAACCCTTCAGGGCCTTTTTCGTCTCGCGGTTATCAAAACGGGTGGGGTAATTGATAAAGCTTAGAATGCCAGCGGGAATGCCCAGGTCTTTCAACATCTGCTTGCGAATGCGACGCACGGGCGATAGCATCATCATGCCCTGCTTCACCGCGGCCGGAACAAAGTTGAAAATGCGCGCGTCAATGCGCATGTTCATTTCAGGCGCGTGCGCGGCACGGGCAAAAATATTCAGGGTTTCACCAATGCGTTTCGGCTTGGGGTCGGTGAGGTGAAAGCACTTGCCGTGATTGCCCTTTTTGTGTGCAATGTGATCCATGGCCGCAGCCACGTAATCCACGGGAACCATGTTCAAGCGACCGCCTTCCAGGCCCATCATGGGCATCCACTTGGGGAAATTGTCCCGCATTTTCTGGATGATCTTGAAGAAATAGTACGGGCCGTCAATTTTGTCGATGTAGCCGGTTTTCGAGTCGCCTAGGACTATGGCCGGGCGATAAATCTGCCATGGCACCTGACATTCACGCCGGACAACCCCTTCGGATTCGTGTTTGGTGCGGAAATACGGGTGATCCAGCCCTTCGGCTTCCTCGAACATGTCTTCACGGAAAACGCCGTTGTACAAACCGGCCGCGGCGATGGATGAGGTGTGGTGAAAACAGCCCGCTTGCAGGTCTTCAGCCAACTGCACCGCGTTGCGGGTGCCTTCCACATTGGCCGCTTCCTGCTCTTCCACCGATGCGCTCAGGTCATAAATGGCCGCCAAGTGGAAAAAGTGATCAATCTGGCCGCGCATGGCGTCGCGGTTTTTCTTGCTGATGCCCAGGTTCTTTTTGGTCAAATCACCAGTCACGGGAATGACCTTGCCTTCGGGCACGTTGAGCTGTTTGAGTTTTTCCTTGAGCTTTTTGCGTGAACCGCTGCGCACCAGCACATAGATTTCGCCGTCGCGCTGCAACAACTTCTCCAACAAAAAGCCGCCGATAAAACCCGTAGCACCTGTGACGAAATAAGCCATTTCTTTCCCCTTTTGATGTATTTGACGCTGGCACTTCAGCGTGTCACAATTCCTGACAGCACCCCCACCTGTAAGGCAAAAAGAGGAGCCGATATGAGCGATCTGGATCAGTCTTTCCAACAGGCCATTGAGAACCTCAAGGGACTGGATGTCGAACCCGATGATAATACCAAACTTCACCTGTACGCGCTATACAAGCAAGCCACCGTGGGTGATGTACAAGGCGAAAAACCCGGTTTTTTTGATTTTGTGGGCGCGGCCAAATACAGCGCCTGGGAAGAACTCAAGGGCATGCCCCAGGACGAGGCCAAGCAAAAATATATTGACGCGGTCAACATGTTGACTGGCTGACGCCTGCGACCTGATCACCCCTTTCGGCTGCCAGCAAGCGGCCACTGAAACGCCTTTTTAGCGAGGATCATCGCCCGTGACGGCCAAAAAAACCGGCAAAACCAAGGAACGCATCCTGGAAACCGCCTTGCGCCTGTTTAATGAGGAAGGCGAGCCCAACGTCACCACCAATCATATCGCTGATGAAATGGACATCAGCCCCGGCAACCTCTATTACCACTTCCGCAACAAGGACGAAATTATCTGGCAGATTTTTCTGCGCTATGAAGAACAAATCAAACAGGCCCTGCAGTCTCCGGACTTACGCACCGCCAATGCCGAGGACATGTGGAACTACCTTAATGTCATCTTTGAAACCATCTGGGAATATCGCTTTCTCTACCGAAATCTGATTCAGCTGATGGAGCGCATCGAGTTTCTGAAACGTCACTTCCGGCACATTCTGGCGTTGAAGTCAAAAACCGCCTTGCGGATTCTCAATGACCTGGCCACCCTGGAACTGCTGCATGCCGACGAGGAAACCATCGCCTCGTTGGCCGACCAGATTGCGCTCACCGCCACGTTCTGGCTCAACTATTCCATCGCCATCTACGACGACAGCTTTGATGAAAGCAAGCGACTGAATCATGGCATTTTTCATATCATGCGCATGGTGGCGCCATTTCTGAACGAGGAAGAAAAGACCTACCTGGACGACATTTCGCGCCAATACCTGTAAAATCCGCGCCCTTTAAGGAAGCGCTGATTGAATCTGGCGCGAGCAGATTGTCGTGAAAAATTGTTCAGTTCAAGGCGCAAACCGTACGCAATAGCAAGGCTATTGTGAAGGTTTGCAACACAGAAATGGACGATTTTACGCAACAAGATGCCGTGTCACGATTCGATCAGAGCTTCCTTAAGCATTCAGACACCGGAAGAGATAATGAAAAAAAACAAAAAACCCGAAGATTTCATGCGCCTGGCCATTGAATTGTCGCGACAGAACGTGGTCAACGGCGGAGGCCCGTTTGCCGCAGTGATTGTCAAGGACGGCGAAGTCGTGGCCAGCGGCTGCAACCAGGTCACCACGGCCAAGGACCCCACGGCCCATGCCGAAGTGGTGGCCATTCGCAATGCCTGCGCCGCGCTGGATGACTTTCAGCTACACGGTTGCGAGCTGTACACGTCCTGCGAGCCCTGCCCCATGTGCCTGGGCGCCATTTACTGGGCACGGCCGGAGAAAGTGTATTACGCCAACAGCAAGGAAGACGCCGCTGCGATTGATTTTGACGACCAGTTTATCTATGAAGAACTGGATCGGCCGCTGTCACAACGCAAACTGCCCATGGTCCGCCTGCTGGCCAACGAAGCCATCGCCGCTTTCCGTGATTGGCAAAACAAAAGCGATAAAGTCGAATATTGACGAGCACCCCGCCAGCATCCTATGGTTATCATTCAAAACCGTGGGCAAAAATCAGGTCAAAATTCGCGCGACGGAACACCCCGGCACCGGGCGAACCCACATAGCTGAAATCGTTATCCAGGCTGAAATCCACTGGAATGGCAAATGGCCAGGGCAGGTTGTCGGTGATATTCTGCCAGCTGGCACCGGCGTCGAAGCTCTCCCACACGCCACGGGAATCCGGATCATAACCGCCGTGATCAAACGCCGACGAGGACGTCACCAGCAGGTGGGATTCATCGTGAGCGCTGACGGCAATCCGCCAAGCCAGCGGGTCGGCCAAAATCAGTTGCCAGGTGGCGCCTCGATTTTCGCTTTTATATACCCCCACCCCGTGCACCACGGCATAGACCCTGTCCGGGAAGCCGATGCCCGGATTGGCCAACACATCGCTGACACCCTGCCATTGATACGCCAGCGGCAGGTCATTGACTGGACCGGTCATGCCGGCAATGGTGAGATCCTGAGTGAAATTCACACCATCATCGGCGCGGAAAATTCCGAACTCGCCACCGGCATAAACCCGCCCATCCTGTGACACTGAAGTGCTACGCATGCCGCCATTGGCAAACACGCGCACCCAGTCAAGGCCGTCGTTGGTGCTGCGATAGACATCGCCTTCGGCGGTCACGTAAAGGCGCCGCACCGGACCACTGCTGGCATCCAAAGACAGACCCAGCAAGGGAGCAGCTGGCAGGCCGGCACCCACCTGGGTCCATTGTTGGCAATCCGCTCCGCCACGGTTGGTGCTGTGCAGTAACACCGCCGGGCCCACTTCGTCTTCACTTTGCATGGTCCACACGTAGCCGTCCCGATCCGGATCAGTCAAGATGGTCCAGCTGTTGCCGCCAAAACCGTCCCAGTTGCCGGTCTCCTGCGGGCGATTGCAGGAGACCCAGCTGTCACCCTGGTCATCACTACGCCACACGCCCATGTCGATAAACCCGGCCCACAGCACCGCGTTATCGCTTTTGTCGGCTTCCAACTCGATGATCACCGCGTTATCAACGCCGCGCGAAGTCCAGTGCCCGGGGCTGACCTCGGTGGTGTACAAGGGCTGGCCACTGAGTCCGCCATCAAAGCTTCCGTAAATCGCCTGGGAATTGACCCAGTACAGGCGATCACCCGTAACGGTCACACCATGCAACCAGCCGTTACGAATGTAGTAGTTGGCCTGCCAGCCCACATTAATGTCTGTCGCCTCGGAAATCTGGCTCCAGCTTTGGCCGCCATCCAGGCTTTGCCAGACGCCATCACGATCTTCGCCAGGAAAAGGAAACTGACGCCGGGCATTGAACAGACGAATGTTCTGCGGTTCACCCGCTTTCAGCCAAATGATCCCGCCGTGCTGCGCCACTTCTACAAACGTGTCCCCGCCATCATCACTGCGGTACAGGTGCCCAAACTGGTTCGCCACGGTATCTGTGGTGGTTACCCAGATACGATTACTCACGTTGGGATCGAGGGCAAAGTCCATGATGTCGGTGGCAAAAGACCCGCTGATCAGCACCCAGGTGACGCCACCATCACTGGAACGGTAGAGCGCATTTTGTCCGCTGGCAAACCGGCCTTCACCGCTGAGCGCATAAACAACATCGGGGTTATCCAAACGCACTTTGAGCTTGATCAAACGCAGGCCAAAAGCGGGCAAGTTGGCCGAAACCTGAAACCAGGTGTCGCCGCCATCCAGGGTCTTGTACACTTGCCCGTCGGCGCTGTCATAAACCGAATGAAACGCCGCATAGGCAATGCTGTCGTTAGCCACAGCCAGGGTTTCCACGTAACCAAAACTCAACGGCCAGGTAAAGCTGGCACCGCCATCAATGGTTTTGTAAATGCCCTCCTCGGTGCCAACAAAAAAACGCTGGGCGTTAGCCGGGTGCATGCCAAATCCGGCCACATGGGTGGAAAACATACCATTACCCGGCCCGAGAATGGCCCAGTTTGCACCCTGATCATGGCTCACATACACGCCAGATAGGTCACTGGCCACATAAATCCCGCCGGCGGCATCCACGGCCGTGCGCTCAAACCAGCCGCCACCGCCCACATTGATTGCCTGCCAGTTGGCTGAGATCGCTGATACGTAACACAGCAAAACGAAAAAACAGAAAATAAGCATACAGCGTCGCATCACAGTGACCCTCGCAGGGGGATACCTGACAAATGCCTGATTCATCTACTATAATCCTGATTTCCTTTGAAAAAAGTGAACCACTATGCAAACTTTCATCAAATCTGCCCTAACCGGCCTCGTTCTGTTCCTCACAACAAGCGTTTCACTCCCCGCAATGGCACAACACGCCACCTCAACCACACCACAAACAGCCTCCCTCCCCAAAGCCCTGCCGGTGTATGTCAAACTCACCACCAACAAGGGCGATATCGTGCTTGAGCTGTACCCGGACAAGGCACCAAAAACAGTGGCTAACTTTGTCCAGTACGTTAACAACGGCTTTTACGATGGCACCATTTTTCACCGGGTGATCCCCAGTTTCATGATTCAGGGCGGCGGTTTTGATCGTGACCTGATACGCAAGCCCACTCGTGAGCCCATCGAAAACGAAGCTGCCAACGGCCTGAAAAACCTGCGCGGCACCATTGCCATGGCACGCACCGGCGACCCGCACTCGGCCACGGCCCAGTTTTTTATCAACGTGCAGGATAACCCGGCATTGGACTACACCGGGCCGCAAAACAGCCGCACCTGGGGCTACGCGGTGTTTGGCAAGGTCATTGATGGCATGGACACCGTCGACACCATCCGTTTTCAACCCACCGAAGCCCGTGGCCCGTTTCGCCGTGACGTGCCCATCAAGGACATGATCATCAAAAAAGCCACGGTCATTCAGAAGCCCGACTTACCGGCGCCAGCGGACAGAGCAAGCACTGGCGCTTCAGACAAGCCGGACCCAGAAGCCGCGGAAAACACCCCCGAACCCAGCCAGTAAGCCGGCGTGGAAGTCCAGAGACACCCCCCGCAAGCCGGGGTGATTTTTGTGGCCGATGTGCACCTGGATGACTCACAGCCGGAAATCACACGCCGTTTCGAGCAGTTTTTGCGTCACACGGCCAGCCGTTACCGCTCACTGTATTTACTGGGTGACATTTTTGAAAGCTGGGTTGGTGACGATGACACATCGGCCTTGTCGCAACGCATACAGGCGCCATTAAAACACCTGACTGATACCGGCGTACGCTGCTATTTCATGCCGGGAAACCGGGATTTTCTGCTGGGCGAAGACTGGCTGCAACGTGCCAGGATCACGCTTCTGGCCGATCCCTCCCCCTTGCCGGCAGAAGACACACCCGCCGGGCTGGCAGGCAAAATCTGGCTCTCGCATGGCGATGCCCTGTGCACCGATGATCTGGCCTATCAAAAGATTCGACGCATGCTGCGTGACCCCCGCTGGCAGGCGGATTTTTTGGCCAAGCCGCTGGCTGAACGCAAGGTGTTTGCCCAGACCGCGCGCGAACGCAGCCGTCAATACGTGTCTGCCGCCAGCGATGCCATCATGGACGTCAACCCGCAGGCAGTAAATGCCTTCATGGATCGGCTTGGAGCGGATATGTTGATTCACGGCCACACCCACCGGCCGGCCATGCACCGCTGGCAGGTACCGGACACGGGCCACTGGCGTCAACGCCTGGTACTGGGTGACTGGCACCGCCACACCGCCTACCTGAGCCTGACCGACGGCGAATTTCGCTTGAATACGTGTTAAAATCAGCGTAAATCTCAGCCCGGTCCGCCGGGTGAATAACCCGCTTGGCAAAACCGCGGAAAGCTTCGCAAAATGCCCGGCACCTGATCACGCGGCCTGACCGCTTCTGAACCATTCCGGAGAAAACCATGAGTGCCCTGGACAAACTAAATGCCATCCGCCGTGCCGGCGGTTCCCGCCTGACCATTGGCCTGGACGATGAGACCATCGCGAAATTCCTTGCCAGCGACCCGAACCTGGCACAGGCCATTGACCTGGCCTACAACGAATTCCAGCGCATTGCCAGTGACTACCCGGAACTGATCGACCTGGATGAAACCGATCAACTGCGAACCGTGCAGGCGGACTTTGTCAATTTTTACGCCGATGACGCCGTCAACCCCTATGTGTCACTGGGCGCCAAGGGCCCTTGGCTGATCACGCTAAAAGGGGCCGTGCTGCACGACAATGGCGGTTACGGCATGCTCGGCATGGGTCACGCACCGGATGCCGTCATTGAAGCCATG
>JALWKC010000212.1 GCA_026996795.1 Lysobacterales bacterium | reverse complement strand
CGAATAATAGCCATTTACTTTCAGCACCTAACGCCGGTTTTTCCGGCGTTTTTTATGACTCTTTTACTCTGCCACTCATTTAAGGAACCTCTGATCGAATCATGAACTCGCTTCTCACACCTGAAATGTCCAGATTCAATCAGAGCTTCCTTATTAACCTGGCATCACCTATATTGATGCCAGGTTAATAGTATTCTCTCCCTCTTGTGCTAGGCTATTATTTTTAAAAAACCGGCACCTTATGCGCGCATTTTTCAGCCCCGACTGGGCCACTCCCGAGTCCGTCTCCAGTGCACAAAGCCTGCGCACCGGCGGTTTCAGCGCCAAGCCCTACGACCAGCTTAATCTGGGCGTGTTCAGCCCGGACCCGCAGGTTGAAAAGAACCTGCGTCATTTCACACAGGTGGCCGGACTGCCCCATGAACCGCGCTTTATGCAGCAGACCCACAGTTGCAAGGTGGTGGAACTGGGACCAGGGCACGCCAGTGCCACGCACGGATTTGCCAAAGCCGATGCCTGTTTCACCCGCACCCCCGGCATTGTCTGCGGCGTGCTGACTGCCGATTGCGTGCCCGTATTGGTAAGTGACAATACAGGCAGCGTGGTGGCGGCCGTGCACGCGGGCTGGCGGGGGCTGCACGGTGGCATTCTGGCCAAAACCCTGCAGGCCATGGACATCACCCCGAATCGCCTGAGCGCCTGGATAGGCCCGGCCATTGGGTACAGCCATTACGCAGTGGATGCGGAGTTCAGGGAAAAATTCATCCATAAAGAACCAGCACTGGCGGCGCTTTTCTACCGCTCGGAGGATCATCAATGGCACGCCGACCTGAAGCGCATTGCCCGGTACCAGTTGCAGCATCTGGGTGTGGATCGCATTGCCCAGTCGCCCTTGTGCACGCATGAAAACAAACACCTTTTTTACTCTCACCGCCGCGATAGCCAACGCCTGGGCGACACTGGCCGTCAGGCCAGTCTGATCTGGATAGCTCCCTGAGAACGCTCAAAATCATGTGCAACAAAACCGGCTGACAGGCGCTGTTTTGCCCCAGAAAGCAAAAAAGCTGCCGGATTCACCGGCCCAGTGTTGAATTTGCCCAAGCCGCCCCCATTTATGCGGCAGACTGAAAAATAACACATAAAACACTGAATAACTCCGGGGAGAGAAATGAATTTTGAAAAACTGACAACCAATTTCCAGAAAGCCCTGGCTGAGGCCCAAAGCTTGGCCGTAAGCAAGCACAACAATTTTATTGAGCCGGTACACCTGCTGATTGCGATGCTGGACCAACCCGATTCCAGCGTACGCTCCATTTTGCAAAAAGCCGGCGTCAACATCAGCCAGTTGCGCAGCCGGCTGGGGCAGATGCTTGACAGACTGCCCACCGTCTCTGGCAACCAGGGCCAGGTCACCATTTCCAATGACCTGAGCCGCCTGCTAAATGTAACCGGACAACTGGCCCAGGCCAGGAGTGACTCATACGTGTCCAGCGAAATGTTTTTGCTGGCCCTGTTAAACAGTGATAACGCAGTCAGCAAAGCCCTGGCCGAGGCCGGCGCGGTGAAATCCGTTATCGAACGCATCATTGACGAAATCCGAGGAGGAGAGAAAGTGGACAATCCCAATGCAGAAGAAAACCGCGAAGCCCTGGACAAATACACCGTTGACCTGACCGCCCGCGCCGAACAGGGCAAGTTGGACCCGGTGATCGGCCGGGACGAAGAGATTCGCCGCGCCATCCAGGTGCTGCAACGCCGCACCAAAAACAACCCCGTGCTCATTGGTGAGCCGGGCGTGGGTAAAACCGCCATTGTGGAAGGCCTGGCACAGCGAATTGTTAATGGCGAAGTGCCTGAAACCCTGAAAAACAAACGCATTCTGGCGCTCGACATGGCCGCCTTGATGGCCGGTGCCAAATACCGTGGCGATTTTGAAGAACGCCTGAAAGCCCTGATGAACGAAATCGAAAAGCAGGAAGGCAACGTCATCCTGTTTATCGACGAATTGCACAACATCGTCGGTGCCGGCAAAACCGATGGCGCCATGGACATGGGCAACATGCTCAAACCAGCCCTGGCCCGTGGAGACCTGCGCATGATTGGCGCCACCACCCTGGACGAATACCGTCAGTACATTGAAAAGGACCCGGCACTGGAACGCCGCATGCAGAAAGTGTATGTGGGTGAGCCTTCCGTGGAAGACACCGTTGGCATCTTGCGCGGCCTGAAGGAAAAGTACGAAATCCACCACGGCGTGGACATTTCCGACCCGGCGCTGATTTCCGCGGCCACCCTGTCGCACCGGTACATTTCCGACCGCAAGCTGCCCGACAAGGCCATCGACCTGATGGACGAAGCGGCCAGCCGCATCCGCATGGAAATTGATTCCAAGCCAGAAGCCCTGGACCGCCTGGAACGGCGCCTGATCCAGCAGAAAATCCAGCGCGAAGCGCTGAAAAAGGAAAAGGACGAAGCGTCTCAGAAACGCCTGGCGGAGCTGGACGAAAAAATCGCCGAAATGGAAGAGGAATTCAACAAGCTGGAAAAAATCTGGCAAGAGGAAAAGGCCATGGTGCAAGGTTCCCAGCACCTCAAGGAAGAGCTGGACCGCGCCAAAATCGAGTTGGATAACGCCATGCGTGCCCACGACTTGCAGCGCATCTCCGAGCTCCAGTACGGCGTCATTCCCGAGCTGGAAAAGAAAATCGAGGAAGCGTCAAAGGCCGAACAAAGCGGCGACAAACAAATGCAGCTGCTGCGTAACAAAGTGGGTGAAAACGAAATCGCGGAAGTGGTTTCCAAGTGGACAGGCATCCCCGTCTCCAAAATGATGGAAGGGGAAATGGAAAAACTGTTGCACCTGGAAGATGAACTGCACAAGCG